>CBIHOK010000006.1:0-48661 GCA_966211575.1 uncultured Noviherbaspirillum sp.
CCTGCAAGGGAGGGATTGAGCGTTCTGACTGTCGTCTTTTATGTAACGCTCAATAATCCGATTGAACGCCGGTCCCGGAAACTTTCCTTCGGACAGCGGTTGCGGGAGGTTTGCGGCACGTTTGTGATTCTCGCCATGCAACCATGCGCGCTTGTCGCGGTCGCAATTCCTGTGTTCCCCAACGGATTCCGCGACCATGACGAATGCATCCGAAACCCATACTGTCCAGCGCGTGCTGTCGCTTGGCAGTATCAATGCCGATTTCCAGGTGCGCACCGAGCGCCGCCCGCAGCCGAGCGAAACCCTGGTGGCGAGCGATTTCCTGCGGCTCGGCGGCGGCAAGGCTGCCAACGTTGCCTTTCTCGCGTGCAAGCTCGATGTTCCTGCCAGCCTGTTCGGACACGTGGGCGACGATGATCTGGCCGAACAGGCGCTGGCGCCGCTGCGTGCGATCGGCGTCGACCTGGCCGGGGTCCGGCGCATCGCGGGCGCGCATACCGGGATGGCGATGATCACCGTGCCGCCGGATGGCAAGAAGGGGATCGTGCTGGCGCCCAACGCGAACGATGCCTGGGACGAGCCGGAAGCGGCCGAGGTCGAACGGGCGGTGCGCGAGGCGGCGCCGGGCTCGGTGCTGGTGGCCGACTGCGAAGTGCCGGGCTTCGTGGTGGAGCGCGCGCTGCTGGCGGCCCGGCAACGCGGCATCACCACCTTACTCGATCCGTCGCCGGCGGACCGCGTGAGCGATGCGCTGCTGCGGCTGGCCGACGTCGTCAGCCCGAATGCCGGCGAAGCCGGCGCGCTGACCGGGATCGAGTGCCGGGATGCGGCCACCGCCCGCAAGGCGGGCGAACGCTTGCGCGAGCGGGGCGCCGCGATTGCATGCATCAAGCTGCCGGACGGCGGCTGCGTGCTGGTGGGTAAAGCGCTGTTCGCCCACGTGGCCGCGGTGCCGGTCGACGTGTGCGACAGTACCGGCGCCGGCGACGCGTTTGCCGGCGCGCTCGCGGTTGCCTGCCTCGAACGCCGTTCCTGGGGCGAGGCGGTGCGGTTCGCGGTCGCCGCTTCGCATGTCGCGGTCACCGGCTATGGCTCGCAACCGGCGTTTCCCGATCGCGCCGGCCTGGAACGGATGGAACAGCGGCTGCATGTGCGGAACGATGGCGACTGATCGGGCAGAGGATCGGGCAGAGGATCTGCCCGACGCCTCCTGGTCCGTCGCCTTCGACAGTTACCGGGCCACGGACGAAGGCAGGCGGGAAGTGCTGCTCGCGCTCGGCAACGGCGTGTTCGTGACCCGTGCCGCGACCGTCGATGGCCGAGGCGGCGAGGGTGCCGACGGAGTGCACTATCCGGGCACCTACCGGGCCGGCTGCTACGACCGGCTGCCGAACCGGATTGCCGGCCAGTGCGACCAGACCGAATCCCTGGTCAGGCTGCCGGACTGGCTGCCGCTGCTGTTCCGCATCGACGGCGGGCCGTGGCTGCGGCTGGACGAGGTCACGCTGCTCGATTACTTTCACGGCGTCGATCTGCGCACCGGCAGCATGCGGCGCGAATGCCTGCTGCGCGACCGTCACGGCCGCCACCTGCAACTCAGCGAACAGCGCATCGTCAGCATGGCGCAGCCCCATCTCGCCGCACTGCGCATGCGGCTCATGCCGCTGGACTGGTCCGGCAAACTGGAGTTCCGGTCGCTGCTCGACGGCGACGTCGTCAACGACAACGTCGAGCGCTTTCGCGATTACCGGCATCGCCACCTGGTCGATCCGCATTGTTCCGAATTGCCCGGCAAGCTCGCGCTGCTGCAGACCCGTACCGGGCATTCGCGCGTCGAGATCGCGTTTGTGCTGCGTACCCGGGTCGAGGGCGATGCCGGGGCGCTTGCGGTGATCCGCCCGGACGGCGCCCATATCGGCCATGCCGGCAGCTGCGACGTGGTGAAAGGGAAGCCGCTCGTGGTCGAGAAAGTGGCGGCGCTGTGCACCTCGCTGGATTCCGGCGAGCGAGGCGCCGCGGAAAGAGCGCGCGAAGCGCTGGCGGACGCGGGAGATTTTGCAGCCCTGCAGCGCCAGCATGCTTGCTGCTGGTCCCGGCTGTGGTCGCGCGCGGCGATCGAAGTCGACGATCCCGCGCTGGCGCGGGCGCTGCGCCTGCATGCCTTCCATATCCTGCAGACCGTGTCGCCGCACAGCGTCGCGCTGGATGCCGGCGTGCCGGCGCGCGGCTGGCACGGCGAGGCCTATCACGGTCATGTGTTCTGGGACGAACTGTTCGTGCTGCCTTTCCTGAACCTGCGTTTCCCCGAAATCGCGCGCGCCGCGCTGTGCTATCGCTACCGGCGCCTGGAGGCGGCGCGCCGGGCCGCGCGCGAGGCCGGCTTCCGAGGGGCGATGTATCCGTGGCGTAGCGCCGGCGATGGACGGGAAGTGACGCCGCGCCACCAGAAAAACCTGGTGACCGGCGAATGGATGCCGGACCATACCCGCCTGCAGCGGCATATCGGCGCAGCGGTTGCGTTCAATGTCTGGCAATACTGGCTGGCGACCGGCGATACCCGCTTCCTGGCCGAGTGCGGGGCCGAAATGATTCTCGAAATCGCGCGTTTCTGGGCCAGCATCGCGCAGCCCGGTGTGGATGGCCGCTACGAGATTCGCGGCGTGATCGGCCCCGACGAATACCACAACGCCTACCCCGGCAGCAGCGTGCCCGGCCTCGACAATAACGCGTACACCAATCTGATGGCGGTCTGGACGCTGTGCCGCGGGCTGGAAGTGCTCGATCACCTGCCGCCGCCAGAAGCGCAGGTATTGCGGCAGCGGCTCGGGGTGGACGATGACGAGCAGGCGCTGTGGGACCGCATCAGCCGCAACATGTACGTTCCGTTTCACGGCGAGCGCATCCTCAGCCAGTTTTCCGGGTTCGAACAGCTGCCTGCATTCGACCTGGAAAGCCTGCCGCCGGCGCTGGCCGGGCAGCGGCCCGACTGGGCATTGCGGGCGCTTGGCCGCAGTGCCGACGATTTTCGCCTGACCAAGCAGGCCGACGTGCTGAGCCTGTTCTACCTGCTGCCCGAGCAGGAGGTGTTCGGCTTGCTGGCACGCCTCGGCTATTCGTTCAACTGCAATGACCTGCTCCGCACCGCGCATTACTACCTGCCCTGCACCGCCCACCGCTCCAGCCTGTCGCGGGTGGTGTACGCGGGAGCGCTGGCGCGGGTCGAACCGGCATTGTCATGGCGGCTGTACCGGCAGGCGCTGACCACCGACCTGAATCCGCTGAAGGGGCAGAGCGTGGCGGAAGGCGTGCACCTCGGCGCGATGGGTGGCACGCTCGACATCCTGCAGCGCCGCTATCTCGGACTGGCTCCCGGCATCGACGGATTGCATCTCGACCCGGCGCTGCCGTCAGGCCTGGGCCGGGTGCGGCTGGGGCTGCACTATCGCGGCTGCTCGCTGCGGCTGGAAGCGGCGCGCTCCACGCTGGTTCTCGGTTCGGATTCCGCCAATCGTGCCGACATTGCCTTGATCGTCAAGGGCGAGCGCCGGACGCTGGCACCCGGCGCGTCGCTGACCCTCGGCCGCCACGCATGACGACATCTGGAATGGGCCGGTCCGCGTCGGGTAAGCGGGAGCTGCTTTAGCCTGACTTGGCCTGACCGGCTCGCCGCCGGCCGCCTTGTTCCGCAGGCAATCCGTCTTGGTCGATTCGGTCAATCGAAAACAGTCTTGCTGGCCTTGACATGCTGCCGTTTGAAGCCAATAATTCACTTATGGCTAACAGCGTTCGCGTATGGTGAACAACAATGAGCGATCAACCCCGTCGAATCCTGCAATCCCTGAACTTGTCGATAGACCTGCTTGAGTTGCTGGCAAGGGAGGGGAGGGCGCTCGGCGTGACCGAGATCGCCACGCTGATGGGAATAAGCAAGGCATCCGTGCACGGCATCCTGAGCAATCTCGCCGCGAGAGATTTCATCGAGCGCGATGCGCTGTCGTCGGCCTACCGGCTCGGGCGGCGCCTGTGGGAGCTGGGCATGAGTGCCGGCAACCAGATGGAAATCAAGCAGATCGCGCGCGAGTACCTGGCGGCGCTCACCGAAATCACCGGGGAGAGCTGCCAGCTCTCCGAGTATTGCGCCCGCAACGAGGTGCTGTACCTGGACCGCGTCACCTCGCCGAATCCGGTACAGGCATACATCCGCGTGGGCGGGCGGGCGCCGGCTCACTGCACCGCCACCGGAAAGGTGCTGCTTGCCTTTCAGCCTCCCGAGGAAATCGACGCGGTATGCAATTCCCCGCTGACTGCCTATACGCCGCTGACCGATACCGATCCGGCTCGCCTGCGCAAGGAACTGGAACAGATCCGCGAAACCGGCGTCTCGCTGAACCCGGGCGAATACCGGGGAGAGATTGTCGGCGTGGCGGCCGCGATTCGCGACCGCAGCGGCGAGGTGATCGCGGCAGTCAGCGTATCCGGCCCGCAGTACCGCTTTCCGCTCGAGCGAGCGGCCCAGTTCACCGGCGAAGTGGCGCGCACCGCGCTCCTGATCTCGGAAAAACTGGGTTACGTACCACCCAAAACGCCGGTCGCGAAGCAGAGCGCACGCGAACCGGCAACCAATTTTCTATAAAAGAGGGGACAGCCAAGCATGTTGATCGGAAATATCCTCGCCGCGGCACGGGACGAAAAGACGGCGATCATTTTCGAAGGGCGGCATATTTCGTACCGGGAGCTGGACGATTTGTCCAATCAGTTCGCCCACCTGTTCGCCGAGCTCGACTGCCAGTTCGGGGACCGCGTGAGCATGCTGATGGGGAACGAGCCGCTGACCGTTGCCGCCTACTTCGGCATGTTCAAGAGCGGCCTGGTCGCCAATCCGATCAATAACCGGCTTTCGGCGGAAGAGATCGAATATGTGATCGACCATGCGCAAAGCCGCTTGCTCGTCACCACCGAAGAATACCTTCCGCTGGCCATCAGCGCGGTCGAACGGATGGCGGTCAAGCCGCGGATACTGGCTCTCGGCAAGCATCCCGAGCGGCCCACGCTTCCGCTGATCGGCGACAGCCGCCTGTATGCGCAGCCGATCTCGCCGCGCCCCGTCGAGGGCATGGACGCGGACACGGTGATCCTGCTGATCTATACCTCGGGCACCACCGGCAAACCGAAGGGCGTGCTGCTTTCGCAAGGAGGCGTCTGGGAAGACGCGCTCGCGTTGTCGCGCGGCTTCCGGCTCACCGCCGACCATGTGACGCTGTGCCTGATGCCGCTGTTTCACTGCAACGCGCTGATACTGAGCCACATCGCCTCGTTCATCGTGCACGCCACTGTCGTGCTGTGCCGGAAGTTCAGCGCGCGCGAGCATTGGAAACTGGTCGCGCAGTACAACGTCAGAAGTTTTTCCGCGCCGCCTACGGTGCTGGCAATCCTGCTGGAGCGCGAGGCCGACACACACGGCCTCGATATCCGGCTCGACTACGTGAAAACCGGTTCCGCGCCGCTTACCGTGGAACTGGCCGAACGCTTCGAGAAGCGCTTCGGGAAAAATATCCTGATCGAGGGATGGGGACTGACCGAAGCCACTGCGACCTCGACGCTGAACCCGCCCTATGTCGGCGAGCAGCGCCGGACCGGCTCGGTCGGCAAGGCGATGCCGGGCCACGAGGTGCGGGTGGTCGACGACAAGAACCGGGAACTGCCGACGGGCCAGGTCGGCGAGCTGGTGATCCGGTCGAACACGCTGATGAAAGGCTATTTCCGCGATCCGGAAGCCACCGCGAGGGCGATGGAGGGCGGATGGCTGCACACCGGCGACCTCGGGAGGATGGACGAGGATGGTTACGTCTACCTGGTCGGGCGCAAGAAGGAAATCATCATCCGCGGCGGCGAGAACATTTCCCCGCTGGAGATCGAAGAAGTGTTGTGCCGTCACCCGGCAGTGCGCGACGTGGCGGTTGCCGGATTGCCGGACCGCATCTGGGGCGAGCTGGTGGTCGCCTGCGTGGTGCCGGCTTACGAAGTGTCGCAGGACGAGCTGCTGCGGCATTGCCGCGAGAGCCTCGCCGATTTCAAGATTCCTACCCGTTTTGCGTTTGCCGATGAATTGCCGCGGAATGCGACCGGAAAAGTTCTTCGCCGACGCGTGGTCGAATACTTTGAGGAGACATGAATGAACCGAACGAACAAGCAGGTAAGCCTGGACCAAGCAGCCGCGCTGATTCGCGACAACCAGGTCATCACGCTGGGAGGAACGCTTTCCCAGCGCATTCCTTCCGCATTCGTGCGCCAGCTGGCGCGGCGCAAGGTGCGCGGACTGGAACTGATCAAATCCTCGCCCGGATACGATATCGACGTGCTGGCGGCAGCCGGCTGCGTGGCGCGGGTGCGCAGCGGCATGGCCACTATGGAGCAGCCGTTCGGCATGGCGCCCAACTTCCGCCGCGCGGTCGAACAGGGCCGGCTGAAAGTGATCGAGATGGGATGTCCGGGCGTGATGGCAAGCCTGCAGGCGGCTGCCTTCGGCCTGCCGTTCCAGGCCGTCGCCGGCTATGACGGCAGCGACATGCCGAAGCTGAACGAATTCGCGAAGGTGAAGGATCCGTTTTCCGACGAAGAGGTTTACGTGGTGCCGCGCATCCAGCCGGACTGGGCGGTGCTGCACGTGAACGAGGCGGACGTGCGGGGCAATGCCAGGATTTACGGCACGCCGGTGTGGGACCGCCTGATGAGCCGGGCAGCCAGGCGCTGCATCATCATCGCCGAAAAAATCCTTCCCACCGCGCACTTCGTCGCGCAGCCGGAGATGACGGTGATCCCGGAAATATTTGTCGAAGCCGTGGTTCACGCGCCGAACGGCGCCTGGCCGACCGCGGTATTTCCCGAGTACGGCATCGACGAGGCGGCGATGCGCAGCTACCTGGAACTGTCCGTCAGCCCCGGCGGCATCGAGCGCTATCTCGAAGAAACGCTCGAGCATGATTGCGCGGAGGTAGCGGCATGAGCGGCACCGCAATGCCCGATTACGGCGCACCGGAGATGATGGCGGTCGTGATGGCGCGCCTGGTCTCCAACGGCAAGCTGACCTTCGTCGGCGTCAATTCCCCGCTGCCCTACGTCGCGGTGAGCCTGGCACGCCGTCTGCACGCGCCGGACTGCATTTTTGTCAGCATCAGCGGCGGCATCAACGCCGCGCCGGCGGCGCTGCTGCCGAACACCAGCAGCGCCGAGCTGGCGGTGGGATCGGCGTCGATACTGGACAACCAGGAACTCTATGCGCTGAACGGGCGCGGCCTGATCGACCTGACCTTCCTCGGCATGGCGCAGATCGACGCCCGCGGCCGCGTCAATTCGAGCTTCATCGGCGATCCGTCGAAACCGAAAGTGCGTTTTCCCGGCGGCGGCGGCGGACCGGCCATCATGCCGAAGGCGAAGCAGGCGGTGCTTTGGCGCGCCGACCATTCGCGCAAGGTATTCGTCGAGGAGGTCGACGTGGTCACGTCGAACGGCAACGTATTCCGGGTCGTCACGCCGCTGTGCGTATTCGGCAAGGAAGACGGGCGCCTGGTGCTGCACAGCATCCACCCGGGTGTCAGCCGCGAGGAACTCGCGGACAGGACCGGGTTCGAGATTCCGGGGCTGCACACCGCTCCGGTGACGCCGGCACCTACGCCGGAAGAACTTGCAGCGTTGCAGGCAGTGGATCCGGAGGGAGTCAGACGCGCAGAATTCCCCAAATAAGGGAATCGTATCCGAGCTTGCGCAAAAGCAGGCCTTTTCAACCCAAGAGAGATGGAGACAGAGATGAGTGTATTCAACCAGGAAGCGGCACCGAGCCTGCCGTCACGCCTCTTCAAATCGATTGCGATCGGAACCGTCCTGCTGCTTGGCGCGCAGATTGCGAATGCGGCCGACAAGGAGCTGGTTTTTGCCGGATTCGGCGGTTCCCTGCAAAAGGCGCTGCAGTCGACCGTGATCCCCGCGTTCGAGAAAAAATTCGGGGTAAGGGTGATCTACGTGACCGGTACGTCGAACCAGATTCTCGCCAAGGTGCGCGCGCAGAAGGCCGCACCGCAGATCGACGTGATCTGGGCCAACGACACCACGCAATTCCAGGGGAAATCCGAAAAGCTGTTCGCCAAGCTCGATCCGGCGAAGGTGCCGAACCTGGCCGACGTCTACAAGTTCGCGCGCGATCCGGACGATATCGGCGTGGCGATGGGCATTCAGGCCGTGGGTCTCGAATACAACAAGGCGAAGTTCAAGGAAATGAACTGGCCGGCCCCGACCTCGTGGCTCGACTTGTGGGATCCGAAGTACAAGGGGCATGTGATGGCCTATAACATGCCGATCGGATACGCGAACATGGTGCTGGTGGAGATTGCGAAGCTGACCGGCGGCAGCGCCGACAACCTGGAACCGGCGTGGAAGAAGCTCAAGGAACTGGTTCCGAATGCGCTGGCTTTCGTCGAGCCGCCGGCACAGGTCGATGCGCAATTCATGAACAACAGCGCATGGATCGCGTTCAACGGCAGCGCCCGCATTCACGACCTGGCGGCGCGCGGCGTCCCGGTTGCGATGGTCACGCCGAAAGAAGGGGCGCTGCTCTATCCGCAGCAATTCGATGTGGTCGCCGGCGCGCCGAACCCGGACCTGGCGCAGAAGTTCATCAACTTCACGCTGAGTCCGGAAATGCAGCAGCAGATCGCCAAGAGCATGCTGCTGGGCCCGGTCAACCGCACCGTCAAGCTCGATCCGGCCACCGCCGCCAAGGTGCCTTACGGCGCCAAGGAAGCCGAAGCCCTGGTCCATCTCGACATGGACAAGATCAACGCCAACCTGGCGCCGTTGACCGCACGCTGGACCCGCACTATCGGAGGGCATTGAAATGGCCTATCTCGAAGTCCGCAACGTCAGCAAGCAGTACTCGGGCGTGCGAGCCGTCAACAACGTCTCGTTCACCGCCGAAAAGGGGGAAATCCTCGCGCTGCTCGGTCCGTCCGGATGCGGCAAGACGACGCTGCTCAACATGATCGCCGGCTTCCTGCCGATCGACGGCGGATCGATCTACGTCAACAACCGCAACCTGTCGCCGCTGCCGCCGGACAAGCGCGACATGAGCATGGTGTTCCAGAGCTATGCGCTGTTCCCGCACATGACGATCGCGGAAAACATCGCGTTCGGCCTGGCGATGCGGCATGTCCCGAAAGCCGAGATTGCGCGGCGCGTTGCCGAGGCGCTCGAAGCGGTGCAATTGCGGGGAGTGGCCGAACGCTACCCGCGCCAGCTGTCGGGCGGCCAGCAGCAGCGCGTGGCGCTGGCGCGCGCGATGGTGGTGCGGCCGGCCGTGCTGCTGCTCGACGAGCCGCTCTCGAATCTGGACGCGCTGCTGCGCAAGACGATGCGCGACGACATGCGCCAGATCCTGAAGGCGGAAGGCATCACCGCCATCCTGGTCACGCACGACCAGGAAGAGGCGCTGGTGACCGCCGACCGGGTGATATTGATGTCGGCAGGCCAGGTGGAGCAGATCGCCACCCCGACCGAACTGTACGAGCGGCCGCGCACGGTCTTCTGTGCCCGCTTCATGGACGTGCCCAACCTGATCGACGGCGTGATGCAGTCGAACCAGGGCGAGCATGCGCTGGTCGAGACCGGCGTCGGCGTGCTGCACGCGGAATGCTGCGGCGCGCTTGCCGGAGAGCGGGTGACGCTGGCGATCCGCCCCGAGAACATCGTGCTCGGCCCGGACGGCGGCGACAACCATGCAATCGGACGGATCGTTCGCAACAGTTACCACGGTGCGGTGCGCCGGCTCGACGTGGCGATCGGCGCCCATACGGTGGTGGCCCATATTCCGGTGAAATCCTGCCCCGCCGGCATCGGCGACGAGCTGGCGCTGTCGTGGAGAGCTTGCGATACGCTGGTGCTCGCCGGCGCCGGAGATGCGCCGGCAATGCCCGGGCGCGAGCGCGCGGCCGCCAGCGCGTGAGGCGAACATGACAAGCTCCATGACTTCTTCATCGTCATCCACCATCAATATCGTGCCGGTCCAGGAAAAGCCGCGCCGGCAGATGCGCTTCAGCGTCGCGGCACTGCTGCTGCCGGCGGTGATCCTGTATGCCGTCCTGTTTGTCTGGCCGCTTTTCAATACGCTGTGGGCAAGCCTGACGCCGGATAACGTGCTGTCGCCGGGTTCCTACACCGAATTTTTCGACAGCGCCTTCTATCGCTCGATACTGTGGCGCTCGGTGCGGATCAGCCTGATGACGACGGTTGCGACCGTGATCATCGGCTATCCGATCGCCGTGTACCTGTCGCAGCCGTGGCGCCGGGCGCGCGGGCTGGTCACGATGCTGGTGATTGCGCCGATGCTGGTCAGCGCGGTCGTCCGGTCCTACGGCTGGATCATCATCCTCGGCCCCAACGGCGTGCTCGGCAAACTGCTTACCCTGCTCGGGCTTCCGTTCGCCAACCGGTATCTCCTTTACTCGGAGCCCGGCGTCATCATCGCGCTCACCCATGTATTCCTGCCGTTCATGGTGCTGGCGATTACCGGGAAGCTGCAGCAGATCGATCCGGCAATGGCGCGCGCCTCGCAAAGCCTGGGCGCCACCCGCCTGCAAACCTTCTTGCGCGTGATCCTGCCTTTGAGCATGCCGGGCGTCACGGCCGGCGCGGTCATCGTCTTTTGCCTGAGCGCCAGCGGATTCGTGACGCCGGCGCTGATCGGCGGCTCCACCATCCCGGTCATGCCTTACCTCGTCTACAAGCAGGGCATGCTGGTGCTGAACTGGTCGTTCGCATCGGCGGTCGCGATCATTCTCCTGGTGGTGACGGCGGCGATCACCGCGCTGTACAGCGTCTGGGCGAAGAACAGCACACGATGGAGCGCATCATGACGCCTGCAAGAAATCACGCGAACATTCTCCTCGGCGCCTACGTCTTCGTGATGTCGCTGCTGATCGTCGCGCCCATCGCGGTGGTGGTGGCCGGCGCCTTCAGCGGGGACGGCTCGCTGGCGTTTCCGCCGCGCTCGCTGAGCACGCAATGGTTCGCCCAGGTGTTCGCCGATCCGCAATGGCGCACCTCGCTGGTGCTCAGCCTGAAGATCGGCGCATCGACCGCGGTCCTGTCCACGCTCATCGGCACGCTGGCCGCGCTGGGACTGCGGGCGATGCAGGGGCCGCTGGCGACGGCGCTGCAAACCCTGTTCATGTCGCCATTGATGCTGCCCACGATCCTGATCGGCCTGGCGTTGCTGCAGGTGTTCCAGGACATGGCCCTGGGTGCGTCGGTGATGACGGTGACGCTCGGCCATACCCTGATCGCCTGCCCGTATGTCATTCGCCTGGTGCTGGCCAGCTTTTCCGGCATGGACTCGACGCTGGAGCGGGCAGCGGCATCGCTCGGTGCGCGGCCCTACCGGGTGTTCGGGCACATCACACTGCCGCTGATCCGGCACGGCGTGCTGGCCGGCGCATTGTTCAGCTTCATCGTGTCGCTGGACGACGTGAATCTGGCGCTGTTCCTGTCCGATGTCCGCACCACGCCGCTGCCGGTGCAGCTGTTCAGCTATATCGAACAGAATGCCGACCCGCTGGGTGCCGCCGTCGCGACCGTGCTGGTCGCGCTTGCCGCGGGGCTGATGCTGATCTGCGACCGCATCGTCGGTATCGAATGGCTGTTCGGCATCAAGCAGCGCGCGATGTGACTGCGCTATTTGACTGCACTCCCACGTTCGGGGCCGCGTTCCGCGGTCCCGGCTCAACCTAGTTGGAAAGATCCTATGCTTCCGTTGCAAGGTATAAAAGTCATCGAGTTCTGCCAGGTCGCGGCAGGGCCGTTCTGCGGCATGCTGCTGGCCGACATGGGGGCCGAAGTCATCAAGGTCGAACATCCGAGCAATGGCGACAGCCTGCGCCACTGGCCTCCGTTGAACCAGGGTTTCAGCGAGAATTTCGCGTCCGTCAACCGCAACAAGCGCTCGGTCACGCTCGACCTGAAGAATCCGGCCGACGTCGAGAAGGCGGTGGCGCTTGCGATGTCCGCCGACGTGGTGATCGAAAACAACCGGCCCGGCGTGATGGCGCGCCTCGGGCTGGATTTCAAGTCCCTGCATGCACGCAAGCCCAGCCTGATTTACTGCTCGATTTCCGCGTATGGACAGTCCGGCCCGCGTTCCCAGGAAGGCGGTTTCGACCTGACCATGCAGGCGATGAGCGGCATCATGAGCGTCACCGGCGAGGCCGGCGGGGCGCCGGTCAAATGCGGGGTGCCGGTATCGGATTTCGCGGCCGGCCTGTATGGCGCGTTCGCGGTTGCTTCCGTGCTCAACAAGGTGCGCCGCGGCGAGCCGGGAGAACACATCGACGTATCGATGCTGGGCGCCAGCCTGGGCATCGCCGCCTTGCAGACCAGCGAATATTTCGGCAACGGCACCGACCCGGCAAAGCTCGGTTCCGCGCATCCGCGCAACGCGCCGTACCAGGCCTTCAAGGCCGGGGACGGCTATTTTGCGATGGCGGCCGGCAACGACAATCTCTGGCGGATCGCCTGCAACGAGATCGGCCGCAATGATTTGCTGGACGACCCGCGCTTCGGCTCGACCGTGCTGCGTGCCAGGAACCAGGTCGCGCTGAAGGAAATACTGGAAGCCGAATTCCAGCGATTCTCATGCGCCGACCTGATCCGGCGCCTGTCTTCGGCCGGCGTGCCGTGCACCCCGATCAACACCTATTCGCAAGTGCTCGCGGACCCGCAGGTGGTGGCGATGAACTGGGTGCAGGAAATCGAATTGCCGAACGGCGCGCGGACGAAGACGTTTGCGTCTCCGTTGCGGCTGTCCGGCAAGGGGCTGCCGATTTATCGCAGCCCGCCGGCGCTGGGCGCCGACAATGCCGCGGTGTTGGGTGAACTCGCGACTGCGGCACCAGGCGTTGCCCGAAAGGGTTCCGCCGCATGAGCGCATCTTCTGGAGGCACGCCGGAAAACGCAGGCATTCTTTGCCGGCGCGACGGCACGACGCTGACAGTCACGCTGAATCGCCCGGAGAAACTCAATGCGCTGAACGCGGAGATGGTGGAGGCGCTGCTGTACACCGTGCAGCAAGCCTGCGACGATGGAACGCGGCTGCTGGTGCTGCGGGGCGCGGGGCGAAACTTCAGCGCCGGTTTCGACCTGGGAGGATTCGAGCAGGTTGCGGACGCGGAACTGGTGCTGCGGCTGATCCGCATCGAGCAACTGCTGCAGGCAGTCCATTACGCGCCGTATGAAACCATGGCGCTGGCGCACGGCAGGAACTTCGGCGCCGGCGTTGACCTGGTCTGCGCCTGCAGCCGGCGGGTGGCCGCACCGGGCAGCACCTTCCGGATGCCGGGCCTGCAGTTCGGGCTGGTGCTCGGCACGCGCCGCCTGGCGCAGCGGGTGGGAGTCGACGTCGCGCGCAGTATCCTGCTCCGCTCGCATACTTTCGACGAAGTAGAGGCGCTCTCGATCGGGTTCCTGACCGGGGTGGCGCCCGAGGAAGAGTGGGGCGCAATGGCGGAGCAGGCAGCTGGCGCCGCTTCGGCGCTGTCGCGGGAAGCGGCCGCCGATCTGTTCCGGGTCGTCATGCCGGACAGCCGGGCAGCGGACCTGGCCGAGCTGGTTACCTCCGCCGCCCGGCCGGGCTTGAAGGAGCGCATCCGCAGGTATCGGGCACAGGCGTGAATGCAGCCTGGGGCTGCATTCACGCCATCACATCACGCCAGTTTTGCAATCACATCCGACAGCATCGCGATCATCTGGTCGATTTCCTCGGTCGTCAGATTGAGCGAGGGCATGAAGCGCAGCAGGTTGGGGCGCGGCGAATTCACCAGCAGGCCGACCGGTTCCAGCCCGCGTGCCGCTTCCACGATCTGCGGCCCGATGTCGCGACCCAGCTGGAGCGCGCGCAGCAGTCCTTCGCCGCGCTCGCCTGCGAACCCGTGCTTGTCGCACAGCTTCAGCAGTTCGCCGCGCAGGTATTGGCCTTTGTCCTTCACCCCCTGCAGGAAACCGGGCTTCAGCAGTTCGGTCATCACCGCGATGCCGGCCGCAGTCATCACCGGGTTGCCGTTGTAGGTGCCGCCCTGCTCGCCGGGCTCGAATACCGCCACTTCTTCGCGGCACAGCAGCGCCGACAGCGGCAGGCCGCCGCCGATGCCCTTGCCCAGCGTCATGACGTCCGGCTCGATGCCCGACAGCTGGTAGGCGAACAGCTCGCCGCAGCGGCCCATGCCGGACTGGACTTCATCGACGATCAGCAGCAGCTTGCGGTCCCGGGTCAGCTGGCGCAGCGCCTGCATGAATTCGCGCGTGGCCGGCAGCACGCCGCCTTCGCCCTGCACCGGCTCCAGCATCACTGCCACGGTCTTGTCGTTGATCAGCTTTTCGACGCTGCCGATGTCGTTCAGCTCGGCCTTCGGGAAACCCGGCACCTGCGGCGCGAACATCGTGTCCCAGCCGGCCTTGCCGCTGGCCGACATGGTAGCCAGCGTGCGGCCGTGGAAGCTGTGGTCGAAGGTGATGATTTCGTAACGGTTTTCGCCGGCGGCGTTCGGGTTGACCTTGCCCCATTTGCGCGCCAGCTTGATCGCGCCTTCGTTCGCTTCGGCGCCGCTGTTGGCGAAGAACACGCGGTCGAAGCAGGAATGCTGCGTCAGCATCGAAGCCAGCACGATGGCCGGTTCGTTGTAGAACGCCGGGGACGGGTTGAGCAGCTTGCCGACCTGGGTATTGACTGCGTCGACGATGCATTGCGGCGAATGGCCGAGGCAGTTGACGGCCCAGCCCTGCAGGTAGTCGAGATAGCGCTTGCCGTTATTGTCGGTCAGCCACATGCCGCGCCCCTCGGTGAACACCAGCGATGGCCGGTTGGTGATTTTCATCAGGGAATTGACGTCGTATTGGCTGAATTCCATTTCATGACTCCTGGGCAGTGGCGGTGGGTGATAGCAAAGGTATCAAAAAAAAAGCCACAGGGTTGTCCTGTGGCTTGTTGAGCGTCCGACGCTTACATGCACGACATCCCTGGGCAGAGCAGGGTGCGGCGTCGCAAGGCGTGGGCGGTCGGTTTGGTGTTCATGCAGGCAATCTTATTTGGTTTTGCGCAGTGCGTCAAAAACTTTTTCAGGCAGCCGCCAGATCCGCTTCGGTGGTGAACGAATCCGCGTAGAACTCTTCTTCCGGCAGCTTGCACTGCGACACGAAATCGCGCCTGGCGGAATCGACCATCACCGGCGCGCCGCAGGCGTAGACCTGGTAGCCGGACAGGTCCGGCAAGTCTTCCATCACGGCCCGGTGCACGAAACCGGAGCGGCCGCTCCAGCCATCCTCCGGCAACGCCTCCGACACCACCGGCACGTACTTGAAGTTCGGCAGCGTGCGCGCCCACTCCTCGCATAGCGCGTGCATGTACAGGTCCTTGGGCCGGCGGCCGCCCCAGTACAGCGTCATCGGGCGCGTGCTGCCGGTATGGATTGCCTGCTCGACGATCGCCTTCAGCGGCGCGAAGCCGGTGCCGGATGCCAGCAGCACCATCGGCTTGTCGGAATCCTCGCGCAGGAAGAAGGTGCCGAGCGGACCTTCGAAGCGCAGGATGTCGCGCTCCTTCATCGCGCCGAACACATGGTCGGTGAACACGCCGCCGGGCAGGTGGCGGATATGCAGCGTCAGGTGCTCGTCCAGGTGCGGCGCGTTGGCCATGCTGTAGCTGCGGCGCTTGCCGTCCTTCAGCAGGAACTCGATGTACTGGCCGGCCCGGTACTGCAGGCGTTCGTTGGCCGGCAGCTGCAGCGACAGCACGACGACGTCGTCCGCCACCTTGTCGATCTTCGCGACCCGGGTCGGCAGCTTCTTGATCGGGAATTCACCGACACCGAGCACTTCGCGCGCCTCGATCACGAGGTCCGAATGCGGCATCGCGCTGCAGAACAGCGAAAAGCCCTTCGCTTCCTCGGCCGGCGGCAGCGCCTTTTCCTGGTGTGCGCGGTGCGTCACCGAGCCTTCGAGCACCTTGCCCTTGCAGCTGCCGCAGGCGCCGTTCTTGCAGCCATAGGGCAGGCCGACGCCGGCCCGGATCGCCGCGCTCAATAGGGTTTCGTCTTCTTCGCAAGTGAATTGCCGACCGCTCGGCTGTACTGTTACCTGGAAAGTCATACAATCCTGATGATGAAAATGAAAGAGTCAAAAAGGCTCGGCAAGCCGCGCCTGCTGGTGATCGGTTGCGGCGATGTCGGCATGCGGCTGCTGCCGCTGCTGCGCGAACGCTTCCGCATCTTCTCCCTGACCAGCCAGCCGGAACGCTGCGCCGAACTGCGCGCCGCCGGCGCCATTCCCGTGGTGGCCGATCTCGACCGGCCCGCAAGCCTGCGCCGGCTGGGAGCGCTGGCGCAGCGTGTAGTGCACCTGGCTCCGCCGCAATCGGAAGGACGGATCGATCGCCGCACCCGGAATTTGACCGCCATTTTACCCGAGGGCGCGACCGTGGTTTACGTCAGCACCAGCGGCGTCTACGGCGATTGCGGCGGCGCGCTGGTCGACGAGACGCGAACGCCGGCGCCGCGCAACGGGCGTGCCCACCGGCGCGTCGATGCGGAACGGGTGCTGCGGCGCTGGGCGCGGCGGCGCGGCGGCCGCCTCGCCATCCTGCGCGTGCCCGGCATTTACGCCGACAACCGCTTGCCGCTGGAACGCTTGCGCAAGGGAACCCCGGCGCTGAACCCCGACGACGACGTGTATACCAACCATGTCCATGCCGATGACCTGGCGCAGATCATCGTCGCCGCGTTATGGCGCGGCAATCCTTGTCGCGCATATCACGCGGTTGACGATATGCAACTGAAGATGGGCGAATATTTCGATGCGGTCGCCGCCGCTTTCGGGCTGGCGCCGCCGCCGCGCCTGCCGCGCGAGCAGTTGCGCGAGCAGGTATCGCCGATGTTGCTATCGTTCATGTCCGAATCACGCCGGCTCGACAACCAGCGCATCAAGGATGAATTGGGCGTGCGACTGCGTTACCCCGATGTCAACAGCGCGCTCGTGGAAATGCGGAGCAGGCACGCATCCGGTCCGATCCGGTAATCATTCAAGCGCACATCCTTGCGGGTAGTCCTTGACCTTCCTATGATTGGAAGGTCGATACTAGACTCATCGAAATCCGCAACCGGAGCACTCCATCATGAGCAGCGTAATGTCCCGCCCGGCCGAAGCCGGCGCGCAGCACGAGATTTCCTTCGGCATCGAAGGCATGACCTGCGCATCCTGCGTAGCCCGTATCGAAAAGGCGCTGCACGCGGTGCCCGGCGTGGCCGAGGCGAACGTGAATCTGGGCACCGAGAAGGCCACCGTGCTGGCCGATGCCGGTGTCGATTTCGGCACCGTCCGGCATGCGGTGGAAAAGGCCGGCTATGAAGTCGCGCAGCAGGAGCTTGATCTCGATATCGAAGGCATGACTTGCGCGTCCTGCGTGGCGCGTGTCGAAAAGGCGCTGCGCAAGGTCGACGGCGTGCTCGACGCCGCGGTGAATCTTGCCACCGAAAGCGCGCACGTCAGGGCGGCGGCCGGACTGCCGGCGAGCGCGCTGGCAGCGGCCGTGGAGAAGGCCGGCTATCATGCGCGGCCGCACCGCGCGGCGGCACCCGCCGGGGAACAGGAAGACCGGCGCCAGCGCGAATTGCGCGCCGTGGTGCTGGCGGCGCTGCTGTCGCTGCCCTTGCTGTTGCCGATGCTGCTGCAGCCGTTCGGCGTGCACTGGATGCTGCCCGGCTGGGTGCAACTGGCGCTGGCGACCCCGGTGCAGTTCTGGCTCGGCGCGCGCTTCTACCGGGCCGGCTGGAAGGCAGTGCGGGCCGGCACCGGCAACATGGACCTGCTGGTCGCGCTCGGCACCAGCGCCGCCTACGGGCTGAGCCTGTATGAGCTGCTGGCAGCGCGCAATGCGATGCCGCACCTGTATTTCGAGGCGTCGGCGGTGGTGATCACGCTGGTGTTGCTGGGCAAATGGCTGGAGGCGCGCGCCAAGCGCCAGACCGCGGCGGCGATCCGGGCACTGCAGGTGCTGCGGCCGGAGGTTGCGCGGGTGCGGCGCGACGGCGCCGAATTCGACATTCCGATCGACCAGGTACGGCTCGGCGACAGCGTCGTCGTGCGCCCCGGCGAGCGGGTCGCGGTCGACGGCGTAGTGCTGGAAGGCGCCAGCCATGTCGACGAATCGCTGATCACCGGCGAGAGCCTGCCGGTGGCACGCCAGCCGGGCGACAAGGTGACCGGCGGTTCGATCAATGCCGAAGGCCTGCTGCTGGTGCGTACCGCCGCGGTCGGTACCGAAACCACGCTGGCGCGCATCATCCGGCTGGTGGAAAGCGCGCAATCGGCGAAGGCGCCGATCCAGCATCTGGTCGACAAGGTCAGCGCGGTTTTCGTGCCGGTGGTGCTGCTGGCCGCGCTGCTCACGCTGCTGGCGTGGTGGCTGCACGGCGCGCCGGTCGAGCAGGCGATCATCAACGCGGTTGCGGTGCTGGTGATTGCCTGTCCGTGCGCGCTGGGGCTGGCGACACCGGCGGCGATCATGGCCGGCACCGGCGTCGGCGCGCGCCACGGCGTGCTGATCAAGGATGCCGAGGCGCTGGAACTGGCGCACGGCGTGACCACCGTGGTATTCGACAAGACCGGCACGCTGACCGAAGGCCGGCCGACGCTGAGCGCGGCATTGCCGCACGCGATCGCGCCGGACGAATTGCTACGCCTGGCGGCCGCGCTGCAGCAGGGCAGCGAACACCCCCTGGCGCGCGCGGTGACGGCCACTGCCCAGCGGCAAGGCATTGTACCGGCCGCCGCCACCGGGGTTTCCGCGCTGCCCGGGCGCGGCCTGTCGGGCCGGGTCGAAGGCCGTGACCTGCGGTTGGGCAGCACCCGCCTGATGCAGGAAACCGGGGTCGACCTGGAGCCGCTGCGAGGCAAGGCGGAGGCGCTGCAACGCGACGGCAATACCGTGTCGTGGCTGGCCGAGGCCGAGGCTGAGGCTGAGGCTGAGGCCGATGCGCCGGCGCGCCTGCTCGGATTGCTGGCATTCGGCGACCAGCCGAAGCAAAGTGCGCGCGCGGCGGTGCAGAAGCTGCATGCGCTGGGCGTGAAAACGGTATTGCTGACCGGTGACAATCGCGGCAGCGCGCAGGCGGTCGGCGGCGCGCTCGGCATCGACCGTATCGTGGCCGAGGTGCTGCCGGCCGACAAGGCCGAACAGGTGGCCACGCTGAAAAAGGACGGCCAGCGGGTGGCGATGATAGGCGACGGCATCAACGACGCGCCCGCGCTGGCGGCGGCCGATGTCGGCATGGCGATGGGCAGCGGCACCGATGTCGCGATGCACGCGGCCGGCATCACGCTGATGCGCGGCGACCCGGCGCTGGTGGCGGATGCGATCGATATCTCGCGCCGCACCTACCGCAAGATCCGGCAGAACCTGTTCTGGGCATTTTTCTACAACCTGGTGGGCATACCGCTGGCCGCGTTCGGCCTGCTCACGCCGGTACTGGCGGGCGCGGCAATGGCATTCAGTTCGGTCAGCGTGATCAGCAACGCCTTGCTGCTGACCCGCTGGAAGCCGGAGCGGGAAGGAGTCGAGCAATGAACATCGGCAGAGCCGCGGAACAATCTGGCGTGAGCGCGAAGATGATCCGCTATTACGAAAGCATCGGCCTGATCCCGGCAGGCACCCGCACCGACGCGGGCTATCGCACCTACCGCGAGAACGACGTGCATACGCTGCGCTTCATCAAGCGCGCCCGCACGCTCGGTTTCTCGCTCGAGCAGATACGCGACCTGTTGTCGTTATGGCAGAATCCGTCGCGCGCCAGCGCCGATGTGAAGGCGATCGCGCAACAGCATGTCGAGCAACTGCAGCAGCGTATCCGCGAACTGAGCGAAATGCGCGATACGCTGGTCCACCTGGCACAAACCTGCGCCGGCGACAACCGGCCCGATTGCCCGATCCTGCAAGGGCTGGCGCAGCCATGCGCCGAAGAGGCGCATGGCTGTCATTAAGAGCTGAAAGAGAGCGGGATTCAGCGCACCGTGCTGCCGAGCACCGGATAACCGGCGTCGGCAATGGCGGACGTGATCGCGCCCAGGTCCGCAGCCGATTCCACGCGCACCTTCTGATGCGGCAGGTCGACCTCGACCCTGGCCGCGCCGTCCACCGCCTGCACCGATTTCGTCACCGTATTCACGCAGTGGTTGCAGCTCATTCCTTCGACTTGCAGTTCGTACATGGCTCTCGCTCCCGTGTAAAAACTCCTACTGTAAGGTTTCCCACCGGGGGAAGGTCAAGCGGTTTTGTCATGGGCGATGGCGCGGACGCCGGCGGAACTGTCGCCGCCTGGCCGGTCCAAACACGAGGACCGACTCGTTACGAAAGGAGTTTGCCGCAATGAACAATATCTTCCTGCAATCCTGGTGGGTGCTGGCGCTGCGTGGCGTACTGGGCATCCTGTTCGGCGTGCTGGCCTTGCTGTGGCCGGGCCTCACGCTGGTGAGCCTGATCGCGTTGTTCGCCGCGTTCGCGCTGCTGAGCGGCGTGGTGGCGGTGATCGGCGCGTTCCGTCACCGGCATGCCGACGACAACTGGTGGCTGTTGCTGACGGGACTGGTCGGCATCGGCGCCGGCGTCATTGCCGTCTTCAATCCGACGCTGACCGCATTGGTGCTGGTGCTGGTGATCGGCGCCAACGCATTGATCACCGGCGTGCTCGACATTGCCGCCGCCATTCGCCTGCGCAAGCAGATCGAGGGGGAATGGCTGCTGATCCTGAGCGGCCTCGCTTCCGTCGCATTCGGCGTGATGGTGTTCCTGTTTCCCGCGGCGGGCGCCTTGGCGCTGGTGTGGCTGATCAGCCTGTATGCATTCGTCACCGGCATCCTGCTGCTCGGACTGTCGTTCCGGGTGCGCCGCCTCGCGCATGGCACCGGGCGCCCGCTGCGCGAGCGGCGCGTCAATCCCGACCGGCGCGGCACCCCGGCCCATCCCTGAGACGGCGAACGCCGCAGACGAGGAGAGTGCAATGGATCAACCGACCCGCCAGGCCGTGCTCGACATCATCGAGCACGGCCATGACCTGACGCTGGCGACGCTGCGGCCGGACGGCTTTCCGCAGGCCACCACCGTCAGTTATGCGCATGACGACATGATGATCTTCGTCGGCGTGGGAAAACAGAGCCAGAAGATGAACAACATCCGCTACAGCGACAAGGTATCGCTGACGATCAACAACGATTACCAGGACTGGCAACACATCAAGGGATTGTCGATGGCCGCGATCGCGGAAATCCTGGAAGATCCGCAGGAAATCCAGCATGCGGCGAACTGCCTGCTGCAGCGATTTCCGCAAGTCGAGGAATGGGCGCAGGCGGAGCGGAGCGCGGATATCGTCTTTCTCAGGATCCGCCCGCAAATCATTTCGGTTCTCGATTACCAAAAAGGCTTCGGGCATACCGACCTGGTTTCGGTTTGACTGAATGCGGCATGCCGCGGGCGTGGACCGGTTCCCGGCGGCGACCGCTTCTCCGCTTCCCGCCTTGCCCACGGATAGGGCTCGTTACAAACTCTGTCTGCGTCATGTCATCGCAGCGCCGGCCTGAACCGTTCTAATGAATGCGTTTTGGAACCGGCCTGCCTGACCACGGCTTTTCGCTCCGAAATCACTCGCTGTCGTGTCCCCATTATTCAAATCTTTTTGGAGAAGCCATGAAAAAACTGATTGCCGCCGTGATGTTGATTGCTCCGTTCGCGCTCGGCACCGCCCACGCCGCGACCGAGCAGCAGAACAAGATGGCCGCCTGCAACAAGGAAGCGGCCGGGAAAAAGGGCGACGAACGCAAGGCCTTCATGAAAGAGTGCCTGAGCAGCAAGCCCAAGGTCAGCGACGCGCAAAAGGCCCAGCGCGACAAGATGAAAGCCTGCAATGAGCAAGCGAAAGACAAGAAAGGCGACGAGCGCAAGAAGTTCATGAGCGCGTGCCTGAAGAAGAGCTGAAGCGGAAGCGGAGTTTGTTGCAGAAAAGAAACACAGAACCGCCGGTTGCCGGCGGACGCCTTCCGCTCGGCAACTGACTGCTCCCATAGCGCAATTTACGTCCCGCTCGCCTAGTGGCGCTGCATTTTCAAGACGCTCGCTCTATCCCTGGGGTAGGAAAAAAGTTTCCTGTAGGATATATTTATTCCGTCTCCTCCAACTTCGATGAAGTGGATTCGGCCCGTGTCCGGCAACGCGCATGGGCCTTTTTTCGTCCGCGCTATTCCATGTGCCAGGGAGGGTAATTGAAGCCCGGAGGAGGGGCATTTGCTAGCGTTTGCTACCGCCTCCAGCCGTGGCCTCCTCCTCCGAAATGATGGCCGCCAAACCCCCTGCCGTGGTGATGATGATGGCCGCCATGGCCTCCCCAATAGCCGAAGCCGAAACTGAACTGGACCGGCGGCGCTACATATACCGGGGCCGGATAAACTGGTGTCACGGGTACCGGCGCATAGTAGGGCTGGGTGTAGACGGGAGTGGCCGGATACGCTGTATACGGCTCGTCATAGGGCAGGGCGACACATCCGGATAGCGCGGCAACCGTGATGGTTGCAGGAATCAGCAAGCGCTTCATGGCACACCTCCGGAATCCGCCCGACATGAATTGGACCCTGCTGTTTCCCGGTGGTTCGAAGTGAATGCGCCGGCATGCTTCGATTTCCGGGAATCAGCGCAGCGCCGGAAGACGGAGTGTGCGGTGCTGTTCGAACGTAATCCGGAATCCGGATGTGCCCGGCTACCGTGGTTTGCGCGATGTCATGGTGCGGAAATACGGTTTCGATAACATTTGCTCATTCATGCTCTTCGGAGTGAGGTTCGCCTCAAAAGAATGAGCTGTTTGTACCGGGGCTGGCGGTATGCAAACATACCAGCACCACATTCCCAGGGGCTCGCCGTCGGCGGGCCCTTTTGTCTTGCGGCTCGTTTTTGCAGCTTGTCCCATCGCGCTTTGTATCGCTCTGTGGAACGATGTAAGGGACAGTAATTCCGCGCGAAAATTTCCGGCGTTTTCCTATACTCGAGCAGAAAGGAAACCCGCCATGAACAAGCTCTGGAAATCTGTCGCCGTGCTTGCCGCCGCCACCGCCCTGCTGGGCGGCTGCGCGGTCTACGAACCCGCTCCGCAAGCCTATGCGCAACCGGTCTATCGCGAGGCGCCGCGAACTTACGTCGAGCCGGCGCCCGTGTATGTGCAGCCGGCGCCGGTCTATGTCGGACCGCCGGTGACCTTCGGCTTCAATTTCGGCTGGTGGGGCGGCCATCACGGCCACCATCGCTGGTAGCCGGGAAGGGCGCCGTGATACTGACGCCCGCTCGGTGGCTCAGGCGGTCTGCAGCACGCCGCGCTGGATCTGATCGCGCTCGATCGATTCGAACAGCGCCTTGAAATTGCCTTCGCCAAAACCTTCGTCGCCCTTGCGCTCGATGAATTCGAAGAATACCGGGCCGAGCAGCGTCTTCGAGAAGATCTGCAGCAGCAAGCGCTTGTGGCCGCCTTCGGTGCTGCCGTCGAGCAGGATGCCGCGCGTCTGCAGTTCGCTCACCTGTTCGCCGTGGCCGGGCAGCCGGCCTTCCAGCATCTCGTAATAGGTGGCCGGCGGAGACGGCATGAACGGCAGGCCCTTCATCGTCAACTGGTCGATCGTACTCTTCAGGTCATCGGTGAGCAGCGCCACGTGCTGGATGCCTTCGCCGTTGAACTGCATCAGGAATTCCTCGATCTGGCCCGAGCCCTTCGACGATTCCTCGTTCAGCGGAATCCGGATCATGCCGTCCGGCGCCGTCATCGCGCGCGAAGTCAGGCCGGTGTATTCGCCCTGGATGTCGAAGTAGCGGATCTCGCGGAAATTGAACAGGCTTTCGTAGAAGTGCGCCCAGAATGCCATGCGGCCGCGGTACACGTTGTGCGTCAGGTGGTCGATGATCTTCAGCCCCGCGCCCTTCGGATTGCGGTCCACGCCCTCGATGAATTCGAAGTCGATGTCATAGATCGACTTGCCTTCCTCGAAGCGGTCGATCAGGTACAGCGGCGCGCCGCCAATGCCCTTGATCGCCGGCAGCCGCAGTTCCATCGGCCCGGTCGGAATCTCGATCGGCTGCGCGCCCAGCTGCAGCGCGCGCGCGTAGGCCCGGTGCGCGTCCTTGACGCGGAATGCCATGCCGCAGGCGGACGGCCCGTGCTCGGCCGCGAAGTAGGAAGCGATGCTGTGCGGCTCGTTGTTGACGATGAAGTTGATGCCGCCCTGGCGGTACAGCGCCACGTCCTTCGAGCGGTGCACCGCCACCTTGGTGAATCCCATCATCTCGAATACGGGTTCGAGTACGTTGGGAGCGGGGGAGGCGAATTCAACGAATTCGAAACCCATGAGACCCATGGGATTGAAGCTGCTGTCGGACATGTCGGTTCCTCGATGAAAGGGCAATGCAGAAGCGTTCGTCGGCTGCCGCTTCGGTTTCGGCTGCTGACTCTGTAATACCGAAATGTTAGTGCAGAATGTGCGCAATTTTTGCGTGAATTGCGGGTAGAATCGCGGCTTAAGTGCAAGGTTTTTGCGTAAAAATTCGAAACGGGGCAATAAATGTCTGCAATCAGTGTCGATCGCTACGATCTCGAACTTCTTGCCCTGCTGCAGCAGGACGGGCGCGCCACCAATGGCGCGCTCGGAGAAAAGATCCACCTCTCGCCTTCCCAGGTCAGCCGCCGCATCCAGCGGCTGGAAGAGGCACAGGTGATCGACCAGTACGCGGCGCTGCTCGACCCCAAGATCGTCGGACTCGGTGTCGAGGCATTCACCTTCATCTCGCTGGCGCGGCATGGCGATGCGCACGGCGAGGCGTTCGAACGTGCGATTGCCGATATGCCGGAAGTGCTCGAATGCATCTCGGTGACCGGCGAAGCGGATTACATCGCCCGCATCGTCGCGCCCGACCTGGCCGCGCTGTCGGAGTTCATGATGAACCACCTGTTGCGGATACCGGGCGTGGTCAACGTCAAGTCGAACATCACGCTGAAGAAGGTCAAGAGCACGCACGTGCTGCCGCTGGATCACTTGACCCAGCCGGCGGAGGCAGGGCGGCGACTGGTGTTTTCGCGCTAGATGTGAAGTTGCAACAGCAGCAAGCCGCCCCACAGCGCGAAAGCGACGCCGAAGGCGCGGGCTGCATGCGCGCCGCCGGGTGCGATCTTCTCCACCAGCACGCTCAGCGACAGCACGGCGATCCACGCCAGGTTCATCATGCCGAGCACGAACACCAGCAGCATCAGCATCCAGCAGCAGCCGACGCAGTAGGCGCCATGCCGGATGCCGAGTGCGAAGGTGCCGCGCGCATCGTCGCGCCAGTGATGCAGCAGGAAGCCCAGCGGCGCGCGGCATTGGGCGAGGCAGGCATGCTTGAATGGCGTCCACTGGTAGAGGCCCGCGGCAAGCAGCAGCACGCCGCCGGCGGTCGGTGTCGCCACCATCATCGGCGAGGTCAGCGCTGCCGCATGCAATCCCCATTGCAGCAAGGTCGCAAGCAGGCTGAAGGCCATCCACACCGCCAGGTAGCCCAGAACGAAGATCCAGGCGCGCGGCCATCCATGTCCGTCCGGATTGCGGCCGGCGTCGATCCTGCCGTACAGCAGCACCATCGGCATTGCCGACGGCAGCATCATGGCTGCCATCATGACTGCCCACATCATGAACACCAGCAGCAGGTCGGGCAGATGCCACGCGGCGGCGGACGGCATCGCCATCTCGACCAGGTCCATGTGCTGCATTCCCCACGCCTGGTAGAACAGCCATCCCCATCCCGCCACGGCCACGATCACGAGCGTCGCCGGCAGCAGCGCACGCTCGCTGCGCCGCATGCGTCCGGGGAGGCCGGCCGTGCTTCCCATCTCAGGCCGCCTGGTAGGTGAACGGCGAGTAGAAGCCGTTCTTGCCCGCGACGTCGAGCTTGAGGCCGTGATCGTCGTAGCGGGCCGAGGTCGAGCGCCCCACCACCAGCGGTTCGCCCGGCATCACCGAGAACGGTGGATTGTTGATGGTCGTCTCGCCGCCGTCCAGTCCGTCGATCGCCTCGATTTCGGCGGCGGCAATGCCGGCCACCTCCAGGCTGCGCTTGCGGCCTTCGGCGCGGTAATCGATCTTTGCGCTCCTGACCCCCAGCACCTCGCCGATCAGCGGCTTGAGCGCCCCCAGGTGGCCGCCGGCGGCGCCGCTGAAGATGCTCTGCAGCGCTTCCTGCTGCGTCCCGTCCGCGCGTTCGTCGAGATAGAGCGCCACCTTCCAGTTCCCCTCCATCATGTGCTGCGGGGAATGGGCGGCGAGCACTGCGTTCAGGCCATCGAGCGTGGTGTCGCCGAACTTGCCGCTGTCGATGTGCCAGGCGACAAGGGCGGTGCAGTCGCCCCTGCTCGGCGCGCTCAGGAAACTGCAGGGGCAGGATACCTCGCAAGTGCAGGCTTCGAAATAGGTGCCTGAAACCTTCCATTGTTCATTCATGACAAGACCCCAGCGCCGCACCATGCAGCGTGAAACCCACTATAGGATGCGGTGCGCACTGCTACGATAAGACGTTGACAATGGATTGAGTCACATCAGGAGTGGCGCCTCGGCACGGTGCTTGCGTTCCCCTAGGCCTCGCCACCCGGGATCACGCAGGCCGGCAGCGCGTCCCGCGTCCCATGTCTTCAGGAAATTTTAAGAATTCTCGTTTAGAGTTTTTTCGCTGAGGCGATACCTGGACAAGCATGCCGGCATGCTTCGGCCTTCAAGGCGGCGCCGCCTGCTCTTGACGGCCGAGCCAGTCATGGCGACACAGGACAACATGCGGCTCACGCATCCGTTGTAAAACCCCTCAACGATGGACAGATATCGATCCCGCTACCGGATCCGGCAAGGGAACGCGCCGATCAGGAAGGCGGCAACCGAATACCGGTTCCAACCGACACCAACAGGACTCTTCCATGGATGCCGCAATACGCGATTTGAATCAAGCAAACAGCAGTGCACTGGCTTCGTTCAGGAAACTGCGCGAGTATCTCAACACGCAGATCCTGGGCCAGGAAAGCCTGGTGGAAAGCCTGCTGGTCGCCTTGCTGGCCGATGGCCACCTGCTGGTGGAAGGGCCGCCTGGTCTCGCCAAGACGCGCGCGATCAAGGCGCTCGCGCACGGCCTCGAATGCGAGTTCCAGCGCGTGCAGTTCACGCCCGACATGCTGCCGGCCGACCTGACCGGCTCCGACATTTACCGGCCGGAGCAGGGCGCGTTCCAGTTCCAGCGCGGTCCGCTGTTCCATAACCTGATCCTGGCCGACGAAATCAACCGCGCGCCGGCCAAGGTGCAATCGGCACTGCTGGAGGCCATGGCCGAGCATCAGGTCAGCGTCGGTACCGCCACCTATGGGCTGCCGCGCCTGTTCCTGGTGATGGCGACCCAGAACCCGATCGAACACGAGGGCACCTATCCGCTGCCGGAGGCGCAGCTCGACCGTTTCATGCTGCACACCCTGGTCGATTACCCGGACCGCGCGACCACGCGCCGCATCATGGACCTGACCCGGCGCGAAGCGATCGAGGGCCGCGAGCTGCCGGCGCCGGCGCGCCACCTGACCCAGGAACTGGTATTCGCGGCACGGCGCGAGGCGCTCGGGATCCAGCTGGCCGATGCGGTCGCCGACTACATTGCCGCGCTGGTCGACGCCACGCGGCGTCCGGCCGCCTACAGCGACAAGCTGGCCGAATGGCTGCGCTGGGGCGCGAGCCCGCGCGCCGCGATCGCGATCGAACGCGGCGCGCGCGCGCTGGCCTGGCTGAGCGGTCGCGACTACGTCAACCCGGAAGACGTGCAAGCGATCGCACCGGATGCCTTGCGCCACCGGCTGCTGCTCGACTACACCGCGCAGGCGCGCGGCGTCGGTGCCCAGGCTTGTGTCGATGAACTGCTGCGCGTGGTGCCCGCTCCATGATGCTGCCCGCGCTTGCCGAACTGGTGGCGCTGCGCGGAGCGGCGCACGGCCTCGGTCTGCACGCGCACCGGCCGGCGCTGGCCCAGCTGCAGGGCGGCCACCGCAGCGCCCAGCGCGGGCGCGGACTCGAATTCGAAGAGGTGCGGCTGTATGCGCCCGGCGACGATGCGCGCACCATCGACTGGCGCGTCACCGCGCGCCGCGGGCGCCCGCACACCAAGCTGTTCCGCGAGGAGCGCGAGCGGCCGGTATGGCTGGTGGCGGACCTGCATCCGGGGCTGTTCTTCGGCAGCCGGCGCCAGCTCAAGTCGGCGCTGCTGCTGCGCGCAGCCGCGCTGCTCGGCTGGGTGGCCGCACTCGGCGGCGACCGGGTGGGCGCGGTGATCACCGAAAGCGGAGCGGCGCCGCGCATTTTCGCGCCCCGCGCACGCGAGGCAGGCGTGCTGCCGGTGCTGGAGGCGCTGGTCGAATGCCAGCCGCGCAGCCCGGGGAGCGCGACGGCAACCGGCTTGCCGCTGGCCTTGACGACGCTGCGCCCGCTGTTGCAGCCCGGTAGCCTGGTTTTGCTGTTAAGCGATTTTGCCGGCCTGGATGCCGACCCGGAAACCTTGCGGCAGGCGTTGGCCGGCGTCGCCGCACGCAACGATTGCCGCCTGCTGTGGATCACCGATCCGCTGGAGCGCAACGGCTTGCCCGACGGTGTCCACCGGGTCGGCCTGCCCGGCCGCCTGTGGTGGATGGATGGCGGCGCCAGCCGGCGCGCCTGGCAGGCAGCGTGGCAGCGGCGCGAGCAAGGCTTGACGGAACTGGCAATGCACCTGAACCGGCCGCTGGTGCGGCTCGATACCGCCGATGCTTTCCCCGAAACGCTGGTGACCTTGCTGAAGGAGCCGCGATGGGCGGCATGAAGCCGGCCTGGCTCGCGCAGCTGGCGCCTCCGCACGCGCCGCCGCCGCCCGGCTGGTGGCCGCCGGCGCCCGGCTGGTGGCTGCTGGCTGTGCTGCTGGTGCTTGCCATCGGCGGCGCCGCATTCTGGTGGCGGCGCCGGCCGGTGCGCCTGCGCCGCGCAGCCTTGCGCGAATTGAAGCGGCTCGAGCAACTTGAAGCGACGGCGGACGACGCCGAACTGGCGCGCGCACTGCAACGGCTGGTGCGCCGTTATGCGGTGGCGCGCTTCGGGCGCGAGACCACGGCCAGCCTGAGCGGCGAACGCTGGCTGGCGTTCGTGGTCGCGCACGGCGGCAGCGACTGGGCCGGCGAGGCCGGCGCGAGTCTGCTGCAGGCGGCCTATGGCAAACCCTCGAAGTCTGAACGCGGACGCTGGATCGCCGGCGCCCGTGCATTTTTCAAGGCACGCAAATGATCCATTTCGCCTGGCCCTGGATGTTGCTGCTGCTGCCTTTGCCGTGGCTGCTGCGGCGCTGGCTGCCGCCGGCTCGCCCGCAGGCCGGCGCACTGTTCGTGCCGTTCGCCGCCAGCGTTTCCAGTAGCTCGACGATGGCGGCGCAGGGCGGTTCGCGCTGGCGCCTGCTGCTGCTCGCGCTGGTCTGGCTGCTGCTGGTCGGCGCCGCGACCCGCCCGCAATGGCTGGGGCAGCCGCTGCCGGTTCCGACCACAGGACGGCGCCTGCTGATGGCGGTCGATACCTCGGGCTCGATGGCGGCGCGCGACATGGCCGGCGGCTACACCCGGCTGCAGGTCGTGCAGGCGGTCGGCGGCGATTTCATCCGGCATCGCGGCGGCGACCGGATCGGCCTGATCCTGTTCGGCACCCGGCCCTACCTGCAGGCGCCGCTGACCACCGATCTCACCACCGTGCGCGAATTCCTGGACCAGGCGGTGATCGGCGTGGCCGGACCGCAGACTGCGATCGGCGACGCGATCGGGCTTGCGCTCAAGCGCCTGAAGGCGGAACAGGCGCAGTCCGGCCGCAAGGGGGAAACGGTGCTGATCCTGCTCACCGACGGCAGCAACGACGCCGGCCTGATGGATCCGCTCCAGGCTGCAAAAATGGCGGCTGCCGCCGGGTTGCGCATCTATACCATCGGCGTCGGCGCCGCCGTGCAGCAGAGCATGTTCGGCAGCCTGGGCAATACCGACCTGGATGAGGACACGCTGAAATCGGTCGCCCGCATCACCGGCGGCGAATACTTCCGCGCGACCGATGCCGACGCCTTGCAGAACGTGTATGCGCAGATCGACAAACTGGAACCGGGCGCGGGGCGGGCCCAATGGTACCGGCCCGGCACCGAATGGTTTCCCTGGCCGCTGGCGCTCGCGCTGCTGCTCAGCGTGCCGGCCGTGCTGATGCGGGAGCGGACATGACGATGCCCGAATTCCTGCAGGCCTTCCATTTTCTGCGCCCGTGGTGGCTGCTGGCGCTGCCGCCGCTCTACCTGCTGGCGTTCCTGCTGGCGCGGCGCCGCGCCCGCCACGGCGACTGGACCGGCGTGATCGACCCCGACCTGCTGCCGGCGCTGCGCCTCGCCGGCGGCGGCGAGCGCGGCGGCGGCGCGCCGTCCTGGCCCTGGCTGGCGCTGGCCTGGACACTGGCGGTGCTGGCGCTGGCGGGGCCGAGCTGGCAACAGGACCGGGCCGCCGCCTATCGCGCCCCCGCCGATTGGGTACTGGTGCTGGACCTGTCGCCGTCGATGGCGGCGACCGACGTGGCGCCCAACCGCGTCACCCGCGCCCGCTATGCGCTCGACGATCTGCTCGATGCGGCCAGGGATGCGCGCGTGGCGCTAGTGGCGTTCAGCGACGAGCCGTATACCGTGACGCCGCTCACGCAGGACGTGGCCACGGTGCGCGCGCTGCTGCCGTCGCTGGAGCCCGGCATCATGCCGAGCGCCGGCGACAAGCTGGCGTCGGCACTCGAACAGGCGCGCAAGCTGCTCGCCGCCTCGGCCGCGAAGGACAAGCGCATCGTGGTGCTGACCGATGGATTCGACGACCCGGCGGCCGCGCTGCGAAACGCCGCCGCGCTCAAGTCGCACGGCATGCCGGTCAGCGTGGTGAGCGTGGGAACCGCCAACGGTGCGCCGCTGCCCAGGGCCGATGGCGGCTTCGCGCACGACGCGCACGGCAAACCGCGGCTGGCGCAGCTGAACCTCGACCGTCTGCGGCAGCTTGCCAATGTCGGCGGCGGGCGCCAGGTCGATGTCGCCGACCTGTCCGGCCTGGTGTCTTCGCTGCAGGCAGCGGCGCCGCGAACCGGCGACGCGATCGCCGCCCAGGGCGTGGAAGTCGCGCACTGGCGCGACGCCGGCACCTGGCTGCTGCCCCCGCTGTTGCTGCTGGCGGCACTGCTGGCGCGCAGGAGGTGGCTATGAAGAACAAGCTGTGCGCGATCGCGCTGCTTGCATATGCCGCTCATGCGCAAGCAGCCAGCCTGGATACCGTCTGGTCGGGCCTCTGGCACAACGCCGACCAGCGCGGCCAGGTACTGCTAAGCCAGGGCAAGGCCGCCGCTGCCGCGAAGGAATTCACCGATCCGCACCGCAAGGGCTACGCCGAATTCAAGGCCGGCGATTATGCGGCGGCGGCCCAGGATCTTGCCGGCCTCGACGACAGCGACGCGCACTACAACCGCGGCAATGCGCTCGCTCACGCGGGCGATTTGCAGGGCGCGCTCAAGGCCTACGATGCGGCGCTCAAACGCGATCCGGACAACCGGGACGCGCGCCATAATCGCGAGGTGGTCGCCAACGCGCTCAAGCAGCAACAGCAGAAGCAACAGCAGCGCAAGGAAGGCGGCAAGCAGGGCGGAAAAGAGAACGGAAAAGAGAACGGAAAAGAGAGCGAGAAAAAGACAGAAGACGGCAAGCAGGCGAGCCGGGGCCAGTCGCCATCGGGGACGCAAAACGGCACGTCCGGCAAGCCCGCCGAAGACAAGCCGGGGAGCGGCGCGGATAAGCAACCGGAACCGGGCAAGGAGCAGGCCGACGGGAATACCGCAAACGGCGGACAGTCGGGCACACAATCCCAGCAGGGCCATAAACCTGACGATGCTTCCGGCGATGCGGAGCAGGCGCGGCGCGAGATCGATGCAATGAAGGCCGGCACCAAGGGCGGCCAGCAGGATCAAAACGGCAACCAGCTGCCGGCCGATGCGGCGAATGGCCCGCGCAGCGCGGCCCGGCCGCCGAGCGAAAAACAGATGTCGCAGGAACAGTGGCTGCGCAGCATTCCCGACGATCCGGGCGGGCTGCTGCGCCGCAAATTTCTGATCGAGCACATGATGAGACAGCAGCGCGCCCAGCAATGAAGAACATCCTCCGTATTCTTGTCGCGCTGGTGGCCGGCGCAAGCTGCGTGTCGGTGCTGGCCGCCGTCACCGCGACGCTGAACCGCGACCGCGTCGCGCTCGGCGAAACCGTGCAACTGATGGTGCAGAGCGATGGCCGCGTCGACGGCCAGCCCGACACCGCGCCGCTCCGGCAGGATTTCGACGTGCTCGGCAGCAGCCGCAGCACCAGCCTGCAGATCGTCAACGGCCACAGTTCGTCGCAAACCCAGGTCAGCCTTCTGCTCGCTCCCAAGCACGCGGGCACGCTGCGCATTCCGCCGTTGCAGTGGGACGGACAGCAATCGCCGCCGCTGACGCTGACGGTCGGCGGAAACGGCGGCGGGAAAAACGCTAACGGCAACGGCAACAATAACGGTAGCGGCAATGGCAACGACAGCGCGGCGGTCGGTTCCGACACCGTGTTTCTCACCGCCACCCCGGACAACAGGCAACCCTATGTACAGGCACCGGTGGTGCTGACGGTGCGGCTGTACGCGGCGGCGCAGCTCGACCAGGCCAGCCTGGACCTGCAGGGCAACAGCGACGTGCTGGTCAAGCAGATCGGCAAGGACAGGCAAAGCAGCCAACTGCGCAACGGGCAAAGCTACCAGGTGGTGGAACGCAGGTACCTGCTGATTCCGCAACGCAGCGGCCACATCAGCCTCAACGGCCCGGTGCTGGATGCGCAGGTGCAGGACCCCGGCGGCAGCGGCTTTCCCGATCTCGACGCGATGCTGCGCAATGCCTTCGGCCGCAACCCTCTGGGTGCGGCAATCGGCGTTGCCCGCCCCCTGCACCTGACCGGCAATACGATCGAACTGGACGTCCTGCCGCGGCCGGCTGCCGCCACCGGACCGAACTGGCTGCCGGCGCAAAAGCTGACACTCCAGGAAAGCTGGCAGCCGGAGCACGGCGAGATTCATGTCGGCGAACCGGTGACGCGCCACCTGCACCTCGCAGCGGTAGGGCTGACCGGCACGCAGCTGCCCGATCTCGCCGCTCTGATGGCGCCGCCGGACGGCATCAAGACCTATCCCGACCAGGCCAAGGTCGATGAAGGCACAGACGGCGGCACCGTCACGGGCAACCGCGACCAGGACATTGCCTTCATCGCCGCCAGGCCGGGCCATTACGTGTTGCCGGCCGTGAGCCTGGCATGGTGGGATACGGCCGCAAAAGTCTTGCGCAAGGTGGAGTTGCCGGCCCGCCCGCTGGACGTGCTTCCTGCCGCCGGCGCCCCGGCAAATGCCGGCGTGCCAGCGGCGCCGCCCGTATCCCCTGCACCTTCCCCGCGCCAGCCGGCCATTTCATCGACCGCGCCTGGCCGCGGCGCGAAGCCGGCCGCGGCCTTGCCGTGGCAATGGGCAAGCGCTGCGTTCGCGTTATTGTGGCTGGGGACTCTCGCGGCCTGGTGGATATCCCGCCGCCGGCTGGCGAAAGCCGGTTTGGCCGGCACCGGAGCCCCCGTGCCCGCTGCGAGGAAAAAAGCAGTTCGAGAGGCGACACCGGCAAAGCCGGCTCCGGACAGCGCATTGCGCGAACTGCAGCGGGCCTGCCGCGACAACGATCCGCAAGCCGCGCGCCAACACGTGCTGGCATGGGCGGCCGGCTTCTGGCCGGACGCGCCGCCTCGCGGACTCAACGATGTCGCGCGACGTCTCGCCGACGCGAAGTTCTCGCAACCACTGCAAGAGCTTGATCGTGCCTGCTATAGCGGCATTCCGTGGAACGGAGAAGCGCTGGCCGCGGCATTTGCCGGACCGCCGCAGCGCGGCGCTGCCGCCCGGCCGGAACCGGAAATCCCGGACCTGTATTCTTAGAGAGCGGACGCGATCGTACCCGCTCCCCGACACGCGGGCGCACCCCTCCCGATATCGCTGCAACACGAGAGCTCGCACCCGTGCTCGGGCCGCCTGTGGCAAGCCCGAGCAGCCACGCGCTTGTTTCATTTACAATTAATGAATGGTAAACACCGTTCTTTTCATCGATTTCATGCCGACGCCCGCACCCCATACTCGGGCGAGCATGATTAAACGCGTGCGGCGCTCTCGTTTACCATAGCCCTTGGCCGGTCGGTTGGCAGCGAGGGTGGCAGGAGAACATGCTGTCGGAAACCGGATAATTTTCGTGCGTCAGGCGCTGAGCACTTCGACGGCCCTTTCAACGAATCACTCTAACGGAGCTCTTGATCAACATGCGATTCATTCCCGTTGCGGAGATACCGCATACTCCCGCTGCCAATGCCGCCCATCCGGGGGCGATCGGTTCCGACATGAAGGAAGAAGTTCTTCCGTTCCGGGTAAAGCTGGTAAGCAACCCGGAAGATTTGTTGAGCGCCGTGTCGATTCGCCACACCGCCTACATGCGCCATGTTCCGCAGTTTGCACAGACGCTGCGGACGCCCGAAAAGATCGACATGGAGGAGGGGGTCGCCATCCTGCTTGCCGAGTCCAAGGCCGACGGCTCGCCGCTCGGAACCCTGCGTATCCAGACCAATGAATTCCGGCGCTTGAGCGTGGAAGAGTCGCTGGAACTGCCGGCGGCGCTGGCCGGACAATATCTGGCGGAAGCAACGCGGCTCGGCGTCACCAATGAAAAAGTCGGCCGCATGGTGAAGACGGTACTGTTCAAGTCCTTCTTCCTCTATTGCCATGGAATGGGCGTAGACGCGATGATCGCCACCGGGCGGCCGCCGCTCGACAGGCAGTACGATCGCCTGCTGTTCAAGGATATTTTCCCCGATTGCGGCTACGTGCCGCTCAGCCACGTCGGCAATATTCCGCATCGCGTGATGATGCTCGCGGTGGACGATGTCGAACCGCTATGGGGCGCAAACGATCATCCGCTGTTTGATTTCTTTTTCAAGACCGTACATCCCGACATCGATATGAACCCGGCCTTCGGCAAGGCCAGGCGGACACAGGCGAGAAGCGAGAAAGAAGCGTCCTGCGCGGCGCTGGGCTGATGTACGGACCCGGCCGGGCGCAGCGGCCTTCATCGTTCGGATTGATGACCTAGTGGCCAGTCAAGCTGAATCGACGGGAATAAACCACGTCTTTTTCCGCCTGACTGCGTTGCTCGTCGTTGCATGGCCCGCCATGCGGCCTCTTCACGCCTCACGCCTTTCAGTCGAAAAAATCCATCGGTTTCTTTCCCGCCGTTCCAACTTGGCTGACCACTAGTCCTCCCGCTGCCGGTCTCGGCCCTGTCTTCGGGTGTCTTCAGGGACAGCTGCTTGTCCCGGCCCGCCTGCGTGAATGGCCGGTCTTGTCGGAAACACAAAGTGTAAGTGCGGACAGCAATACCCCGTGTTGCCGTTTTTCCGCTAATCTACACGCTGTTTGTTATTTCCTTCGAGAAAATGTCGTTGCGGAAGTTTTTGCCGTCCAGAGTTGTTGCGTACCTGCGTTCGCAAAGGACGCGGGTAGCATCCGTTCATGCTCTTCTCGAGGAAGTATTGTTCTGCACTTCGGCCTACGCGACCTGTGCGCTGATCTGCGCGATCTCGCTATTTGCATTCATACAATGGCAATCCAGCCGTAACACCCCGCTGCCCGAGCAGCTCCAGATTCGCGCGCTGGAGGACGCCGGCGGGGCGCTGACGCAACGACAGGCGCTCCTGCGGCTGGAACGACAGAGCGCGCGCCCTTACTACGATACCGGGCGATCGGAAGCCCCGATCTGGTTCGATTTCACGCTTGCACCCGACACCCAGCAGCGGACGCCGCAGGTTGTCGAATTCCCCTCGAGGCATGGCTACAGCCTGGCGTGCTGGAACGCGGCCGACTTCACGCTGCTGGGCAGCGCCGACCGCTTCGGTGCTGCCGGCGGAATGAAGGCCGTCAAGGCTGGATTTGCACTCGATTTGTCCGAGCTGCCGTCGGTATCCCGGTTTTTGTGCCGCGCCCGCTTCATCGGCCCGGCCCGGCTTTCGGTGGCGCAGTGGGAGCTATCCGACCTTCTCCGGAGCGCGCGCGAATTCGACCGCAATACCGGCCTGCTTGACGGCGCCCTGGCGACCCTCGCGGTTTTCGTGCTGATCACGGCGGCGGTGAATCGCGAGGCTATCTATGTGCTGTTCGCCATGTGGATCGTGTTCAATCTCCGCATGGCTTCGCTGTCGACCGGGGCGGACGCGGAATGGCTGGGCATGGAAGTTCCGTACAACTGGCTCCTGATCGCCCGGCCGGTCACCATCGCCCTCTATAACATGCTGACCGTCGCCTGGTTCAGCACGCTGTTCCGCGACGATCTGAAGCATGTGGGATTCAAGGCGCCGCTTCGGCTGGCGCAATGGACCTGCCTGCCGCTGCTGGTGGCGGCATTCGCGCTCCCTTACAAGACGTTCCTGCCGCTGATGTGGATCGTCACCGCCTACAACGTGGCCGTGCTGATCGCCTGCCTGGGCTCCATCCTGGTCAAGACCCGTTCGCGCGTCGCGATCTGGTACGGTGCGTCGCTCGCCATTACCCTTGCTGCCAGCGGCTACGAAATCGTATCCGCGGCGTGGGGCCTGAAAGCGCTGATCGGCACCGTCAACAGCGTGACCGCCGCGCTGTCGTCCAGCCTGCTGGCCGCGCTTGCGATCGCCGAACGCATCCGCATCGAGCACAACCAGCGGCTGGCAGCGCAGCAGCAGTTGCAGAGCAATTTCGATGCAATGCCCATCGGGCTGTTCACCCTGGATCTGGACGGCACGCTCATTCGGGCCAACCCGGCCCTCCTCAGGATGCTGGGACTGGCCCGGATTCCGCTGGGCCGCCACAACTGGGCCCAATACTTCGGGACGCGCACCTGGGACCAGTTGCGCGTACTGGTGCAGGCACAGGCCAGCGGCGAGATGCACATTTCGGCAAACGCGTTCGAGGCGTCCGGACAATCGAGGAATTTCCTGGTCAAGGCCACGCTGGCCGGCGACAGGATCGAGGGTTCGCTGCAGGATATTACCGAGCAGGCCAAGGCCACCGAAGAGCTTCGCTTCCTGGCCATCAAGGATCCGTTGACGAAAGTCTTCAACCGCAGGGGCATAGAAGACCTGCTGCGAAAAGCCATCGCGGAGGTCGGCCACGGCCGGCCTCTCGCGCTGGCCTATCTCGATCTCGACCGATTCAAGCTGATCAACGATCTGTTCGGGCATGCCACCGGCGACGAAGTCCTGAAACAGGTGTCGGCCCGGCTGTCGAATCCGTTGAGCGGCTCCCAATGCGTGGGGCGTGTCGGCGGCGACGAATTCATCGTCGTGATGGCCGACACCACCATCGACGTCGCCACCGGCATCTGCCGGACCATCGTCGACTCGGTCGGCTCGCCTTTCTACCGGGTAGGGGACAAGGCCTTCCAGGTGAGAAGTTCGATCGGCCTGATCGAAGTCGGCGCCGGCACCGAGGTGAAAGACGCGATCTCCTCGGCCGACCGTGCCTGCCGCGAAGCCAAGGTCAGGCACAACGGCCTGGTGGTCTATGAAAAGAACTCCGCCGCATTCAGCGAGCGCGTCAATGAATTGACGCTGGTCGAAAGGCTCTCGAGAGACGACATCACCGACAGCATGTTTTTCGAAATGCAGCCCATCATGTACCTGAAGCAGCCATACGCTTCGCATAATTTCGAGATGCTGTTGCGCATGAAGGGACCGGACGGCAAGCTCATTCCCGCCGGCCTGCTGGTGGCGACTGCCGAGAGCTGCGGCCGGATCGGCGTGATCGACCGCTGGGTGCTGTCGACCGCGCTGGCCTGGCTGGCCGAGAACCGGGAAAAACTGGCGCACACCCAGTTCGTCTGCATGAATCTCAGCGGCTCCTCGCTGAACGACGAGAAATTCCTGCAAGACGCTTTCGAGATACTGTCCGCCCATTTGCCGGTGGCAAACATGCTGTGCATCGAAATCACCGAGAGTGTTGCCCTGCACGATTTCGAAAACACCCGCAAATTCATCAACAGGTTGCGCAGCTACGGCGTCAAGGTCGCGCTCGACGATTTCGGCGCCGGCTACACCTCGTTCTCCTACCTGAAGCAATTGCCGGCCGACCTGCTCAAGATCGACGGCAGCTTCATCGCGAGGATGAACTCGCATCCGGCCAACGTGGCGATCGTCACCGCCATCGTCGACCTGGCGCGCAATCTCGGCATGAAGACCATTGCCGAGTGGGCGGAAGATGCCGCGACGGTGGAAACGCTGCATGAGATCGGTGTCGATTACGTGCAGGGTTATGCAATTTCCCGGCCGCGGCCGGCGGCCGACATTCTCGCGGCGGACTCCGCGGGGAGTTTTGTCAGCGACGAAGAACTGAGCAGCTTTCTGCAAAAAATCCCTTCGACAGCGGGCTCTCCGATGAAACAGTTCGATTTGCTGGAAGGAAATTCCGGCGGTTTTCATTGAATGGCGGGTGGCGGTGAGCGATTGTCGGCTTCAGGCCTGAATGCCGATTTTCCTTGGCAGGATACCGTTGCGGGTATCGAAAGGAACATGGCGATTATCCGGAGGCTACCCGTGATGGCGCGTGGGATTGCTAACTCATAAGAAGCCGTTACTGCCTGCAGCTCAGCCCGGCGCGTTGCGGCGTTGCCCGTCCCTGGCAGTGCTCGCACTACGCCGAACCGGGCGCCTTGCATTGCACTCGGTCGGGGTTCCATTCATCCCATGGTTTTTTATGGGATTAATCCCAGTACCGTCCGCCGCCCAGCTTTTCCGATAGCATCCGTGCTGAAGAAAGCAGTCTTGTATTGGCATCCTCGCTTTTGGCGGAAGCGAGGGCCACCGCATGCGGGCCGAGCATGGTAATCACCGCGCAAAGCTGGCCCGACTGCTCAAAGACCGGTACCGCAGCTGCCGGGTATCCGCCGCTCATCTTCGCGTCCGTTTGCGCCAGTCGGTGCTTCCTGACATCCTCCACCATGTGGTCGATCGCCAGTTCGCGTATTCGTTCGTCGAATCCACCGGCAAGACTAAGACTGGCCTGCCGCTCCTGCTCCACCATGTCTTTGGTGTGGGTTGCGGGAATATAGGATAGGAATACGCGCCCGGTTGCCGTGCTCAGCAACGGCAGGACATGCCCGACTTGCACACCCATCGGCCCATACATTTCACCGTCGATCTTGAAGACAATTGCCGGACCGCGATTGCCCCAAACCGACAGGAAGACGGAATTCCTGGTCTGCTCCCGCAATGAAGTAAGAATGCCGTTCGCCAGATCGATGAGATTCGACTGCTTCAAGGCCGACGCTCCCAACTGTATCGCCAGCGGACCGAGACCATAGTGGCTGGTCACCGGATCCTGTTCCGCCATTCCTTCATGAATAAAACTCGCCAAGTATAGATACACATTGCTGGCTGGCATTCCTGCCGTGGTGGCGATATCCCGTAACGGCAGCTTGCCGTTCGCTCGCTCCAGGATACGCAGGATGCGAAATCCTACTTCGATGGATTTGATGCGGCGTGGAGCATTGTTCCGTGCGTTTTCTTGAGAGGTGCTCATGGCGAGGTGCGAGTTGACAGTATGAAGAGCTTCAAATTATACTAAATATCATTGAATTATACATGGTATAAATTTAGATTTTCCAAGAGAGCGCCGCTTCGGCAGGAGCAGGCCGGCTCCAAGAAGAGGGTCAAGTTTTGCTTGTTAGAAGCAAAGCGATGGGGAAGCGTATGCCTGCGACATGCGCATATCAGGAGATAGGTAATGAAAAAGCTATTGACAGCACTTATTACAGTGTCCGCCTTCGGCGGTTGGGTGAATGCAGCGCAAGCCGCTTATCCGGATCGGCCGATCCATATCATCGTGCCGTTCGCACCGGGAGGGATCGCGGACACCACCGCTCGCGTCATCGCCGCGGATCTCGGTACCCAGCTCGGGCAGTCGGTGATCGTCGAGAACCGGCCCGGCGGAGCGGCAATCATCGGAGCGGGCCTGGTCGCCCGTGCAGAGCCGGACGGTTATACGTTGTTGATGGGAACCACCAACATATCCACCAATCCTTCGCTCTACAGAAAGCTGCCGTACGATACCGACAAAGACCTGACGCCAGTGGCTTTGACGATGACCATTCCCGGCGCAATCATCGTCAATCCGGAGCTTCCGGTGAAGACGTTCAAGGAACTGGTTTCCTACTCCAAGGCGCATCCTGGAAAGCTCAATTATTCGTCGGTGGGGCAGGGCAGTTTCCCTCATCTGGCAATCGAAAGCCTGAGCCAGAAGACCTCGATGAAAATGCTGCACGTCCCTTACAAAGGCTTCGCGCCGGCGATAACGGCGGTTCTGTCCGGCGAGGTCAACCTCCTGGCCAGCGATGTGCCCGGCGCGCTGCCTTATATCCGGTCGGGGAAGGTGCGGGTACTGGCGACCACCAGCTCAAAGCGGGTGGCGGTATTGCCTGACGTTCCCACGGCTCAGGAAGAAGGGGTCGCCGACTACGAAGCCATCGGCTGGCTTGGCATCATGGCTCCTGGAGCGACGCCGGTGAAGGTGGTCGCTTTGCTCAATAAGGCGATCAACAAGGCCTTGCAAAAGCCGAAGATCGCCAAGTTCTTCGGTGACCAGGGCGTCGATGTCGTAGTTGCCGATCCCTCCATGTTCAAGCATTTCCTCGTCAAGAATAGGGCGAACTGGGAAAAGGTCATCAAGGCGGCCCATATCGCACCCCGGGAAAACTGAGCCGGGACGCGCGCTTTGATCCGTAACAGGTGGTCAGGGCGCGAAACGGATCCGACCAAGAGGCTATCCGGGCAAGCCTGATTGCAGGGTTGCCCGGGCGGTATCGGGCGCCACTCGCCTCGGGCGGCACCGGCTCGGCTTGCCGGGACGGCCGTCAAGTGAATTTACATGGTCGTCCGGGGTCGGCGGACGACAGACAAAGGAGAACGTCGGACATGCTTAACGCAAATCGCACATTACGCATCGCCATTGTCGGTGCCGGGATCGGCGGTCTCACCGCCGCGGCCGCGCTACGACAAAAGGGCGGCTTCGAGGTGAGCGTCTACGAACGCGCCCGCCAGCTTGCCGAAGTCGGCGCGGGTTTGCAAATGGCGCCCAATGCCCTGAAAGTCATACGTGCATTGGGTATTGAGGATCAGTTCGTGAAACTTGCGGCCGAACCCCTGGTTCGGATATCCCTGAAATGGGACGACGGCACGGTGCGGGAGCGCGAGCGATTCAAGGGCCGCATGGAGGAAATGTTCGGAGCGCGCTACCACACCGCGCATCGTGCCGACCTGCATGCGCTGCTGCTGTCGCTGGTGCCGGAAGCGTCGATTCATACCGACTCCGAATGTACGGGTGTCGAATCCACCCCGGATGGCGCGGTAGTGCGTTTCGCCGACGGGCGCGAAGTCGAGGCCGACGTCGTGCTCGGCGCCGACGGCATCCACTCGGTCGTGCGCGGCCACCTGTTCGGCAAAAGCGAAGCGCGCTTTACCAACCAGATCTGCTGGCGTCTCATCCTGCCGATGGAAGAATTGCATAAGGCCGCCGACAAGCTGCCCGTTTCGCTGGACGGGAGCGAGTATACCGGCTGGCTCGGGCCAAACGGCCATGTGCTGTTCTATCCGCTGCGCGGCGGGAAGCTGCTCAACATCTTCGCGGGCCGAGTATCCGATCAATGGGCTGCGGAGACATGGACGGTGCCGAGCGACGTCGGCGAAATGCTTGATGCGTACGTGGGCTGGCATCCGGGCATGCTGGAGGTGATGTCCCGTGCGACCGAAACGTACAAGTGGGGCATTTATGACCGCGATCCGCTCGAACGCTGGGTCGTCGGTCGCACCGCCCTTCTCGGCGACGCGGCGCACCCGATGATGCCGACGTTGGCGCAAGGTGCGGCGATATCGATGGAAGACGGATACGCGATCGCGCGTCATCTTGACCTCGGCCGTGCCAATCCCGGTGCGGCGCTGGCAGCTTACGAGCGCGAGCGCCAGCCGCGCGCCAGCCGGGTGCAGCTGCAGGCACGCCAGCAATTCGTCAACAACCAGCTTGTGCCGCCGCCGTCGCCGCTGCCGGTCGACTGGATTTTTGGTTATGACGCCGTCACTGGCGCATCCTGCACCAATTGAGGGATATCGATGCGTGGCCGCCTCGAATCCCCCGGCAGAAGCGAATGACGAGAGGCCGCGCTCGGCGGCATCATGGTAGCGCCCGTCCAAGACGTCGCGGCGCCGCTTCGGTGCGCATGGCGGGCGCGCCGTTGCCGCCGGCCATCCATTGTTTCGCGGTTCGCGAAAACTCCTTCACCAGCTCATCGATTGCCTGCGGCCGCTCGCTGCCGGAGCGGGTAATGCAGTAATAGTCGAGCAAGACTTCGGGCGATTTGAGCATGCTGCATTTCACCTGATACCGGCTGCATGCCGGCCGCGCGAACGAGGGCATGACGGATACGCCGAATCCTTGTTCCACGAACGAGATCGCTGTTTCCAGGTGGCGCACGGCGATGCGCTCGGATTTCGCTCCATCGCTCTTCGGCAGATGCTGGTTGACCAGCTTTTGTATCGGATTGTCGTCGGGCAGGACCACCAGCGGCAAGCCGGCCAGCTCCGCCCAGCGCCGCGGCGGCGCCGCACCGTGGCACGGCGCGACCGCCATCAGTGGCGTAGGGAAGATGGCCTGCCGGGTCAGGCCGGATACCTTGGTAAAGAAAATGCCGAAGCCGGCATCCAGCTCGCCCGATTCCACCATCGCCTGCACCTCATTCCGGTCGGCATCCACCACTTCCACCCGGCTGCCGGGGCGCGACTGCATGTAATTCCTGACGACGCGCGGCGCGAAGGTCGACGCCACCAGAGGCGTGACGCCGATGCGCAGCAGGCTTTCCCCTTGCGTATTGCGGGCGTCGATTTCCCAGCTTGCCTGTTCCAGCTCACGCAATGCGCGCGTGGCCGCCGGCAGCAAACGCAACCCGGCAGCCGTGGGAGTGACGCTGCGCGTGGTCCGAACGAACAGCGTGCAGTTCAACTGTTGCTCCAGGTCTTTCATCATCGCGCTCACGCCGGCCTGGGTGACGAAAAGCTTTTCCGCGGCCTTGGTGAAGCTGCGATGCTCTACCACGGTCGCAAAGGCACGCAATTGGCGCAGCGATATATTCATAAGTATTCCTTGTTAATTCACAATGTATTGTAGCTTCTGTTTGTGATTCACCGATGGTTTAATGAGCCCCTATCCATAAAACCAACAGGGCGCAAGCGTGCCGCACCCTGCAGCAGGCCGTGCATCCGCCGGCTGCCATCACCCAGTTCGAGAGGAGAAAAAGCATGCATGCATTCCGAACACTTTCATCATCCCGGCCGCTTCGCCTCCTGGCCGGAGCCGTGCTCGCCATCGGAACGGCGCTCGCGGGAACCTGCAATGCCGCCGGTTATCCGGATCGCCCGGTCACCATCGTCGTTCCCTATGCGCCGGGCGGCGCGACCGATGCCAGCGCCAGGCTGGTAGCCCAGGCGCTGCAGAAGCAGACCGGCGGCAATTTCATCGTGATGAACGTGGCGGGAGCCGGCACGACGATAGGCAGCGCCAAGGTTGCGCATTCGGCGCCGGACGGCTACACCCTGCTGTGGGGAGGCTTGAGCGCGAACGTGATTGCACCGCGCCTGTATTCCGGACTGTCGTTCGATCCGGTCACCTCGTTCGAGCCGGTTTCGATGATTGCCTCGCAGCCTTACCTGGTCCTCGTGAACGCCACCTCGCCCCTGCATACCTTGAATGACCTGGTGGCGAAGGCGAAGTCGGAACCCGGCAAGCTCAATTTTGGCAGCCCGGGGCAGGGCAGTTCGCCGCATCTCACCACCGAACTGCTGATGAAGGAAACCGGCATCACCGCGCTGCATGTTCCCTATCGGGGCGCTGCTCCGGCGCTGACCGCGCTGGTCGGCAAGAATATCGATTTCCTGGTCGACACGCCCACGGCGCCGGTACCCATGATCAAGGCAGGGCAGCTGCGGGCGCTCGCGGTAACGAGCGCAAAGCGCCTGCCCGACTTGCCCGATGTGCCGACCACGCAGGAGAGCGGTTTGCCGGGCTTCGAAGCGTACACCTGGTTTGCGTTGTTCGCGCCACACGGCACGCCGGCGAATGTCGTGGCTATGCTCAACAAGGCCGTCAATACCGTTCTCAAGGATCCGCAAGTCCGTGCGCGCATGGCCAAGTCGTATTTCACGCCGGAGCCGTCGACACCCGCTCAACTCGCGCAGCGGGTGAAATCCGATACCGCCAAATGGGCGGGCATCATCAGCGAGAAGAACATCCACATTCACTGAACGACTCACGGGAGCGTTCACGGGCGGCCGCATGATCCGGCCGCCGCATTAAAGGACTGAATATGAGCGATCCCATCCGTGTTCTCATCGCCGGCGCCGGCATTGGCGGACTCACGGCGGCCCTGGCACTGCTCAAGCGCGGCTTCAAGGTCCAGGTGTTCGAGCAGGCGACCGAGTTGCGCGAAGTCGGCGCCGGGCTGCAGCTGAGTCCCAACGCACTGCGTGCGCTGTATCAGCTTGGCCTGCGCGACTCCCTGAGCAAAGTCGCCGTCGAACCGGCGGGAAAGGAGATCCGCCTCTGGAATTCGGGGCAGACCTGGAAACTGTTCGACCTCGGCACGACCGCGGTCCGCGAATACGGTTATCCCTACGTGATGGTCTATCGACCGGATCTGCACGGTGTCCTGGTGGATGCCGTGCGGGCAATCAATCCGGAGGCGCTTGTGCTCGGCGCGCAGTGCCGCGGCTTCGTGCAAGATGCGGACGGCGTGACGCTGCAACTCGCCGACGGCAACGAGGTGCGTGGCCAGGTACTGATCGGCGCGGACGGCGTCCACTCCCGCATCCGCGGTCAGCTGTTCGGCGCCGACGCCCCCAGCTTTTCCGGCTGCCTGGCCTGGCGCGGCGTCATCCCGCTCGATCGCCTGCCCGAACGGCTGCGCCGCCCCGTGGGAACCAACTGGGTCGGGCCCGGTGCGCATGTGATCCACTATCCGCTGCAGGGCGGCAAGCTGATGAACTTTGTCGGCATTGTCGAGCGCGACGACTGGCAGGTGGAGTCATGGACCCAGCAGGGCAGCCACGACGAATGCCATGAAGACTTCAAGGGATGGCATGACGACGTGCATGAACTCATCCGCAATGTCGACGTGCCGTTCAAATGGGCATTGATGGCACGGCCGCCGCTGCAGCGCTGGTCGGAAGGAAGGGTAAGCCTGCTCGGCGATGCCTGCCATCCGACGCTGCCGTTCCTTGCCCAGGGCGCCGCGATGGCGATCGAAGATGCCTATGTGCTTGGGCGCAGCCTGGAAAAATATGCGGAGGCTCCGTCGCTGGCGCTTGAAAAGTACGAAGCCGCCCGCATCGAGCGCACCACGCAGATCGTCTTGCGCTCCACGGAAAACGGTCGCCGCTTTCACAACCCGGCGCTGGCTTCGACAGAGGGCGCGGCGGCCTATGTCGACCGCGAGTGGGCCGAGGTCAAGGTGAGAGAACGGTATGACTGGCTGTTTCGGTATAACGTCGACGAAGTTCCGGTATGAAGAAACCGGGAGGCGTGCCAGGAACAGTTGGCGGAAATATCCGCGGCGGATAATCGTTGCCGGCGCCTGGCAAGGCGCATCGGCTTTCCGGGGCAAGGAGGAGCATGGCGAACACTTATAAAACCGTTGGTTCGGGTCCGCACAAGGTAGTCGCGCTGCACGGCTGGTTTGGCAGCGCCGACGGATGGGGCGCGTTGTACGATCTGATCGACCCCGATGTATTTACCTACGCTTTCATGGATTACCGGGGCTATGGCGGCTCGAAGTCGCTCACGGGGTGTTATACGATCAGTGAAATTGCTGCGGATGCGATCGCACTGGCCGATACGCTGAAGTGGGAGCGCTTTAGTCTGGTCGGCCATTCAATGGGCGGAAAGGTGATCCAGCAGGTGCTGCTTGATGTCCCCGAAAGGATAAGAAAGCTTGTGGCAATCACGCCGGTGCCGGCGTCCGCCTCGCCATTCGACGAGCAGAGATGGAATTTTTTTGCGCGCGCGGCGTCGGATCTTGCCGTGCGCAAGAGCATCATCGATTTGAGCACCGGGAAGCGGCTGTCGAACCACTGGTTGGACAAGATGGTGGAACATTCGGCGCGGAATTCGACGGAAAATGCTTTCGCCGCTTACCTGGATGCCTGGGCCAAGACGGATATTTCGTCTCAGGTCAAGGGCAACCCGGCGCTGATCAAAGTGATCGTCGGAGAAAATGACCCGTCGTTGACGCGGGAAGTCATGCGGCAGACCTATATGCAATGGTATCCGTGCGCCAGCCTGGAAAGCATCTCGAACGCCGGTCATTATCCGATGAACGAAACGCCGGTAGTCCTGGCCACCAGTATCGAGAATTTCCTTTGCGAATGATTTGATTTCCGAATGCGAAAAATGGCGCGGCCGGTTCCCGATCCTCCTCGGCACTGCCCCTTTTCGCGCGTTCCTCAGCGCCGGCAGCCAACTGCCAGCCGGGAAGGCTCATGTCAGATCTGCCGCTACCCGAAAGCCGCAGTTGCCGGAAGAGCTGGAAGGCGTATTGGCGCTGCGTGCGGCAACGCGGTAGCGATTGCAGTACGAGGCATGGCAAAGGAAAGATCCGCCACGCATCGAGCGTCGGCCGGTTTCCTCGGAAAATTTCGGATTGTGCTCCGCCGTTTCGAGATGGTAGGCAGGGCTGAACCAGTCTTCGCACCATTCCCAGACGTTCCCCACCACGCTGTAAAGGCCGAAGCCGTTCGGCTCGAACGAGCTTGCCGGCATAGTCCAGGGACGCCAGGGCTCGGTAGTTTGGTTGGGGAACGAGCCTTGCCAGATGTTGCAGCGCGGCCGGCCTTCAGGTTCCAACTCGTCACCCCACGGATATTTTTTTGCATGCAGGCCGCCGCGGGCAGCGTATTCCCATTCGGCCTCGGTCGGCAGGCGCTGCCCGCTCCAGACGCAATAGGCGCGCGCGTCGTTCCACGAAACGTGTACCACCGGATGGTCCAGCCGATGGTAGATGTGTGAGCCGGGGCCTTCCGGGCGCTGCCAGCATGCCCCTGCCACTGGGAGCCACCAGGGCAGGCCGCCGGGCACGACGCGAGCGGCGCGCCGGATTGCCTCCGGCGCCTGCAGATAGAAAACGAAGGAGCTGCCGAAGCGTTCCGCCTCGGTCACATAGCGCGTTTCATGGACGAATTTGCGAAACTCGCGATTGGTGACGGTGGCGGCGGAAATCCCGAAGCTGTCCAGGCGGACCTGCCGGCAGGGACCTTCCCCATCTTCCGGAAAGCCGTCCGGCGCCTCATTACCCATGAGGAATTCGCCGCCGGGGAGAACTAGCAATCGGGCGACGTCCGCCTCGTGTGCCGGGCTAGCAAGCGTTGCCGCCTCGGCAGGCTCACGCGTTTCATGCGCGCGCGCCGGGACGCAGCAGTGCTTTTTTACATTTTCCATGAGGCTTGCGGCACGGCGCCTATGCGGATTCCTCGTCTTCCCAGAATGCGGGGGGCGTGCCTTGCTCCTGCATCAGCTGCAGGATTTTTTCGCGCGGAATGACGCCGCAGCGCGCAGCCCATGCTTCATATTCCGCCGACATGCGTGCTACGAGATCCGGGTGCCGGGCCGCCAGATCGATCGTTTCTGTCCGGTCCTGCTCCATGTCGTATAGTTCCCAGGGATCGGGATATCTCTTCACCAGCTTCCACTTGCCGATCCTGACCGCTGCATTGCCTTCATGCTCCCAGAACATCGGCGGACGCTGGATGCCGTCGCCTTCGAATGCGGGGCGCAGGGAGATGCCTTCGAGCGGCGCGACCGGATTACCCTCGTAGTTCTCCGGATAGCCGGTGGCCGTGATATCGAGGATGGTCGCCATGATGTCCGGCAGATAGCCCGGAGTATGGCGAATGCCGCCTTTTTCCTTGATGCCCTTGGGCCAGTGCATTAGCAGCGGCGTGGAAATGCCGCCTTCATGGATCCAGTGCTTGTATAAACGGAACGGTGTGTTCGACAGGTTGGCCCAGGCCGTGCCGTAACTCTGGTAAGTATTTTCCGGTCCCGGCATGAGCGCCGGGTTGTTCCCGAACTGCACCGGTTCACCGCTGCGGGTATGCGATTTGGCGATCATCAGGTTGTTGACCAGTTCGTCCACGGTCACGCCTTCCGGAATGTCTTCCGCGCAGGCGCCGTTGTCGGACATGAAGATGATCAGCGTATCGTCCATCTGCCCGGTCGCCTCGAGCGCATCGAGGATACGGCCGATGCCCTGGTCCATCCGGTCCACCTGGGCCGCATAGACTTCCATGCAGCGCAATAGCCAGTCGCGGTGTTCGGCCTTTTCCCATTCGGGCTGGGTTGGG
>CBIHOK010000007.1:0-46879 GCA_966211575.1 uncultured Noviherbaspirillum sp.
CTCTGCTGAGTGAAAAGGAAATGGTCGATGCCGAATTGGGTGACGACGGCCGGGTCCTGATTCGGGCGTCGGGAACCGAGCCCCTGGTCCGGGTGATGGTAGAAGCAAAGCATGCGGAAACTGCGGAACGCCTGGCACGGCGAATCGCCGACAAGATTGCTTTCTGACTTGGCGCAACATGTGAGTGGGTACGGCATTGCTTGGACGCCTGCTCGCCGTGTCGTAGCTGCCGGCGCAAGGTTTGGTAATTGCTCCGAGAAAAGTCACTTATAAATTGACCGTAAGGTTCCGCGCCGGTATGATGCGTGTTCCTCGGGGCGTAGCGCAGCCTGGTAGCGCACCTGATTTGGGATCAGGTGGTCGCACGTTCGAATCGTGTCGCCCCGACCAGGAATATCAAAGGGTTAGCGTAACTGCTAACCCTTTTTATTTTCGCGCCGAATGAGCTTGCCGGCAGTCGCTTTGCTGTGTGCCGCTGACATTTGCCGTTGTAACGATGCGTTATTAGAGGTAATATCCGCAAGCCTCCACACGTGTAGGAACCGACCTTTGCGTGACGAGCGCGGACCGGACTATTGCGACGCCTGCATTGGTAACCACCGGTATCTTCTCGCTGTTTTCAGCATTCTGCCCATAGCTCAGTTGGATAGAGCATCAGCCTTCTAAGCTGAGGGTCAGAGGTTCGAATCCTCTTGGGCAGGCCATTCCCTTGCGCGCTCGCCGCAGCTTGTCAAAACACCGGCTTTTCGACTGCCCCTGCCCTCATTGCGCAGTGCTGTCCTGCACTTAACTGTTTACCATCGTTTCGATGCGCGGCAAAATAGACAATTGTTGTCGAGAAATATCCGGGTCGCGCATGCTGATCGCGCTGGCATTCCTTTCCCTACTTTTGGAAGAGTGGCCTGATGTCGGAAGAGCACGTAATCAATTCAGTCAACAAGTATTACCTTGACCGGGTCATGAGCCTCGCCGAGGAAAGTGACATCAAGGCCACCGAAGACATCTTCGATGCGCGCGGAATGAAACTGGTTGCGAAAGGAGCGCGCATTTCGCGCGCGCTGCAGGAGCGGCTGATGACGCGCCGGCTGAACAAGCCGTTCGAATCGAGCATTGCGGTCGAAGCCGGCGTCGACATCGAGGCTGTGGCGCGCGAGGCCGCCCGGATCGCCGAGCAGCCGGGGCCGGTGCAGGCAATCCTTGCGGCGGCCGGCGGCGGCCCGTCGCCGGTGCGGGTGCTGGCCGATGTCCGCTTCGGCAGCGCGATGAGCACCATGCTGACGATTATCCAGCGCGGCGGAGCGGCTGCGCTCGAGCACAGCGTGATGGTGAGCCTGGTGTCGATCTGCCTGGCCCGCAATTTCGGCCTCGGCATCCAGGAGCAGACTGCGGTTGCGCTGGCGGGATTGCTGCATGATATCGGTGAACTTTATATCGAGCCCGAATACCTGAACATGCGCAGGCGGCTGTATCCGCATGAGTGGCGCCATGTGATCGTGCATCCGCGCATCGGCCAGATGCTGATAGCAGGCCTGGAAAATTACCCGCCCACGGTGGCACAGGCGGTGTTCGAGCATCATGAGCGCTTCGACGGCGGCGGCTACCCGCGCCAACTGAGCGGCGCGGCGATCAGCCGGGCCGGGCAGGTGATTTCGGTGGCCGAGGTGGTGTGCGGCATTTTCACGCGCAAGAGCCGCCCGCTGGAGCGCGCGGAGTTGGCGCTGAAGATCGTGCCGGGCGAGCATGCGCACGAGTTGGTATCGACGGTGTCGAGCGCAATGCAGAGCGCACGCGCCGCCTGGGATGGGGAGGAAGCCGATGTCGAGCACGGCGCGCAATGCGACGATGCGCGCGTGCTGTACAGCCGCATCGGCAGCGTGGTAGAGGCCGGGAATGCCTTGCTTGACCAGGCCGGTACGAAGTCGAAGCGATTATCGCGTTTGCTGGACGATACGCTGAACCGGGCTGTGACCTTGCAGCGCGTCTTCAGCAGCACCGGCCTCGACGTATGTCTCCAAGAAGGCGATCATTTCGTCGCGCTGCGCAGCGGCGAGATACTGTTCGAGACCGCGGTGGCTACCCGTGAAATCCTGTGGCGGCTGCGTGACATCGCGCGCGACTTGTCCTTGCAGGCATCGACCCTGGAGCCGCACGAAGCAGAAGTGCTGCATCCCTTGATTGCGCTGCTGGATGGAGAGGAGGACCGGCCCCAGCCTCAGCCGCAGGCAGCCTGATATGCCTGCTCGGCCCGGCGTGCCTTGCGCCGGGCGCTGGCGGCTTTCTTGAACTCGGCGTCGGCCGCATCTTCGCGAGCCCATTTGAGTCGCAGCGCCAGCGTTGCGCATTTTTTCCGCTTCGCTTCGTAGGCCTTGCGGGCTTTTTGCTGCTGTTTTCGCGCAGCCGCTTCCTGTTTGTGGCGCGTGGCCTGCAGTTGCTTGAGTTCGGCCTTTTCGCGCGCCAGGCGGCGCTTGCCGTCGCTATTGTCGCTATTGTCGTCGGCACTCGCCGCCGCGGCGTCTATCGTCAGCCGTTGTCCGCCCGGGCAGGGAAGGTCGCTATAGCTGGTTCCGGCATCGGATTCGCACTTGTAAATGGCCGAGGCGGGTGCCGTGGCGGACAGCAGCAACAGCGCGACGAGTGCGGAAGCGGCGCGCCGCATCTCAGATGACTTTGCCGGGATTCATCAACCCCAGCGGATCGAGCGCCTGCTTGATCGCCCGCATCAAGCGCAGCTCGATGTCCGATTTGTAGTGGCGGATTTCCTCGCGCTTCAATGCGCCCAGCCCATGCTCGGCCGATATGGAGCCGCCGAAACGATGCACGCTGTCATACACCACCTGGTTGATCGCATCCTGCTGGTCGATGAAGGCGTCGGCCGAACGATCGGCGGGAGGCGATACGTTGTAATGCAGGTTGCCGTCGCCAAGGTGTCCGAAGGTCACCATCCGGCATCCGGGAAAATGCTGCTCCAGCAGTACGTCGGTGACGCGGATGAACTCGCCGATGCGCGAGATCGGCACCGAGATGTCGTGCTTGATATTCTTGCCTTCCTCGGCCTGCGCCAGTGGAATATGTTCGCGCAGGTTCCACAGCGCCCGCGATTGCGCCAGCGACGATGCGACCACCGCATCCTGGATCACGCCTTGCTCCAGCGCCTCGCCGATCACGCTTTCGAGCAGCTGGTTCGCATGCTGTTCCGACTCATTGTCGGAAATTTCGAGCAGCACATACTGCGGCGAGGATTCCGGAAACGGCAGTCTCATCTGCGCGAAATGCTTGGCCACCAGTTGCAGGCAGAAATCGGACATCAGTTCGAAACCGGTCAGGGCCGCTCCGCAGCGCTGCTGCGCCAGCGACAGCAGGCGCAGCGCGTCATCCGGCGTTTGCATTGCCGCCAGCGCGGTCAGCTGCGCGTTCGGCAGCGGGAACAGCTTGAGCACGGCCGCCGTGATGACGCCGAGCGTGCCTTCGGCACCGATGAACAGGTCGCGCAGATCGTAACCGGTGTTGTCCTTGCGCAGGCCGCGCAGGCCGTTCCACAGTTCGCCCTGCGCGGTGACCACTTCCAGTCCGAGGCAGAGTTCGCGCGTATTCCCGTAGCGCAGCACGCCGGTGCCGCCGGCATTGGTCGACAGGTTGCCGCCGATCGTGCAGCTGCCTTCGGCCGCCAGCGAAAGCGGGAACAGGCGTCCCGCCTCGTGCGCCGCATTCTGCAGCGTTTCCAGCACGCAGCCGGCTTCCACCGTGACCGTGTTGTTGACGGTGTCGATCGCACGGATGCGGTTCAGGCGCGTCAGCGACAGCACCACCGCGTTCCCCGATTGATCCGGCACGCTGCCCAGCACCAGCCCGGTATTGCCGCCTTGCGGCACCAGCGGTACTCGATGGGCATTGCACAGCCGCACCAGCGCGGCGACCTGCTCGCTGTCGCCGGGGCGCAGGACGGCCAGCGCCGAGCCGGTAAAGCGGCGGCGCCAGTCGGTCAGGTAGCCAGCCATGTCCGCCGGCGCAGTCAATACGTGCTCAGCGCCGATCGCGTCGCGGCACTGGGTGAGGAAATCGCTCATTTCGATGCTTTCCGGATCGCTTGCTGCGCCAGTCGCTTGGCAGCCTGCTTGTAGGGACGGAGATAGAGGATGCTGCAGAAGAAGAATACGCAGGTGAGCGCGACCTCGATCCAGCCGAGCGTGGCGGACAGGCCGCGGTCGCTGGTAGCGCGCACGATTCCTTCGGCAAAATAAAGCAGGATCAGCATGGACGACCACTGCATCGTGTAGATGTTGCGTTTGACGACGCCGCTCAGCGGCAACAACAGGGGCACCACCTTCAGCACCAGCCAGGAACCACCCGGGCGCAGTGGGGCCAGGCTCAGTTCCCAGGCGACGCACAGAGCGATCAGCAGCGTCAGGCTGACGATCGTACCGCCGTAGTAAATGTTTTGCATCCGGGTATGCATCAGTAGTTACCTCTCAGCTTTTGCGCGTTTTCCGCCAGCCGCTTGCCGAGTGCGATCGCGAGGCGCCTGCTGTCGTCGGCGATCGGCTGGTTGCCGCCGGCGCCGGCCCAGTGGGTGGCGCCATACGGCGAACCGCCGCTGGCGGTGGTCATCAACGCGGCTTCGGTGTACGGCAGCCCGAGCAGCAGCATGCCGTGGTGCATCAACGGAATCATCATCGACAGCAGGGTGGTTTCCTGGCCGCCGTGCAGGCTGCCGGTGGACGTGAATACGCAGGCCGGCTTTCCGCTCAGGCTGCCGGCCAGCCATTCGGCTGAGGTCGAGTCCCAGAAATACTTGAGCGGCGCGGCCATGTTGCCGAAACGGGTCGGCGATCCGAGCGCGAGGCCGTCGCATTCCTGCAGGTCCCGCAATTCCACATACGGCGGACCTTCGCGCGGAATGTCCGGTTCGCTGGCTTCGGCCACGGTCGAGACCGACGGGACCGTGCGCAGGCGCGCGCTGCAGCCGGGAACGCTTTCTATGCCCTGGGCGATCAGGTCGGCCATCTTGCGGGTCGCGCCATGGCGCGAATAGTACAAAACCAGCAGCGTGAGTTCGGAAACTGTCATGCTTGATATTATAGGATGCTTTGATCGCACGCCATTGCGCCGACAGCCCGATCCGACCGTCCGACGACCGATGCCGCATTCGCCCAACATTCACCGCCGCTTTCCATTCAACCTGCGCATCATGCGCCGCTTCCCGCTGGAAGGCGCGCTCGGCCTGCTGCGCTTCGCACGGCAACGGCTGGACGAGGAGCAATTGCCCCAGGTGGCCGGCAGCCTGACCTTCACCACGGTGCTGGCGCTGGTGCCCATGCTCACCATCGCGCTGGCGATTTTCACGACCTTCCCGCTGTTCCATACTTTTCGCGCGGCGCTGGAGGCCTATTTCATCAAGAGCCTGATGCCGAAAACCATTTCGGATACGATCTTCGGCTACCTGAATCAGTTCGCGTCGAAAGCGACTCGCCTGTCGGCGTTCGGCGCAGTCGGCCTGATCGTCACCTCGGTGGCGATGATGCTGACCATCGACCGCGCGTTCAACCGCATCTGGCGCGTGAAGACCGGGCGTCCGCTAGCGCAGAAGATCGTGGTGTACTGGTCCATCGTGTCCCTGGGGCCGTTGCTGATCGGGGTTTCGATTTCCGTCACCTCCTATGTGTTTGCGGCCACTGGCGGTGTAGTGGGCCGGCTGCCGGTCGCCGGCGCGATGCTGTACACGCTGGTATCGATATTGCTGACCGGCAGCGCATTCACGCTGTTGTACCTGGCGGTGCCGAACCGCCTGGTCGATTGGCGCGACGCCGCCTGCGGCGGCCTGCTGGCGGCGGTAGCGTTCGAGATAGCGAAGCGCATCTTCGTGATCTTCATCACCCGTTTTCACAGCTATACGATGATCTACGGCACACTGGCCGCGATGCCGATCTTCCTGATATGGATCTACGTGTCTTGGATGATCGCGCTGATGGGGGCGGTGCTGGCGGCCGCGCTGCCGGTGGTGCGCTACGAGCGCTGGTGGCACGTGGGGCGGCCAGGCTCGGCCTTCATCGATGCGATGGCGGTGTTGAAGGTGCTGTATCTGGCGCGCGAGAGCGATGCCGGCGGCGCAGTCGATGCGGCCCAGATCCGGGCGCGCACCCGGATCGGTTTCGATGAGTCCGAATTGCTGCTGCAACGGATGCTGGAAGCCGGCTGGGTGGGCAGGATCAAGATGCCGGTACCGCGCCGCATCCAGATCGGCAAGCGGATTACCGTGGGGTTCGATACCTGGACCCTGCTGGCAAATCCGGAGCGTCTGCGGGTGGCCGACGTGTATCGGCTTTTCGTGTTCGATACCGCTGCCGGCACGCCGCTGGCGCGGCAGGTCGAGCAGGCGGTGGAGCAGGGGCTGGACCAGACCCTGGCGGCCCAGTTCAGAACGAAGCCTGCCCCGTCAGCAACTGCCAGTACATGACCCAATCCCCGATGAAGGAATAGAACGGATGGCGAAAGGTGGCCGGACGGTTCTTTTCGAAAGCGAAATGCCCGACCCAGGCAAAGCCGTAGCCGCAGGCGAGAGCCGCCACCAGCCAGGCCGGATTGCCGCTGAGCAGCAACGCCGCCAGGCAGGCAAGCGCCAGTGTGGAACCGGCGAAATGCAGTTGCCGGCAAGTGCGGTTCGTATGCTCGGCCAGGTACACCGGATAAAAATCGGCGAAGCTTGCGTATTCTCTATGGATGCTGATCGACATCATGCTCTCCCTGAGGTCGGCTGATATTGCCTTGATTCAGGGTAGTCCCGCCGGGCCGGAGTTGCAACCCGCATCCATCGATTCCTTGTTGCGTTGCAGCGCCGATCCAGCGTCGATTTCCTGCTGAAAGTCGTCAGCGGATGAACTGCAGCAAGGCATCCAGCACAGCGTCCGGTTGTTCCGCCATCAGCGCGTGGCCGCAATTCTCGATACTGACAACGCGGCAATCGGCAATCGCATTCTTCAGCAGCGCAGTCGCCTTGGGCGGCGTCATCACGTCGCGCGCGCCCAGCAGCAGCAGCGCGGGACACTGCAGCGAACGCGCCGCGGCCTCGCCATTGGCATAGGCATTGCACGCCGAAAAATCCGTGTGGAAAACCCGGGCAGGATTATGCCGCGCGATGTGCTGCATCAGGCGTTGCGCCCCGCCCATTGCGTAAAAGCCAGGGCCGGGATTGGACGGTTTCTGCGCAATCGACGAATGCTCCCAGATATTCACCATGTCGATCGCCCGCTGTTCGTCATTCAGCGCGGCATCCAGCAGCGCGTCGGATACGCGCATCGGATAGGCGGTGCCGACCAGCGCCGCCTTGGCGACGCGCGCCGGTGCCCGGCATGCCGCTTCCAGCGCGACCAGCGATCCCATGCTGTGTCCGACCAGTGCCGTCCGCTGCACGCCGGCCGCATCCAGCAGCGCAAGCAGCCAGTCCGCCATCGCTTCGACACTGGTCAAGGGCGCGCCTTCGCTGCGGCCATGGCCGGGCAGGTCGAGCGCCAGCACGCCGAAGCCGTGATGGGCGAAGTAGCGCGTCTGCAGCACCCAGACGGAATGGTCGTTCTGGGCCCCGTGGATGAAGACGACGGTCGGCAGCGCGGGGTCGAACGTCTTGCCTCCTGTGTAGCAATAGGCGGAGTGGCCTTGCACGTTCAACAGCATCTCATGCTCCTTTCTGCGCGGCGCGCAGGCCGCGGCCAAGGTCTTCGATCAGGTCGTCCGCATCCTCCAGTCCGATCGACAGCCGCATCGTTCCCTCGGTGATGCCGGCTGCGGCGAGCTGTTCGACCGGCACCCGGAAATGCGTGGTGGACGCAGGATGGATCACCAGCGACTTCGCATCGCCGACGTTGGCGAGATGCGAAAACACCTTCAGTGCATCGACGAAGCGGCGGCCCGCGGCGCGGTCGCCGCGGATCGCGAACGAAAAGACCGCGCCGCAACCTTTGGGCAGCAGCCGTTGCGCGAGCGCATGGTCGGGGTGCGACTCGAGTTCCGGATAAGCAACCGATTCCACCGTCGGATGCGCGACCAGGAACTCCACCACCTTGCGGGTGTTGGCGACATGGCGCTCCATGCGCAGTCCCAATGTTTCCACGCCTTGCAGGATCGCGAATGCATTGTGCGGGCTCATCACTGCGCCGAAGTCGCGCAAGCCTTCGCGCCGCGCGCGCAGCGCGAACGGGGCCACTGTCGACTCCTCGGAAAACACCATTCCATGGAAACCATCGTACGGTTCGCACAGCTCCGCAAAGCGCCCGCTCCGGTCATGCGCCTGCTGCCAGTCGAAGCTGCCGCCGTCCACCAGCAGGCCGCCAACCGCAGTGCCGTGTCCGCACAGGAATTTGGTGGCGGAATGATAGACCAGGTCGGCCCCGTGTTCGAACGGGCGCAGCAGCCACGGCGTGGTGAAGGTCGAATCGACCATCAGCGGCAGATCGTTTTCGTGCGCGATGGCAGCCACCTGCGGGATGTCGAGAACGTCCAGACCAGGATTGCCGAGCGTTTCAGCAAACAAGGTTTTCGTATTCGGCCGGATGGCGCGGCGCCAGGCATCGAGGTCGCGCGGATCGACGAAGGTGGTGTCGATGCCGAAGCGTTTCATCGTGTATGCCAGCAGATTGTGCGAACCGCCGTACAGCGCGCGCGAGGCCACCACATGCGAACCGGCGCCTGCAATTGTCGCCAGCGCCAGATGCAGCGCCGCTTGTCCGCTGGCGACAGCGATGCCGGCGACACCGCCTTCGAGTGCGGCGATGCGCTCTTCCAATACCGCGGTGGTGGGGTTCGAAATGCGCGAGTAGACGTGTCCGGCGCGTTCCATGTTGAACAGCGCCGCCGCCTGATCGGAATCCTTGAACACGAATGCCGATGTCAGGTAGATCGGCGTGGCGCGGGCGCCGGTTGCCGGATCGGGTGCGGCGCCGGCATGCAGCGACAAGGTGTCGAAGCCAGGGTATTTGGGGTGGGTCATCGGTGTCTCGGAATATGGAGGTGCCGCTTCGGGCGGCTTGTTGGTGTGCTGCAATCGTAGCATCGAACCGGCTGCCGTACCGGGGCGGTCCGCGCTGGATTTTTCCGGCGGCATACGTTACATTTCAAATGCATTAACATCGGTACTAACTCCATTACCATCGATTGGGACGGTTACCATGAAAGTCTCCGAAATTCTGAAAGTCAAGGGCGATATCCTGTACACGGTCACGCCCGACATGGCCTTGGCCGATGCCGTCGAAACCATGGCGGAGAAGGACATCGGTTCGCTGGTGGTGATGGAATTCGGGGAACTGGTCGGCATGCTGACCTTTCGTGAAGTGATGAAGGCGCTCCATCTGAACAAGGGGCAGGTCGGCAGCGACACCGTACGCAAGCACATGGACGACCATCCGATCACGATCACGCCCGATACCGAAGTCAACGAAGTGCGGCGCCTGATGCTGGAACGGCACGCGCGCTATGTGCCGGTGGTGGATGCGAAGACGCTGCTCGGGGTGATCTCCTTCTACGATGTCGCGAAGGCGGTGTTCGAGGCGCAGAGCTTCGAAAACAAGATGCTCAAGGCATACATTCGCGACTGGCCCGCCGAGGGCGATGAGTAGACGCGAGCCGATTCCGCACCGCGTATCGCTTGCGGCTTCGCCGCAAAACAGGCCGTCCGCCGCCGTGTTGCCGCCGACGGCTTTTTTCATCGTGCCGCTATCGAACGCACGCACCCGCGGCGGATCGTTCCGGCCTCCCTCATCCTTTACTTCCTGTCTTCCGAGATGAGCAAACCCAATCAGTTCAGGCTGCTCGCGCAGCGCCGTTTCGCGCCGTTTTTCTGGACCCAGTTCCTGGGCGCTTTCAACGACAACGTATTCAAGACCGCGCTGCTGACCATACTGACCTACGAAGCCCTGAGCTGGACCAGCCTCGACAGCGGCCTGCTGAACAACCTGATTCCCGGCCTGTTCATCCTGCCATTCGTGCTGTTTTCGGCTAGCGCCGGCCAGCTTGCCGACAAGCTGGAGAAATCGCGATTGGCGCGCGCGGTCAAGCTGCTGGAAATCGCGATCATGAGCGTGGCCGCATTCGGCTGGATGACGCACAACCTATGGCTGCTGGTGGCCGCGGTGGTCGGCATGGGACTGCATTCGACCCTGTTCGGGCCGGTCAAGTATGCGTACCTGCCGCAGCAATTGAAGCCGGAAGAGCTGGTCGGCGGCAACGGTATCGTGGAGATGGGAACCTTTGTCGGCATTCTGCTGGGCGAGGTGCTGGGCGCGGTGCTGGTGGTGCGCAAACCATGGGGCGTCGAACTGGTCGCGCTCGGCACCGTCGCGATCGCCGCCGTCGGCTGGCTGTGCAGCCGCGGCATTCCGCATTCGCCGGCGCCGGCGCCCGAACTGAAGATCAACTGGAATCCGTTTGCCGAAATGGCGCGCAACCTGCGCTTTACCCGGCAAAACCGCCCGGTCTTCCTGGCGGTGCTCGGCAATTCCTGGTTCTGGTTCTACGGCGCGGTGGTGCTCGCGCAGTTCCCGGTCTATGCGCGCGACTATCTGCACGGCGACTACAACGTATTCGTGCTGCTGCTGACGATCTTTTCGCTTGGCATCGGTGCCGGTTCGCTGCTGTGCGACCGCCTTTCCGGCCATAAGGTCGAGATCGGGCTGGTGCCGTTCGGTGCGATCGGCCTCTCGCTGTTCGGTTTCGATCTGTACCGTGCCAGCCTCGCGTACGTCAACACCGCGACGGTCGGTATCGCCGGCTTTGCCGCCAGCGCGGGCAGCCTGCACATCCTGTTCGATTGCGCGATGATCGGCGTATTCGGTGGCCTGTATATCGTGCCGCTGTTTGCGTTGATCCAGACCCGTTGCGATCCGCGCCACATGTCGCGCACGATCGCGGGCATGAACATCGTGAACGCGCTGTTCATGGTGGCGGCGGCGCTGTTCGCCATGGCGTTGCTCAAGTCCGGCTTCGGCATTCCGCAGCTGTTCCTGGCGACCGCCGCCCTCAATGCGCTGGTGGCCGCTTACATCTTTTCGCTGGTGCCGGAATTCCTGATGCGTTTCCTGGCCTGGCTGCTGGTCCATACCCTGCACCGGGTGCATGTCGAGAACGCCGACCGCATCCCCGAGCAGGGCGCGGCGGTGTTGGTTTGCAATCACGTCAGCTACGTCGATGCGATCGTGATCATGGCGGCCAGCCCGCGTCCGATCCGCTTCGTGATGGACCATCGCATTTTTCGCATCCCGTTCCTGTCGTGGATTTTCCGGACTGCGAAGGCGATTCCGATCGCGCCGGTCAGCGAAGATCCGTGGCTGACGGAAAAGGCATTCGTCGATATCGCGCAGGCGCTGCATGAAGGCGAGCTGGTGTGCATTTTCCCGGAAGGGAAACTGACCGCGGACGGCGAGATGAATGCTTTCAAGGGCGGGGTGCGCAAGATCGTCGAGCGCACTCCGGTGCCGGTGATACCGATGGCGTTGCGCGGCCTGTGGGGCAGTCTGCTGAGCCGGGGCGCCGGCAATCCGTTTGGCCGCTCGTTCCGGCGCGGTCCGTTTTCGCGCTTGTCACTGGCGATAGGGGAGCCGCTGTCGTCTGCGTCGGCAACGCCGGAAACGCTGCATGCGCATGTACTTGCGCTGCGCGGCAACTGGAAGTAGCGGAGCAGCAGGAGGTAGCCGACCGTCGGCACCCCGGCCTCAGTGGACCGTCGGCTGTTTGCGCAGCGGTTCCTCGTCTACCTGCTTTTGCGGCGCGACCAGCGGCAGCGTGAGGATGAACACCGCGCCTGCCTCCGGTTCGCTCTGCACCCGGATGCGGCCGCCGAGGATTCCGGTGACGATGTTGTGCGCGATGTTGAGGCCGAGACCGGAGCCGCCGGCGCCGAGCTTGGTCGTGAAAAACGGATCGAAGATGCGATTCAGATTGGCTGCCGGTATTCCGACGCCGTCGTCCGCCACCGTCAGCTCCATCCAGCCTTCGTCGCCGCGGCGAGCCGAGATCGACACGGTTCCGGTCTTGCGCCCTTCGAAACCGTGCAGCAGCGCATTGTTGACGAGATTCGCCAGCACCTGCCCGAGCGGGCCCGGGTAGCTGTCCATCACGAGGTCGTCGGGAATGCTCTGGCGTACCGAAAATGCGGTCTTTTTCAGCGTCGGCCACAAGGTGAGCATGATTTCCGACACCACTTCCGCCAATGAAAAGCGGCGGCGCTGGGAGCTGGTCTGGTCCATCGCCACCTGCTTGAATCCGTTGACCAGGTCGGCCGCGCGCTGCAGGTTGCGCACCAGGATGTCGCCGGCACGCCCGGCATCGCCGATATAGTTCTCCAGCACCGAGCGCTTCAGCCCCTTGTCGCGCGCGTAGCCCTCGGTCAGCGCCTGGGTCTGGTCCAGCAGGGTGCTCGCGACCATCAGGCTGTTTCCTATCGGCGTGTTCAGTTCGTGCGCGATGCCGGCCACCAGCGAACCGAGCGCCGCCAGCTTTTCGCTGCGTACCAGTTCCTCCTGCGCCATGTTCAGGGTATCCAGCGTATAAGCCAGTTCCTCGTTCGCCTGCTGCAGTTCTTCGGTACGCTCGATCACGCGCTGTTCGAGTGTTGCATTCAGTTCCAGGATTTCATGCTCGATGCGGCGTGTCTCGGTGACGTCGGCACACGCGAGAATGCCGAATTTTTCCCCATCGAGCGTGAAGGTGTGGCCGGAAATCTGCACCAGGATCCTGCCGCCGTCGCCACGGTTCATCCAGATTTCGCACTGCCCCCCGGTGGTGCCGGTTTGTTTCAGCTCCTCGATCAGCGCGGCCCGGTCGGCCGGGTCGCAGTACAGCGCCAGCTGGTCGGTATTGTGACCGACCACGGCGCCGCGCTCGCGCAGGAACATGCGTTCGAATGCCGCATTGACATCCTTGACGATGTAATTGCCGCGCACCTGGGTGACAAACATGGCCACCGGGGAGGACTGGAAAATGCTGGAAAAGCGCTTTTCGCTGTTGCGCAACTCTTCGGCCGCGCGTTTGCGCTCGAGTTCGGCGGACGCCCGTTCGCCGAATATCTGGAGCAGCGATTTCACCAGATCCGCATTGCGCATCGGTTCGAAATGCAGGACTGCCAGTACGCCGATGGTGTTGCCCGCGGTGTCGCGCAGAGGAGCGCCGGCATAGCTTTGCCATCCGTTCTCGACCAGTGTCCGGTCGTTCGGGAACGCGGTCTGTATACCGGACGGGAAGATGCTGATTTCGCCCTCCAGCGTGCGGGCCGACGGCGTACCGCTGCTGACATATTCGAAATTCCGGATGTCGTTGCCGCGCCGGTGCGCGGCAATGGTGCGGATGCGATTTTCTGCGCCCGCCACGCGCAGCCCGATGTACGCGCAATCGACCTGTAGCGCCGACGCCAGGTCCGCCACCAGCAGGGCGAAGAACGATTCCGCGGCCATGTCCTGCGTGCCTTGTGCAAGCCGCAGCAGCGCACGGTCGGCTTCGGCCTTCTGCTCCTCCAGCAGCCGCTGGTCGGTGACGTCGCGGATCACCGACAGGATGTACAGTTCGCTGCCCGCACTGAAGGTGGTGGCATTGGTCAGGCACTTGCGCAGGCGCCCCGATTTGGTCCGCATTTCCCAGGACAGGTTGCGTGCGATCCGGTTCAGTTTCAGTTCCTGGATCAGGCTGCGCTTCTGTTCCGGCCAGACCCAGATGTCCAGTTCGGACGAAGTGCTGCCCACCGCCTCGGCGCGACTGTAACCGGTGGTCGTCTCGAATGCCTGGTTCACGTCGATCAGCATGCCGTCGCTCATGCGGGTGATCGAAATGGCGTCCGGATTGTCCTGGAAAGCGCCGGCGAACTTGGCTTCCGACATCGTCAGCGCTTCTTCGGCGCGGCGCTTTTCGGTGATGTCCTCGGCGATCGACAACAGGCGCTCGGATCCGGTTTTTTCGTCCGCGATACGGGTGTGGCTCCACTGGCAAGTAATGATCTGCCCGTCCACTCGCTGGTTCTGGTTGATGCTGCGGCTTTCGCCGCGTCCGGACGCCAGCGCGCGGAACGCAGCGCTCACCGATTCGCGGCTGGCATTGGGAATGATGAAGCTGGCGTGCTGGCCGACTGCCTGTGTCCGGCTGTAGCCGAAGATGCGTTCGGCGGCGGCATTCCATTCCACCACCCGGTAGTAGCTGTCCCATTCGATGATCGCGATCGGGCTTTGTTCGACCAGGACCCGGAAGCGTTCTTCCCGTTCGAACAACTCCTGTTCGATGCGTTTGCGCTTGTCGATATCCCGTTCCAGTTCTTCGTTCTTGCTGTCGAGCTCCTCGAACAGCCTGCGCAGGCTGATCCGGGTATCTTCCATGCGGCGGCTCAGCATGCCGATTTCATCCAGGCGTTGCCAGGTGAACGGCTCGTCCAGTTCGCGGTTCGCGAGGCGCTCGGCGCCGGCGCTCAGGCGTTGCAGCGGCTGCACCAGCCGCCGGTCCAGCAGGATCAGGATCAGGATGATCGACAGCACCGCCTGCGCCGCCACCGCTCCCATCGATTCCCGCAGCTCTGCGAGCATGACCCGGCGCAGGCGCGCGCTGCCGACTTCGATCTTGACCGTGCCTATCGTGCTGGAATGGTAAATCACCGGTTTTTCGGTGATCGCGGTGAAGCCGCTGCGCCGCTCCGGACGTTCCCCGGAAACGAATACGCCGAGTGCGTTGTCGCGCACTTCGATGCTGACGATGTCTTCGTTGCGCGACATCATCGCGTTCAGCAGCGCATTGCCGCTTTCCTGGTTGATGTTCCACAGCGGTTCCCGCATCCCGCTGGCGAGGATGGCGGCGTTCTGCTGCAGCAGTTCCTCGGTCTGACGATGAATGTCGTCGGTATATTGCCGGATCCAGGAGTAGCCGCTGATCAGCAGCGCCGGCGCCAGCAGCCCGAGCACCACGACAAGCACGATGGCGCGACGAAGGGTGAGGGCGCGGTGGTACATGGCGGTGCGCGACGGATCGGTTCAGCGGCAGAGGCTGCCGGCGGCCGCCGGACCCGCCGGCCGGCTAAGCGGCATTGTCCTTGAGCCAGCGGCTCAACTGCTCTACCGTCATCGGCCGGGCAAACAGGTAACCCTGTGCGAGCGGACAGCCGAGATCGACCAGTATCGTCGCCTGGCGCTCGTCCTCGACACCTTCTGCGACGACCGACAGGCCCAGATTGTGTCCGAGCTGGATCACCATTTCCGCGATGCTGCTGCCGCGCGCAGAATTCGTGATCTCGGTCACGAAGCCGCGGTCGATCTTGAGCCGGTCGGCTTTCAGGCGCTGCAGATAACTGAGCGAGGAAAAGCCCGTGCCGAAATCGTCGATCGCGATGCTGACGCCGATCTTCTTGATTTCATCGAGCAGCGTGATCAGCGCGTCCGGCTCTTCCATTGCGATCGATTCGGTAATCTCGAGCTCGATGCGCGAGGGCGGTGCCTGCGTTTCCTGCAGGATCTCGCGCAGCATGCCGAGAAAACGCGGGTGGCGGAACTGCACCTGCGAGACGTTGACCGAGATCGTGAAATCGCGGTAGCCAAGGGCTTGCAGGCGCACCAGTTCGCAGCAGGCGTCGCGCAGCACGCGCTCTCCGATTTCAATGATCAACCCCGAGTATTCGGCAATCGGGATGAAACGGTCGGGAGGAATGAACGTGCCGTCGCGGGTGCGCCAGCGCAGCAGCGCTTCCGCGCCGACCGGGCGCCGGGTGGCGAGGTCGATCTGCGGCTGGTAGACGACGAACAGCTCGTTTTCCCTGTGCGCGTTGCGTAATGCATGCATCAGGCGCACCCGTTCGCGGATGTCGACACCCATGTTGCGCGAAAAATAGAAATGGCCGGCGCGCTGCAGCAGCTTGGCGCGCTTGAGCGCGATGTCTGCGTCCTTCAGTGCGTCGGCACCGTTGCCTTCGTAGCCGTCCAGGCTGAGCAGGCCGGCGGTGGCCGACACCTGCACGTCCTGGCCGTCGATGCTGAACGGCTTTTCGAACAGCCCGAGCAGCACTGCCGGGGTTACCAGCCCAGCATCGCCCAATACGCCGAAGGTATCGCCGCCGACCCGGCCGATGACCAGCTGTCCACCCAGTTGGGACTCCAGCCTGGCCGCCACGCCCAGCAGCAGCAGATCGCCGAATTGGTGGCCGAGCGCATCATTGGTTTCGGCGAAATGATCGATGTCGACCAGCGCCAGCGTGGTTTCGCTGCGTTCCGGCGTCGCCAGTGTCTGGTCCAGCAGGTCGCGCAGGCGGGCACGGTTCGCCAGCTTGGTGAGCGGGTCGTAGAACGCGGAAGTGTGCAGCCGCGATACCAGGAGGACGTTTTCCAGCCCAACTGCGACGTTGCGGCTGAACACTTCCAGCAGACTCCGCTCGATCTCGCCTAAAGGTGTTTCGGTTTCGATGAAAGCAGTGAATTCGCGGTTCGCGTTGCCGCCGAAATAGAGTGCCGCGTAGTCGGGGCCGTAGATGTTGTGCCGTGCGCCGATTGCCTGCGCCAATGCTTGTGCGATACGGCTGTCGGCGCCCGCTTCGGCACCGGTATGCCCGTGCTGCAGCGCGTGCGTGCCGGATGCGGCCAGGATGAACAGTTCGTCGCTGTAGTCGGCAGCCTTTTCGTGGACACAAAGCAGGCCATCGCATTCCGTTTCCAGCAGCCGGCCGATCTGGGTCAGTACGCCGGCGGAAAAATTCTCGAGGCCGTGCAGCGCCATCAGTTCGCTGCTGGCCCTGACGATCCGGTCAAGCCCGCGGCGGCCGGCGTTGATGGTGCGGATCTGTTCATAGGAGCGGATGGCGGCGGTCACCGTGGTGTACAGCTTGATGCGGGTCAGCTCCGACTTGGTCTTGTAGTCGTTGATGTCGAAATCGCGGATCGCATCGATCTCCGGAGCATATCCCGGCTGGCCCGTGCGCAGGATGATACGCACGTCGGACAGGCGCAGCGCTTCGCGTATGTGGCGTACCAGTTGCAGCCCGGAGTCGCCTTGTTCCATCACGACGTCGAGCAGGATGACGGCAATGTCCTTTTCGCGCGCCAGCAGGCTGCGTGCTTCCGTCGCCGAGTAGGCATGCAGGAACTCGAGCGGACGCTGCTGCATTTCCAGGTTGCCGAGTGCGAACATGGTGGCGGAGTGTACGTCGCTGTCGTCGTCGACGATCAGAATGCGCCACGCAGCACTGCCGACCGTCCGTTGCGGGGCGGCTGCAGGGACGGCTTCATCCAGGAAGACGAGGTCGTCGGTCGACGTACTCTGCCCGTTCATCGGCGTCTCCGGCATTCAGAACAAGGTGTCAGGTCACAGTATATAGATAATTGCATCAACGGCTATTTGTTGCGGCAGGGGCGCTCGAGCCCCGTGGCGGCGCATTGCCACTGCGGCAAGGCGCCCTGCGTTGCTTGCATGTGGAGGCCCATGCTTGTTCTCCTGCCAACGCGCTATCTACTTTTTCCAGATGTTGCACGATATTTGCAAGCTATGCAATCAAGCGTGATGTTTGTACGCCGCACCGCTCGGCGCGGCGGCAAGCCGGTCGTCGCGCGTCATTGCGAATCGTTGCGAGTAATTCGGCGGCGGCGGCGGGCGATACGTTAGAATCTTGGCTTTCCCGTTCAATGCAATATCATCATGTCCGGCAATACATTTGGCACTCTCTTTACAGTGACGACCTTCGGCGAATCGCACGGGCCGGCAATCGGTTGCGTAGTGGATGGTTGCCCGCCGGGACTGCCCCTATCCGAAGCCGATATCCAACCGGAACTCGATCGCCGCAAGCCCGGCACTTCGCGCCATGTCACGCAGCGCAAGGAGCCGGACACGGTGGAGATCCTGTCGGGCGTGTATGAAGGCCGGACCACCGGCACGCCGATCGCGCTGCTGATCCGCAACCAGGATCAGCGCAGCAAGGATTACGGGAACATCCTCGACACCTTCCGCCCCGGACACGCCGACTATACCTACTGGCAGAAATACGGCATCCGCGATCCGCGCGGCGGCGGCCGCTCGTCGGCCCGTCTGACCGCGCCGGCTGTCGGTGCCGGCGCGATCGCGAAGAAATGGCTGCAGCAGCAGTACGGTACCGTGTTCAAGGGATGCATGAGCCAGTTGGGCGAACTGCCGGTTCCGTTCGAATCGTGGGAGCATGTGCCGAACAATCCGTTTTTCGCCGCCAACGCCAGCATGATCCCGGAACTCGAGGCATACATGGATGCACTGCGGCGCGACGGCGACTCCTGCGGGGCGCGCATCGAGGTGGTGGCGCAGAACGTTCCGGTGGGATTGGGAGAACCGATCTACGACAAGCTGGATGCCGACATCGCCTATGCGATGATGGGCATCAACGCTGTCAAAGGCGTGGAGATCGGGGCCGGCTTCCGCTCGGTGGCGCAGAAGGGCAGCGAGCACGGAGACGAACTGACGCCTCAGGGTTTTGTCGGCAATAACGCCGGCGGCGTGCTGGGCGGCATTTCGACCGGGCAGGACATCACGGTATCGCTGGCGATCAAGCCGACCTCCAGCATCCGCACGCCGCGCCGCTCCATCGACAAGAGCGGAAACCCGGTCCAGGTCGAAACCCTGGGCCGCCACGATCCATGCGTCGGCATCCGCGCAACGCCGATCGCCGAGGCAATGCTGGCCCTGGTGTTGATGGATCACGCGCTGCGCCATCGCGCGCAGTGCGGCGACGTGCGAACCGGCACGCCGGGCATTTCCGCGCAACCGGCCGCGTAGGCGTCGCATCCACAGCTGCCTCCCTGCGGCGTCGAACGGACGTCGCCTATATCGTTGTGTCAACCGAGAGTCGAAGAACGCCCCGTGCAGCATTCCCCGTGGCCCCGGCAAGCGAGCAGCTTCGCGCTGTTCTTTTTCGCCTACTACGGCTACATCGGCGTGTTTTCGCCTTATGCCAGTTTGTACTTCGCCGACCATGGCATGAATGCCGCCGAGATCGGCGTGCTGATGTCGCTGATGCAGGTGATGCGTATCTTCGGCCCCAACCTGTGGGGATGGGTGGCGGACCGGCGCCAGCGCCGGGTCCTGGTATTGCGCATTACGGCGCTGGCCGCGGCGGCCGCGTTCTGCGGCATGTTCGGGGGCCGCAGTTTTGCCTGGTTTTTCCTGGTGATGGTCGCGGTCAATGCGTTCACCAGCGCCCAGGCGCCATTGTCGGAAGCCTTGATGCTGTCGGAGATGCGAGGCGACCTGACGCACTACGGACGCCTGCGGCTATGGGGGTCGGTCGGTTTCATCGTCAGCGTTACGCTGGCCGGACGCCTGCTCGACTGGAGCGGGATCGGCCTGATGCCGTGGATCGCGCTGGCGCTGCTGCTGCTGGTATTGGCGGCCAGCCTGCGGATGCGGGAAAGCGCGCCGCACGTGGTGCGTGCGGCGCCGTCGGTACCGGCGCTGTTGCGGCGGCGCGAAGTGATCGCGTTTTTCGCGTCGACCTTTCTGATGATCGCCGCCCATGCATCGCTCTATGTTTTCTATTCGTTGTATCTGGCGCAAATCGGCTATAGCAAGACGCTGATAGGCTTGATGTGGTCGCTCGGCGTGCTGGCCGAAATCGCCTTCTTTTTCTACCAGGCACCGATTTTCCGGCGCTTCGGTATCCGGAAACTGATGATCGCCAGCCTGCTCACGGCAGTCGTGCGCTTCCTGCTGATCGGATTCGGTGCGCGCTCGCTGGTTATCCTGCTGCTGGCGCAAGTCCTGCACGCGGCGACCTTCGGGGTGCATCACTCGGCTTCCGTCGCTACCTTGCAGCGCTGGTTCTCGGGGCCGCTGCAGGCGCGCGGCCAGGCGCTGTTTACCAGCATATCCTACGGATTGGGCGGAACCCTCGGCGGGCTGCTGCTGGGCGCCTGCTGGGATACATTCGGTGCGGCGTCGGTCTATTTCATGGCGGCGGCATTGGCGCTGGTTGCAGCCGTGGCCGCTGTCCTGTCGTATCGCTGGCAACTACTTCGGGAGGAGAACAAATGAAATCGATCGTCGGACGCTTGCTGTCGAACCTGTTGCCGGCTGTCATTACCGCATTGGCCCTGGCTGCCTGCCAGTCGGTCGAAACCACGCGCGGCGGCGTAGTAGGGGTGGATCGCTCGCAGAACATGCTGGCTTCAGTGTCGTCCACCGAGGTGCAGCAGGCGGCGCGCCAGCAATATGGCGAGGTGCTGGCGTCCGCCCGCAAGGAAGGCAAGCTCGACACCAAGCCGGATGAAGTGGCGCGCGTACACAGGATAGTCGATCGCCTGATTCCCCAAACGACGGTGTTTCGCCCCGATGCCCGCAACTGGAACTGGGAAGCGCATGTGATCACTTCGCCGGAGGTCAATGCATGGTGCATGCCGGGAGGAAAAATCGCGGTGTACAGCGGCCTGATCGAGAAACTGCACGTAACGGACGCGGAGCTGGCCGCGGTGCTCGGCCACGAAATCGCGCACGCGCTGCGCGAGCACGTGCGCGAGCGGATGTCGGAGCAGGCGGCCGCCGGCAGCGTGATTTCGATCGGTTCCGCACTGCTGGGCCTGGGCGATGCGGCGCAGCAGGGCTTGCAGGTACTGTACATGGGAGCGATGGGCTTGCCGCATTCGCGGCTGCAGGAAACCGAAGCGGACCGGATCGGGGTGGAACTGGCAGCACGTGCCGGTTATGATCCGCATGCCGCCGTTACCTTGTGGCAGAAAATGCAACAGGTCGGCGGCAGCGAGCCGCTGCCTTTCCTGTCCACCCACCCGTCGAGCGCGCAACGCCTGAGCGACTTGCGCGATTATTCGCAGCGCGTGATGCCGCTCTACCGGAAAGCGGAATCCCGGTCTCGCTGAACTTTCCGACGAGAGCTTTACCCGTTTCCTGGGGGCGCAATTGCTGCCGCCCCTGGCATGGGCGACCGGCACGCCGTATAAATGGCAAGGATCGCCGAGTTGCGCGATTTTGCGCCTCGTTCGCCATTTTCGCAATGCACAACTATGGCATAATCGAGAACTATTTCCTCGATTTACGCGCCCTTGTTGCGTGCTTTGAAACATGGCTCAAACGCTCTACGACAAACTCTGGGAATCGCACGTCGTCCATACCGAACAGGACGGCACCGCCATCCTTTACATCGACCGTCACCTGGTGCATGAGGTCACCAGCCCGCAAGCCTTCGAAGGCCTGAAGCTGGCGGGCCGCAAGCCGTGGCGCCTGTCCGCCAATCTGGCCGTGGCGGACCATAACGTGCCGACCACCGACCGCGCCGAGGGCATTGCCGACCCGGTTTCGCGCCTGCAGGTCGAAACCCTGGACGACAACGCGAAAACCTACGGCCTCACGTATTTCGGCATGCGCGACAAGCGCCAGGGCATCGTGCATGTGATCGGCCCGGAGCAGGGAGCGACGCTGCCCGGTATGACCGTCGTCTGCGGCGACTCCCATACCTCCACCCACGGCGCGTTCGCCTGCCTCGCGCACGGCATCGGCACCTCGGAAGTGGAGCACGTGCTGGCTACCCAGACCCTGCTTGCAAAGAAATCCAAGGCGATGCTGGTCCAGGTCGACGGCGCGCTGCCGCCAGGCGTCACCGCCAAGGATATCGTGCTGGCCGTCATCGGCAGGATCGGCACCGCGGGCGGCACCGGTTATGCGATCGAATTCGCCGGTTCGGCGATACGCGCGCTCTCGATGGAAGGCCGGATGACGGTCTGCAACATGGCCATCGAAGCGGGCGCGCGCGCCGGCATGGTAGCGGTGGACGAGGTCACGCTGAATTACGTGAAGGGCCGCCCGTTTTCGCCGGTGGGGCCGCACTGGGATCGCGCGGTCGAATACTGGCGCACGCTGCGGTCCGATCCGGGAGCAAAGTTCGACCTGGTGGTCACGCTGGATGCGGCGGAGATCCGGCCGCAGGTGACCTGGGGCACTTCGCCCGAGATGGTGGTGGCGGTCGACCAGCGGGTGCCGGATCCGGACAAGGAAAAGGATGCGGTCAAGCGCGACGCGATGGAAAAGGCGTTGGTCTACATGAACCTGAAGCCGAACACCGCGATTACCGACATCCGCATCGACAAGGTCTTCATCGGTTCCTGCACCAACTCGCGTATCGAGGATTTGCGTGCTGCGGCTGCCGTGGTGCGCGGCAAGTTCCGGGCTTCCAACGTCAAGCTGGCGATGGTGGTGCCGGGTTCGGGGCTGGTCAAGGAACAGGCCGAGCGCGAAGGGCTGGACCGCATCTTCAAGGAAGCCGGTTTCGAATGGCGTGAACCGGGCTGCTCGATGTGCCTGGCAATGAACGCCGACCGGCTGGAACCTGGCGAGCGCTGCGCTTCGACTTCGAACCGCAACTTCGAAGGGCGCCAGGGGCAGGGTGGCCGCACCCACCTGGTGTCGCCGGCAATGGCGGCGGCGGCGGGAATCGCGGGGCATTTCGTGGATGTCCGCTCGCTTCGCTGATTCGCGTGGCAGGGATGAAAAAGATGAAAACGACAGGTTTCGTCAGAAAAGCGTTTGCCTTGCTTGCACTCGCGCTGACGCTGGCTGGATGCAATACGGTCCAGGGACTGGGCAAGGATGTGCAGAAGGCAGGCGCCGCGGTCGAGAGGGCGGCAAAGAATTAGGATCAAGATCATGGATAAATTCACCGTACACGAAGGATTGGTCGCTCCGCTGGACCGTGCCAACGTCGACACCGACGCCATCATTCCGAAGCAGTTCCTGAAGTCGATCAAGCGCAGCGGCTTCGGCCCCAACCTGTTCGACGAATGGCGCTACCTCGATCACGGCGAGCCGGGAATGGACAATTCGAAGCGCCCGCTCAACCCGGACTTCGTGCTGAACCAGCCGCGCTACCAGGGCGCTTCCATCCTGCTGGCGCGCAAGAACTTCGGTTGCGGCTCGTCGCGCGAGCATGCGCCCTGGGCCTTGCAGCAATACGGATTCCGGGCGGTGATTGCTCCCAGCTTTGCCGACATCTTCTTCAATAACTGCTTCAAGAACGGCCTGCTGCCTATCGTGTTGTCGGAGTCGCAGGTCGACCGGCTGTTCAACGAGGTCAAGGCGTTTCCCGGTTACCGGCTGGTGATCGACCTCGACGCGCAGGTTGTGCGAACGGCCGACGGCGCCACCGGCTATCCGTTCGATGTCGACGCATTCCGCAAGTATTGCCTGCTGAACGGCCTCGACGACATCGGCCTGACCCTGCGCCAGGCCGACAAGATCCGCGCGTTCGAAGAGCGCCACCTGGCTACGCAGCCCTGGCTCGCCAATACGATTTAAACGGAAAGCGAAAGCAAAGAATGAAAATTGCAATCTTGCCGGGCGACGGCATCGGTCCCGAAATCATCGAGCAGGCGGTTCGCGTACTGCAGTCGCTGGATGAACAATTCGAAATGGAAAGCGCGCCGGTCGGTGGCGCCGGCTACGAGGCGCACGGCCATCCGTTGCCGGAAGCCTCGCTGAAACTGGCGAAGGAAGCGGACGCGGTGCTGCTGGGCGCCGTCGGCGACTGGAAGTACGACAAGCTGGAGCGTCCGCTGCGTCCGGAGCAGGCGATTCTGGGATTGCGCAAGAACCTGAACCTGTTCGCAAACCTGCGTCCGGCGATTCTTTACCCGGAACTCGCCGGTGCGTCCACCCTCAAACCCGAGGTTGTTTCCGGCCTCGATATCCTGATCATCCGGGAACTCACCGGCGATGTCTATTTCGGCCAGCCGCGCGGCGTGCGCAGTGCTCCCGACGGCGCATTCAAGGGGGAGCGCGAAGGCTTCGACACGATGCGCTACGCGGAACCGGAAATCCGCCGCATCGCGCATGTCGCATTCCAGGCGGCGCGCAAGCGCAGCAAGCGCGTGACCAGCGTCGACAAGGCCAACGTGCTGGAAACCTTCCAGTTCTGGAGGGATATCGTCACCGATGTCCACCGCGAGTACCAGGACGTGGCGCTCGACCATATGTATATCGACAACGCGGCCATGCAACTGGTGCGGGCGCCGAAGAAGTTCGACGTGATCGTCACCGGCAATATGTTCGGCGACATCCTGTCGGATGAAGCGGCGATGCTGACCGGCTCGATCGGCATGCTGCCGTCCGCATCGCTGGACGCGAACAACAAGGGCTTGTACGAACCGTCGCACGGTTCGGCGCCCGACATCGCCGGCAAGGGTATCGCGAATCCGCTCGCCACCATCCTGTCGGCGGCAATGATGCTGCGCTATTCGCTGAACCGGGCCGAGCAGGCCGACCGCATCGAGGCGGCGGTGAAGAAGGTGCTGGCGCAGGGCTTGCGCACTTCCGATATTTACGAGGAAGGGACCACCCGGGTCGGCACGCGGGAAATGGGCGATGCGGTGGTGAAAGCGCTCGGCTAGCCGGAATTTTTGTAGTGAAGCAAGGGAGAAAATCGTGAAGTCAGTGGGTCTGGTAGGTTGGCGCGGTATGGTGGGGTCGGTCCTGATGCAGCGTATGCAGGAAGAGGATGATTTCGCTCATATCGAACCGGTATTCTTTTCGACTTCCAATGCCGGCGGCGATGCGCCGGCACTGGCGAAAAGCGAAACCAAGCTGAAGGATGCAAACAATGTCGACGAACTGAAAAAGTGCGACATCATCATTACCTGCCAGGGCGGCGACTACACCACCGAGATTTTCCCGAAGCTGCGCGCCGCCGGCTGGAACGGCTACTGGATCGACGCGGCCTCCACCTTGCGCATGAAGGACGATGCGATCATCGTGCTCGACCCGGTCAATCTCGACGTGATCAAGAACGGATTGGCCAAGGGCGTCAAGAACTACATTGGCGGCAACTGCACCAATTCCATCCTGCTGATGGGCGTGAACGGCTTGTTCCGCGAGGGTCTGGTGGAATGGGTGAGTTCGATGACTTACCAGGCGGCGTCGGGCGGCGGCGCCAACCACATGCGCGAACTGCTCAAGGGCATGGGCGCGATTTATTCGACGGTCGCCGAGGAGCTGGCAACGCCGTCTTCCGCCATCCTCGAAATCGACCGCAAGGTCTCGCACGCGATTCGCAACGACGTGCCGACCCAGTACTTCCCGGCGCCGCTGGCCGGCGGGCTGATCCCGTGGATCGACGCGCAGCTCGACAATGGACAGTCGAAGGAAGAATGGAAGGGCCAGGCCGAAGTCAACAAGATACTCGGCAATACCGGCACCATTCCGGTCGATGGACTGTGCGTGCGGATCGGTGCGATGCGTTGCCATAGTCTGGCGCTGACGCTGAAGCTGAAGAAGGATCTGCCGCTGTCCGAGATCGAAGGCATCATCCGCTCCGGCAATCCTTGGGTCAAATGGGTGCCGAACGAGCGCGCGCTGACGGAAAAGGAGTTGACCCCGGCGTCGATCACCGGCGGCTTGCAGATCGGGGTCGGCCGTGTCCGCAAACTGAACATGGGTCCGGAATACTTGTCTGCCTTCGTGATCGGCGATCAATTGCTGTGGGGAGCCGCGGAACCGTTGCGGCGCATGCTGCGCATCGTCCTTGAGGACTGAACGCGCGCATTTTTCTATAGCGGGCGGTATCCGTCCAAACAAACAGGGCCTGTCGGTGACCGGTTAGGTAAAATGCCGGGCACCGCCAGGCCCTTGTCGTTGCGGTTCCACAACATCGAAGCCTGATCCCAACACCACATGCCATCAATGTTTTGCGCCTTCAAGTTGGCAAGTTAGTTACACTTGCGGGCGTAAGTCCATGATGATATGGTGAAAGTTCCCAGGAACAATGATAAATTGGCGAAGCGATTCTTGCCTTCCTCGATTTACGCAAACGGAATTCCTCCTATGCCAGCAAATATGCGTTCAACGAAACGCCCGACCATCGGTGTCTTCGCGATGAAGACCCTCGGGGCCGCCGTCGCTTCCGCGCTACTGTTTTCGAACGCCCATGCCGCCGCCTTGGGAAAGCTGACCGTGCTGTCCGCACTGGGCCAGCCGCTGCAGGCTGAAATTGCGCTGCGCGCGGTCGCACCGGACGAAGCGGCGTCGCTGAGCGCGAAACTGGCTTCGCCGGAGGCATTCCGCCAGGCGAACATCGAATTCAATCCGGCGCTCATGTCGCTCAAGTTCGCAATCGAACAGCGCGCCGGCCAGCGCGTCATTCGCGTCACTTCCGGCCAGCCGCTCAACGAGCCGTTCGTCGACATGCTGGTGGAACTGAGCGGTCCGGACGGTCGCCTGATCCGTGAATACACTTTCCTGCTTGATCCGGCAGACCTGCGCACGATGCAGCCCGCCCAGGCGGCGCCGCTCAGGACGCCGCAGCAGGCGGCTCCGGCGGCTGCGCCGTCCAGTTCAGGAGTGCAACGGTCGCCGCTGCCGCCCGCCGCCAATGCGCGGCAAGCTGGCGGCGCGGAGCGCGGCAATCGCCAGGCAAGCGAATATCGCGTCAAGAGTGGTGATACGCTGGCCGGCATCGCCGAGCAATATCGTTCCAGCGGCGTATCGCTGGACCAGATGCTGGTTGCGCTCTACCAGGCCAATCCCGACGCTTTCATCGACAAGAACATGAACCGGATGAAGGCCGGCGAAATCCTGTCGGTGCCGAGCGCGGATACCGCTGCCGCAATCGGCAATAAGGAGGCACGGGGCATCGTGCTGGCGCAGGCAGCCGATTTCAACCGGTATCGCAGCATGCTCGCGAACCAGGTTGCCGGGGGCGCGGCCCGCAAGTCGGCCGAGGGCAGCCAGAGCGCCAGCGGCAAGATTACCGCCAGGGTCGAGGAAAAGGCGAGCCCGGCCAGCCAATCGAAAGACAAGCTGAAGTTGTCCAACGCGCTTGCCGCGAAGGGCGGCGCGAACGCAGCGGGCGGCGCCGAAACTCCGGAAGACCGGATCGCCAGGGAAAAGGCGATCGAGGAAGCGAACAACCGGATCAAGGAGCTTGAGAAGAACGTCAGCGACCTGCAAAAGATCCTGGAGATGAAGAACCGCAGCCTGGCCGAGCAGCAGAAGCAGGCTCAGACGGCGCCGATACCGAAGACCGCCGCTCCGGCGGCCCCTGTGAAACCGGCCGCGCCGCCGGCGATCAAGGTCAAGCCGCCGGCTCATGCGCCGTCGCCCGAGCCGAGCCTGATGGACGAAGTGCTGGGCAATCCGCTGCTGTTGCCCGGTCTCGGTGCGCTGCTGGTGGCACTCGGGGCGCTCGGCATTTACAGCGCCCGGCGCAAGAAGCGTAGCCGGCCGTTCGAGGACAGCATCATCACCGATTCCAGCCTGAAGGCGAACTCCCTGTTCGGTTCGACCGGAGGCCAGAATGTCGATACCAGCAACAGCGTCTTCAATTCCAGCTTCTCGCCGTCCGTCAGCCAGCTCGACAGCAATGAAGTCGATCCGGTGGCGGAAGCCGACGTGTATATCGCTTATGGCCGCGACGCCCAGGCCGAGGAAATCCTGAAGGAAGCGTTGCGGACCCAGCCGCAGCGCCATGCGGTCCGTGTGAAACTGCTCGAAATCTACTCGAATCGCAAGGACCTGCGGGCGTTCGAGGTGCTGGCTACCGAACTGTACGGCATGACGAGGGGAGAGGGCGAAGAGTGGAAGCAGGCAGCCGCAATGGGTGCTGCCATCGATCCCGACAACCCGCTTTATGCCGGCGCCCAGGCAGCTGCAGCCGAAACGGGCAGCATGCATGAAGAAGAGCTGGATGCTCACCACTCCGATGCGCTGCCGCAGAGCGGCGACGCGCCGGCTCTTGTACAGCCGAGCCAGTCAGGCCTGCAAATGGGTAATGGCCAGTTTGACGGCAGCCTGTCGCTGGACAATCCGCCTCTCGAACTGGAAACCGGCGATGAGCCGGCCGCCGGGGAGCAGCCGGTTGTGACAGACACGAAATCGCCATCGAACGAGTTGGATTTCGACCTTGACGGCATGATGGCCGATCTCGAGGTCCCGAACACGCTTGTTCCTCCCGCACCGGCCGAACCCGCGGCGGAAATGGCGTCGATCGATTTCGATTTCCTCGACACCAGCGGTGGCCACCCTGCCGAAGCCACGGCCGAAGCGACAGCGGAACCCGAGCCGACGCTCGATCCGGTATCCGAGATCGAGCCGACTGCGGAGCCCGCGACGCTGGAACTGCCTTCGCTGGACGAGACGGTTCCGACCGAGGCAAAGGCGGAGACCGAGACAGGACCGATAGATTTCGAACTGCCTCTCACCGACGAGAAGCCGTCGGCAGCTTCGGCGCCGGCAGAAGCCGATCCGCTTGATTTCGACCTGTCCGGCATCAGTCTTGAGCTTGATCCTGGAACCGGTCGTGCCGCCACCGAAGCTGATCGTGAACACGATGAAGACCAGGTGGCAACTGCGACAGCTCCGGCTAGCGATGCGGAAATGGCGACCAAGCTTGACCTCGCGCTTGCCTATCAGGAAATCGGGGACAAGGAAGGGGCACGGGAATTGCTGGATGAAGTGCTGAAGGGTGGTTCCGCCGAGCAGAGCGAGCGTGCCAAGGCATTGTTGCTTGAGCTTGCATAACCGCCCCTAGCAAGGTGAAGCGGGCGCGGCAGCATGCCGGCGCCCGTTTTCTTTTGGTTCGCCGGGAACAGTAAGTAAAGTGAATTCGAGACGCATCGCACTTGGCATCCAGTATGACGGCGCGTCCTGGCGCGGGTGGCAAACCCAACCCGGCGGCGGAACGGTACAAGACACGCTGGAAGCGGCGCTAAAACGTTTTGCGCTGACCGATATCGCCACGACCTGCGCCGGGCGCACCGACGCGGGCGTGCATGCACTGGAGCAGGTGGTGCATTTCGACACCGTGCTGGATCGCGAGATGTTTTCCTGGGTGCGCGGTGTCAATGCGTTCCTGCCGTCGTCGATCGCGGTGCGCTGGGCGACTGAAGTCACGGCGAAAGAGGGCGATCCGTTTCACGCCCGCTTCAGTGCCACCGCCAGGACTTATCATTATCTGCTGTACAACCACCCGGTTCGTTCGCCGCTGTTGGCAGGAAAGGCCGGCTGGGTGTTCCGTCCATTGCGCGAACAGCCGATGCGCGACGCCGCGCAACACTTGCTCGGCATCCATGACTTTTCCGCGTTTCGCGCTGCCCAATGCCAGGCGAAAACGCCGGTCAAGACGATGCACGCGATCGACATCGAACGTCACGGCGAGCTGGTGGTGTTCACGTTCAAGGCGAGCGCCTTCCTGCATCACATGGTGCGCAATATCGTCGGCGCACTGATCATGGTGGGCACCGGCAACCAGCCGGCCGAGTGGCTGGCCGACCTGCTGGCCAGCCGCGACCGCAGCCGCGCCGCGCCCACTTTCATGCCGGACGGCCTGTACCTGGCAAAAATAGACTACGATGCAAAATGGCGTCTGCCCCAGGAAACTTCCGGCTGGCTTCCCTGGAATTGAGCAAGCTCCCGCTGCTTCCGCCGCACCCTCAACCCGTTTGTTGACCCATGATTTCCAGAACCCGAATCAAGATTTGCGGACTGACCCGTGCCGAGGATGTGCGCGCCGCCGTTGCTGCCGGAGCGGATGCGATCGGTTTTGTGTTCTACGATGCCAGCCCGCGCCACGTCAGCGCCGAGCAGGCTGCGCACCTGTTGCAGGAGGTGCCGCCCTTTGTCAGTTCCGTGGGCCTGTTCGTGAATGCGGACGAGGGGCAAGTGGAACAGGTGTTGCGCACGACGCCGGTTTCCCTTTTGCAATTCCATGGCGACGAAACGCCGCAACAGGCGGCTGCCATTGCGCGCCGGGTCGGGCGTCCGTTCCTCCGGGCGCTGCGGATGAAGCCGGATATGCGAGGCGCCGATTTGCTAGAATACGAGAAAAATTATCGCGCCGTCAGTCCCTATTTCTCGGGATTGTTGCTGGATGCTTACGTTGAAGGTTACGGCGGCGGCGGAAAGGTTTTCGATTGGTCTCTCATTCCAAAAGAGCTCGCGCCTCGGGTCGTTTTAAGTGGTGGCTTGAGCGCGCAAAACGCAACTGACGCCGTGCTCGGGGTGCGCCCGCATGCGGTCGACGTCAGCAGTGGCGTCGAATCGGCCAAGGGCATCAAGGACGCCGTCCGTATCCGCGCATTCGTCGAGGCGGTACGGCAGGCGGATGCGTTGCAACGCGAATAGAGAGAACGATCATGAAAGAACTGAACGCGCCGGCGAACACGGCGCAAGGCAAGCCGGCGGCTGCCGCCTCGATGCAGCAGGCGGGAAGCTACGATCTGCCGGATGCCAAGGGCCATTTCGGCCCGTATGGCGGCACCTTCGTTTCGGAAACCCTGACTCATGCGCTGACCGAGCTGAAGGATGCGTATGCGCACTATCGGAACGATCCCGATTTTCTGGCCGAATTCCGTAGCGAACTGAAGCATTTCGTCGGGCGCCCCAGCCCGATCTACCATGCGAAGCGCTGGTCCGGGATGCTGGGCGGCGCCCAGATCTATTTCAAGCGTGAAGACCTCAACCATACCGGCGCGCACAAGATCAACAACGTGATCGGCCAGGCGCTGCTGGCGAAGCGGATGGGCAAGCCGCGCGTGATCGCCGAGACCGGCGCCGGCCAGCATGGCGTGGCGACTGCCACCATCTGCGCCCGCTTCGGACTGGAATGCGTGATCTACATGGGCAGCGAAGACGTCAAGCGCCAGGTGCAGAACGTCTACCGGATGGAACTGCTCGGCGCCAAAGTGGTGCCGGTGGAGTCCGGATCGAAGACCCTGAAGGATGCGCTCAACGAAGCGATGCGCGATTGGGTCACCAACGTGGAAAATACCTTCTACATCATCGGTACCGTCGCCGGCCCGCATCCTTATCCGATGATGGTGCGCGACTTCCAGTCGGTGATCGGCACCGAGTGCATCGAGCAGATGCCGGAAATGACGGGGCGCCAGCCGGATTACGTGGTCGCCTGCATCGGCGGCGGCTCGAATGCGATGGGCATCTTTTATCCCTACATCGACTACAAGGATGTGCAACTGATCGGCGTCGAGGCTGCGGGCGAAGGGCTTCACACCGGCCGGCATGCGGCATCGCTGACCGGCGGTACGCCCGGCGTCTTGCACGGCAACCGCACCTACCTGCTGCAGGATGAAAACGGCCAGATCATCGAAACCCATTCGGTTTCTGCCGGACTCGATTATCCGGGCGTCGGCCCCGAGCATGCATGGCTGAAGGACATCCGGCGCGCCGAGTACGTGTCGGTGACGGACGACGAAGCGCTCGAGGCGTTCCACAACTGCTGCCGCATCGAAGGCATCATTCCGGCGCTCGAATCGAGCCACGCGCTCGCGTACGCGGCGAAACTGGCGGCGACGCTGCCGGCGGACAAGATCATTCTTGCCAACCTGTCCGGCCGCGGCGACAAGGACATGCATACCGTTGCCGAACGAATGAAGAAAAAGAGCTGATCATGTCGAGAATCCAATCCACTCTTGCCGCGCTCGCGGCCGGCAAGCGCAAGGGCCTGATCCCCTTCATCACCGCCGGCGACCCCGCTCCGGAATTGACCGTGCCACTGATGCATGCACTGGTGACCGGGGGCGCCGACATCATCGAACTGGGGGTGCCGTTTTCCGATCCGATGGCGGATGGGCCTGTCATCCAGCGGGCGTCCGAACGTGCGCTGGCGAAAGGCGTCGGCCTGTCCCATGTGCTGGAGTTTGTCCGCCAGTTCCGCAGCGATGATCCGAATACGCCGGTGGTGCTGATGGGGTACGCAAACCCGATCGAGCGGATGGGGGTGACCAGGTTCATCGGTGCCGCCAGGGAAGCCGGAGTCGACGGCGTGCTGGTGGTCGATTATCCGCCCGAGGAATGCGAGGAATTCGCGGCTGCCCTGAAGCAGAGCGACATCGATCCGATCTTCCTGCTGGCCCCGACTTCCACCGAGCAACGGATCGAACAGGTCGGCAAGATTGCCACCGGCTATGTGTATTATGTTTCTCTGAAAGGAGTGACCGGATCCGGCCATCTCGACCTCGAAGCCGTGGGCAGCAAGATCCCGGAGATCAAGCGGCACGTGCGCGTACCGGTTGGCGTCGGTTTCGGTATCCGCGATGCGGCCACTGCCAAGGCGATTGCATCGGTTTCCGATGCGGTAGTGATCGGCAGCCGCATCATCCAGGAACTCGAGAATGCGCCGCGGGAAAACGCGGTGCCGGCGGTACGCGACTTCATTGCCGGCATTCGGCAGGCGCTGGATGCATGACGAAAAGCAGGGGGAAACAGTACGCTGTTCACCACAATATTGGCGGATGGCAAGGCGAGCGGTACAATGCGGCAACCCGAAAATTGAGAAGAGGTCCCGATGAGCTGGCTTGAAAAACTGCTTCCCCCGCGTATCCAGCGCTCCCAATCCGCGACGCGCAAATCGGTGCCGGAAGGGCTGTGGGTCAAGTGTCCGTCGTGCGAGGCGGTGCTGTACCGTACCGACCTGGAGTCGAATCTGCATGTGTGCCCGAAGTGTGATCATCATATGCGGATTCGTGCGCGCGAACGGCTCGACGGACTGCTGGACGCCGGTGGCCGCTACGAGATCGGCCAGGAAGCATTGCCGGTCGATTCACTGAAATTCAAGGACAGCAAGAAATATCCGGATCGCCTGAAGGATGCGATGGAAGCCACCGGCGAAACCGATGCGATGGTGGTGATGGGCGGCGCGATCATGAGCCTGCCGGTCGTCGTCGCCTGCTTCGAGTTCGAATTCATGGGCGGTTCGATGGGATCCGTAGTCGGCGAGCGTTTCGTGCGCGGCGCCCAGATGGCGCTGGAACAGAAAGTGCCGTTCATCTGCATTACCGCCACCGGCGGCGCGCGCATGCAGGAAGGATTGCTGTCGCTGATGCAGATGGCAAAGACCACGGCGATGCTGACCAAGCTGTCGGAAAAGAAGTTGCCGTTCATCTCGGTGCTGACCGATCCCACCATGGGCGGCGTCTCCGCGTCGTTTGCGTTCATGGGCGACGTGGTGATCGCCGAGCCGAAAGCATTGATCGGCTTCGCCGGACCGCGCGTGATCGAAAACACCGTGCGCGAAAAATTGCCGGAAGGTTTCCAGCGTGCCGAATTCCTGGTGCAAAAGGGCGCGGTGGACATGATCGTCGATCGCCGCAAGATGCGCGAGGAAATTGCGCACCTGCTGGCACTACTGCAGAACCAGGCGGCGGAAGTGCTGGCCTAAAGAACGCCCACCTTACAGCGCGCTGCGGCGGGCGCCGGCCATGGTGGCGAGCACGATCGGCTCGCCTCAAGGGCGGTGCCCGCCGCAGTGCATTTGACTTGTCGTGAATGCCATCATGGAAAATTCCCCGAACACCCTGGCCGGCTGGCTGGCCGAGCTGGAAACCCGGCATCCTAAAGCGATCGACCTCGGGCTGGAACGTGTCAGCCAGGTCAAGGAGAGGCTCGGCATCCGTTTCGATTGCCCGGTCATCACGGTCGGCGGCACCAACGGCAAGGGATCGACCTGCGCGATGCTGGAATCGATTCTGCTGCAGGCCGGCTATCGGGTCGGCCTGTACACTTCGCCGCACCTGATCGATTTCAATGAGCGTGCCCGCATCAATGGCGAGCCGGCATCGGATGAAGATCTGGTCGCGAGTTTTGCCGCAGTGGAGGCGCAGCGTGGCGATGTTTCGCTCACCTATTTCGAGTTTACGACGCTGGCCATCCTGCGCCTGTTTGCCGATGCCGGCCTGGATGCCGTGATCCTCGAAGTCGGCCTCGGTGGCCGGCTGGATGCGACCAATATCATCGATGCCGATGTTGCCATCGTCACCAGCGTCGACATCGACCATACCGAATATCTCGGCGATACGCGCGAACAGATCGGATTCGAGAAGGCCGGTATTTTCCGTCCGGGCCGAACCGCGATCTGCAGCGATCCGGTGCCGCCTCAGTCGCTGATCGATCATGCCCAGGCGATCGGTGCCGACCTGTGGCTGTTCGGACGGGATTTCAACTATGCCGGCGACAAGCAGCAATGGAATTTCGGCGGTCGCAGCCAGCGCCGCAATTCGCTCGGCTACCCGAGCCTGCGCGGCGCCAACCAGTTGCTGAATGCATCGGCAGCGCTGGCGGCGCTGGAAGCGCTGCGGCATCGCCTCCCGGTCGGCGCGCAGGAGATCCGTACCGGACTGGTGCTGGTCGAGTTGCCCGGGCGCTTCCAGGTGCTGCCGGGTCGGCCGGCAGTGATCCTCGACGTCGCGCACAATCCGCATGCGGCGGCAACGCTCGCGCAAAATCTCGATAACATGGGTTTTCACCGTTATACCTACGCGATATTCGGCGCGATGCGCGACAAGGACATCGCGGGCGTGATCGCGCAATTGAAGGACAGGATCGACCATTGGTGCCTGACCGGTCTGCCGGCAGCCCGTGCCGCCAGCGCCGACCAGTTGCACGAGAAAGTGCTGGAAGCCGGCATCATTCCCTCCCGGGAGTCGGGCGCGGAGCGTTCGATACAGACGTTTTCGACGCCGGCCGACGCTTTCGAATATGCAAGGGGCAGGGCGGGGGAGAATGATAGAATTGTGGTTTTCGGCTCGTTCCTTACCGTGGCCGGCGTCATGCAGGTCGGGGCATTGTGAATCGGCCAGCATGGTTCATGATGGCTGCCCGGCCCTGTCGACGAATTTCATACTGAACGCATGAGCTTGTTCTCGTCTCTTCGCAAAAACAAGCAACAATCCGCTTCCGACGACAGCGCGTTCCATTTCCGCGCCGAGGAAGATATCGCCGGTTCCGCGCGCAGCAAGCGTAAACAGGCCAGGAAAGGTGGGGCGGATCCGGCCGATCCGGCCTTGCCGGAAAAGAAAAGGGCACGCCGTCGCCTCATCGGCGCGGTGGCCCTGGTGCTGGCGGCAGTGGTCGGTTTGCCGATGCTGCTCGATTCCGAACCCAAGCCGCTTGCCGGCGACATCGTGATCCAGATTCCATCGAAGGACAAGATGCCCGCGCCGGCGCCCGTGGAACCGCCGGCGCCCGCCAGCGCATCTCCTGCATCTTCTGCCGCTCCCTCAGGGGCCGATCGTTCGCAGGACAGGACGGAAGCGGCTCCCGACAGCACGGCGCACCGGGAGAAAACCGCCCGGACCGAGGCTCCTGTCGGTGTTCCCGCTCCCGCTCCGGAGCCGGTTCGTGCCGCAGCGGCTCCTCATCCTGCACCCGCTCCCGCGGAGTCAAAAAAGGCGGACGCCCCTGATGCTGCCGCTGCTGCCAAAGCGGCAGCGCGTGCCGAGGATGCGGCGCGTGCGCGCGCGTTGCTCAACGGGAAACCTGATCCCCAGGATGCGAAAAAAAATGTCGAGCGCTTTGTCATCCAGGTGGCGGCACTTGCGACCAAGGAAAAGGTCGATGAACTGCGGAACAAGTTGAAAAACGCCGGAATCAGGACATATACGCAAAAGGTGGCGACTGCCTCCGGCGATCGCATCCGGATTCGCGTCGGTCCGTTCGCCAGCAAGGAAGAGGCCGAGAAAGTGCGGGCGCGCATTGTCAAACTCGGCCTTAACGGCGTGCTGGTGCCAGTCTGACAGCGTGACGATTTTCGATTACTTGGTGCTGTTCGTGCTGCTGTGCTCGATCGTGGTCAGCACCTTGCGTGGACTGATGAAGGAAATCCTGTCGCTGCTGAGCTGGATCGTGTCGTTCGTCGTTGCCAATGCCTATGGCGAGCAACTGGCTAGCCTGCTGCCGGACATGGTTCCCGGCAAGGTCACCCGGCTGATCGTTGCGTTCATCGCGCTATTCATCGGGGCCCGCTTGCTGATGATGTTGCTGAACATGGCCGTCGATGCGCTGATCAAGGCCAGCGGACTGTCGCTGGCGGATCGCGGCTTGGGCGGTTTGTTCGGACTCGGGCGAGGGCTGGTGATCGTGTTGGCGATCGTCCTGCTGTGCGGCATGACGGGCATCCCGCAGCAGCCCTTTTGGAGAAAGGCCTTGCTGAGTCCGCTGGCGGAAACCGCCGCGCGCACGGTCAAGCCCTATTTGCCCGGCGATTTCGCCCGGCATGTACAGTTTTGAATTGTTTTAGTTGAGGAGTCCACCATGTGTGGCATAGTCGGCGTCGTTTCCCACGGTCCTGTCAACCAGTTGATTTACGACGCGCTGTTGTTGTTGCAACACCGCGGCCAGGATGCGGCAGGAATTGCAACCAATCACGGCAACACGTTTTCCATGCACAAGGCCAATGGCCTGGTGCGCGATGTTTTCCGTACCCGCAACATGCGTTCCCTGCCCGGCAACGCCGGCATCGGCCAGGTCCGCTATCCGACCGCCGGTTCGTCCAGCGAGGAAGAGGCGCAGCCGTTCTACGTCAACGCGCCGTTCGGCATCATCCTGGCGCACAACGGTAACCTGACCAATTGGGAACAGCTCAAGATCGAGATGTTCAAGAATGATCGGCGCCATATCAACACCGATTCCGATTCCGAAGTGCTGCTGAACGTGCTGGCGCATGAAATCCAGCAGGCGACGACCGGCTACTCGCTCGATCCGAGCGCGCTGTTCAAGGCGGTCGCAATGCTGCACAAGCGGGTGCGCGGTTCCTACGCGGTGGTGGCGCAAATTGCCGGCTACGGCCTGCTCGCGTTCCGCGATCCGTTCGGCATCCGCCCGCTCTGCATCGGCTTCAACGAGACCGAGAAAGGGCCGGAATACATGCTCGCGAGCGAGTCGGTTGCGTTGGAAGGCCTGGGATTCCGATTCCTGCGCGACGTAATGCCGGGCGAGGCGATTTTCATCGACCTGGAAGGACACCTGTACAACCAGCAGTGCGCGGAAAATCCGGTGCTCAACCCCTGCGCGTTCGAATTCGTCTACCTGGCTCGCCCGGATTCCGTGATCGATGGCGCCTCGGTGTATGCGACGCGCCTCAAAATGGGCGAATACCTGGCGGACAAGATCCGGCGCGAACTGTCGGCCGGCGATATCGATGTCGTGATGCCGATTCCCGATTCGTCGCGCCCGGCCGCAATGGAACTCGCGTTGAAGCTGAACCTGCAATATCGCGAAGGCTTCATCAAGAACCGGTATATCGGCCGGACTTTCATCATGCCGGGCCAGGCCCATCGCCGCAAGTCGGTGCGCCAGAAGCTGAACGCGATCGGCAGCGAATTCAAGGGCAAGAGCGTGCTGCTGGTCGACGATTCGATCGTGCGCGGCACCACCAGCCGCGAAATCGTGCAGATGGCGCGCGACTCCGGCGCGCGCCGCGTGATCTTCGCGTCGGCCGCGCCGCCGGTGAAATTCCCGAACGTCTACGGTATCGACATGCCGACCCGCAGCGAACTGATCGCCCACGATCGCAGCGACGAAGAGGTGTGCCGCGAAATCACGGCCGATGCACTGGTATACCAGGACGTCGACGCGTTGAAGCGTTCGATCTCGGATGCCAATCCGGCACTGAAGAATTTCGAGGCTTCGTGTTTCGACGGCATTTACGTGACGGGCGACGTTTCGCGCGACTATCTCGATCACATCGAGTTCATGCGCAACAATCCGAAGCCGGTCAACGAAGATGCGGTGACCTCACAGCTCAACCTGAACCTGGCACGGGTCGACTGACAGTTTGTCGATATCCAGGCAAAAGCCTGCCGTCCGAAAAAGCGGCAGGTTTTTTTCTTGCCCGCTTCCACGTTGAAATACGGAGCTGTCGAAGCCCTCGGGGATGCCGCGCGAACCTAGTCGCGGCAAGCATTTTCGGATAGCATGGAAAGCTGGTCGAGGCACTGTCTTGCCGCCGTAATGCCGTCTTGCGGACAATGCGCCGGCAATGATGTGCAGAGCCGCTCCGACCGGAATATTGCCGTCGACTGCAAAGCCGGCGTTTCGCGGATACACCGCCGACGCAAACCGGCGCTTGCGCCGCTGAACGCTTCCCAATGATCATGACTGACTCCAGAAAATACGGTTTTACTACCACCATCCTCCATAGCGACCGGCAAAAACCGATCGAACACGGTTCGCTGCACAAGCCCATCCATACCTCGGTCACCTTCGGCTATCGCGATGCGCGCGAGCTCGCCACGGTGTTCCAGGGGAAGCAGCCGGGCTATCGCTACGGCCGCCAGGGCAATCCCACGGTGTCGGCGCTGGAAGACAAGATCACCAAGATGGAGCAGGGCTACGCGACGATCTGCTTTGCCACCGGAATGGCGGCGATCGGCGCGGTGGTACAGGCGCTGCTGCGGGCCGGCGACCACGTGGTCTCATCGTCTTTCCTGTTTGGAAATACCAACAGCCTGTGGCAAACGGCGAGCGTACAAGGGGTGGACGTCAGCTTCGTCGATGCGACCGACGTGAAAAACGTGGAAGCCGCGTTGACCCCGGCGACCCGCGTCGTGTTTGTCGAGACCATCGCCAATCCGCGCACCCAGGTCGCAGACTTGAAGAAAATCGGACAATTGTGCCGCGACCGCGGCATCCTGTACGTGGTCGACAACACGATGACTTCGCCCTACCTGTTCCGGCCGAAGATGGTCGGCGCCGGACTGGTGGTGAATGCACTGACGAAATCGATTGCGGGCCATGGCGCCGCTCTCGGCGGCAGCCTGACCGATACCGGCCTTTACGACTGGACGCGTTACCCGAATATTTTCGACACCTATAAACGCTATACCCCCGCCCAGTGGGGAATGGCCCAGATCCGGGCCAAGAGCTTGCGTGACTTCGGCGCGACGCTGGGGCCGGAAGCCGCGCATCATATCGCGGTGGGGGCTGAAACCATGGCCTTGCGGATGGAACGCGAATGCGCAAATGCGCTTGCGCTGGCCAGCATGCTGGAAGCGGACGAACGGGTCGCCGCCGTTCACTATCCGGGTTTGCCCTCGCATCCGCAGCACGCGCTCGCCGGCGATCTGTTCCGCGCCTACGGCAGCCTGTTCAGCTTCGAACTGAAAGACGGTATCGATTGTTTCGATTACCTGAACCGGCTCAAGCTGGGCGTGCCGGCCAGCAATCTGGGCGATACGCGTACCCTGGTGATTCCGGTCGCGCACACGATTTTCTACGAGATGGGACCGGAACGGCGGGCCAGCATGGGTATCGCGGAATCGCTGATCCGGGTCTCGGTCGGCATCGAGGATACCGACGATCTGCTCGATGATTTCAGGCAGGCGCTCGACAGCTGAACAGCTGTTTCCCCAATGTAAACAATTCGCTGCGGCAAGGGGATTGTGGCTAAAATACCTAGTGATCAGTCAAGTTGGAACGGCGGGAAAGAAACCGGTTGATTTTTTCGACTGGCAAGGCGTGAGGAGGCCGCATGGCGGGCCATGCAACGACGAGCAACGCAGTCAGGCGGGAAAAGACGCGGTTTGTTCCCGTCGATTCAGCTTGACTGACCACTAGGTAATTGTCCGACAGCGAGGAGAGCATATGGCACGACCGGAGAAGGTCCGCCTGGGTGAGATTCTGGTTCAGCAAAAACTGCTTTCCGAAGAGCAACTTCAGTTCTCGCTGGCAGAGCAGAAGCGAACCGGCCGCAAGCTGGGTCGGGTCTTCATCGAGAATGGCTTCGTCACCGAGGAACAGATCTCCGGCGCGCTCGCCAAACAGCTCAGCATCCCCTACATCAATCTCAAGTTCTACAACCTCAATCCGGATATCGTGCGCCTGCTGTCGGAAACGCAGGCGCGACGCTTCCGGGCGATCGCGCTGGAGGATCGCAACGGCGCGTTGCTGGTCGGGATGGCGGACCCTACCGACCTGTTTGCCTACGATGAAATCTCGCGCTCTGCGAAGCGGCCGATCGAGCTGGCAGTCGTCAATGAAGGCGAATTGCTGCAGACCGTCGACCGCATATATCGGCGCACCGAGGAGATTACGGATCTGGCGCGCGAACTGGAGCAGGAGCTGGGCGACAGCTATGTCGATTTCGGCAGCCTGGTCGGCAGCGCGATCGGCAACGAAGAGGCGCCCGTCGTCAAACTGCTGCAATCGGTGTTCGACGACGCGACGCAGGTGCGGGCATCCGACATCCATATCGAGCCGCAGGCGGAGCGCCTGCAGATCCGCTTTCGCATCGATGGCGTGCTGCACATGCAGACCGAAGCCGATATCAAGATCGCGCCCTCGCTCGCATTGCGCCTGAAACTGATGTCGGAACTCGATATCTCGGAAAAGCGGCTGCCGCAGGACGGTCGCTTTGCCATCAAGGTCAGGCAGCAGCAGATCGACGTCCGTATTTCCACGATGCCGACCCAGTTCGGCGAATCGATCGTGATGCGTCTGCTGAACCAGGGTGGCGGCATGCTCAAGCTCGATTCGATCGGCATGCCGCCTTCGATGGTCGGCAAGTTCCGTGCGATCCTGCAGCGCCCGAACGGGTTGGTGCTCGTGACCGGCCCCACCGGCAGCGGCAAGACCACGACGCTTTACGGAGCGCTGGCCGAGTTGAACTCGATGGAGCGCAAACTGATCACGGTGGAAGACCCGGTCGAGTACCGGCTGCCGGGCATCAACCAGGTGCAGATCAACGAAAAGATCGAACTCAGCTTCGCGCGCGTACTGCGCTCGGCGTTGCGGCAGGACCCGGACGTGATCCTGGTCGGCGAAATGCGTGACCAGGAAACGGCCCAGATCGGCATGCGCGCCGCGTTGACCGGCCACCTGGTGCTGTCGACCCTGCACACCAACGATGCGGTCAGCACGCCGATCCGCCTGCTCGACATGGGCGTGCCGCGCTACATGGTGGCGACCTCGCTGCAGGCGGTGCTGGCGCAGCGGTTGGTGCGCGTGATTTGCGAAAGCTGTGCAACGCCATACGAACCCAAGCCCAACGAGCGCGAATGGCTCAAGTTCGAACTCGGCGACAGCGTCGGCGGGCGCCGTTACCTGCACGGCCGCGGCTGCTCGCACTGCAACGGCACCGGCTTCCGCGGCCGTACCGGCGTGTACGAAATGCTGGAAATGACTGAGGCGGTGGCGGACGCGGCCAATCACCACGATCCTGCCCAATTCCTGAAAGTCGCGCAGGCGCAAATGGCTGGCCAGACGCTGCGGCGTCATGCGGTCGCGCTGGTGGTGGCGGGCAAGACCACGGTGTCGGAAGCGATGCGCGTCAGCAACCAGTTCGAGGACTGACGTGCCGTATTTCGCCTACAAGGGACGTAACGCGCGCGGAGAGCTGCTCAAGGGAATACTCGAAAGCGCGGACAGCAACGCGGTGGCGGACCAATTGATGAACACCGGTGTGACACCGGTCGAGATCGTTGCTACCCGCAAGCCTTCCACGGGTCTCGACGGTGGGGTATTGCAGCGCTTGTTCGAGGAAAAGGTGACGTCGATCGACGTCCAGTTGTTCAGCCGCCAGATGTACACGCTGCTGAAGTCGGGCGTTCCGATCTTCCGCGGGCTGGCCGGCTTGCAGGAGTCGGCAGTCAACAAGTCGTTTGCAAAGATATTGCAGGATGTGCGCGAAAGCCTGGACGCCGGGCGCGAGCTGTCGGCGGCCATGCGGCGTCACCCCAAGGTATTCAGTTCGTTCTACATCAGCATGGTGCGTGTGGGCGAAATGACCGGACGTCTCGACGAGATTTTCCTGCGCCTGTTCGATCACCTGGAGTTCGAGCGTGAAATGCGGGAACGCGTGCGCGGAGCGCTGCGCTATCCCAGTTTCGTGATCACGGCCATGGTGGTGGCCATGGTCGTGATCAATATTTTTGTGATTCCGGCCTTTGCCAAGGTGTACGCCGGTTTCCATGCGGAGCTGCCGTTGATGACCCGCGTGCTGATCGGCAGTTCGAACTTCATGATTGCCTATTGGCCTCTGCTGGCGGCGCTCGGCGCCGGCGCCGCGCTCGCATTCCGGCTTTACGTCGGAACCGCGAGCGGGCGCTATCAATGGGACCGGATCAAACTGCGTTTTCCGCTGGCCGGCACCATTATCCTGAAGGGATCGCTGGCCCGCTTTGCTCGCAGTTTCGGCCTTGCCTCGCGCAGCGGGGTGCCGGTCGTTCAAGGCCTGAGCGTGGTTTCGCAGGTTGTCGACAATGCCTATATTGCGGGACGGGTCGAGCAGATGCGCGAGGGAGTGGAGCGCGGCGAGAGCGTCCTGCGAACCGCAGCGACCACCGGTGTATTCACGCCGATCGTATTGCAGATGATCGCGGTTGGCGAAGAAACCGGCGCCATCGACGAATTGATGGATGAAATCGCCGCGATGTACCAGCGCGAGGTTGAATATGAAGTCAAGACGCTGAGCGCCCGAGTGGAGCCGATACTGCTGGTTGGCCTGGGTATCCTGGTACTTGTTCTCGCTCTCGGTATCTTCCTGCCGATCTGGGATCTTGGCAGGGTGGCCTTGCACCATTGATTGACCAACCATTGCGCAAACATCATGGCATTTTCATGGATGAAAAAGCGGCCAGAAGCACGCATGCGCCTCCGGGAGAGCCCATGCCATTGAACTCGCGACTTGCGGAAAGACGTGCAAGGACGGGCGGCTTCACCCTGTTCGAACTGATCGTGGTGATCGTCCTGGTCGCCATTCTTTCCGGCATGCTGTTGCGGCGTTTCATTAATTACCAGGAAATGGCGGAAAGGGTGGCCATGGAACAGACGGCGGGCGCCGTCCGGAGCGCGCTGACGATACAGTTGGCGGGATTGATTGCCCGCGGGAAACTGGAAGACGCTCCCCGCCTGGAAAGTATCAACCCGATGAATTTCCTGTCGGAACCACAAAAAAATTACGTTGGTGAGTTTTTTAGCGTCAAGCCGGGCGATATTCCGGCCGGAAGCTGGTATTACGATCTGAAAAGCCGGCAACTGGTTTATACAGTCCAGCACGACGCGCATTTCACATCGAGCAAAAAAGGCGAGAAAGCGGTGCGCTACAAAGTGAGTCTGGTGTACAACGACAACCTGTTTGTGCCGGCTGGCAATGCGGCTTCCCAGAAAGAGATCGGAGGGGTGACGTTGAAAGTGATCTACCCTTATACCTGGAATCTGCAGTAGGAATTGCTTTGCGCTTCGGAAGTGAAGCCGGTCATGTTGCAAAAATGAGACGGGTTGATCGTCCGGAAAAAAATGACCGTTCGCAAATGGGGTTCCATGATATCTTCCCGCTGAGCAAAATTTCAACGGCTGGTTTTCAAGGCGCTCCGTATGTCTCGCAAACAATCTTCAGGTTTTACCTTGGTTGAGCTGGTGATGGTCATCGTGGTTCTCGGTATTCTGGCCGCCGTCATTCTTCCTAAATTCATCGACTTGTCATCTGACGCACAAACGGCAGTCAACGCCAACAGTGCGGCTGTCACCCAGATCGACGCGCAGACCGACAGTCTTTGCACTGCACTGGGCAAGACCTGCTGAATTTGATTAGTGTCGGGATGATGGCCGCTACTCCCGTCCGATAGCGGTTTCCGTGATCAGGCCGCCTTCTGCCAGCCGGATTCCTTCCAGGCGCGCAATGCATTTACGACCTCGTCGACGACCGAAGTCCAGTCGCCTCGAACCGTTTGCCTGAAAATTCTCAGACTCGGATACCACAGGGAGTCCGACCTTCCGATCATCCAGCGCCACTCGCTTTCAAAGCGATTCAATAGCCAGGTCGGTTTCCCCAGCGCTCCCGCCACATGGATGGTGGAGGTGTCGACGCCGACAACGAGATCGAGATTCTGAATCAGGGCGGCGGTATCGAGAAAATCCTCGCAATCGTCGATACAGTCCAGTATCAGCCAGTCATCCCGGTGTCCCGAATTCGGGGCCCGGTTCTTTTGCAGCGAGACGAAGCTTATTCCCTTCACGGCCGCCAGTGGCTGTAACTGGTGGAATGCCATGCTCCGAATCTTGTCCTTCGGCATCTCCGGGTTGCCGGCCCATACCAGTCCGACCTTCGGACCGGGCCTTGCAGCCAAGCGGTCGGCCCACTTGTTTTTCAACTCGATCGGTACGAAAAGATACGGGATATTTACCGGGATGGACTCGAGCCGGATGCCAAGGAGATAGGGGAGGCTGGTAAGCGGGCAATGATAGTCGCAGATACCCGGTTGTAACTCGGCATTGGAAAGCAGCAGCTCAATCGGCCAGGGAAGGTGGCGGACAATTCTGGCAAGTTCGGGACGGCAAAGCACGAGCAATCTGCTCGCTCCACGATTCAGCAATTCCGGCAGGAAACGCAGCATCATCAAGTTATCGCCAAATCCCTGCTCCATCCATAGCAACAGGGTCTTGCCTGTCAAGTCCTGCCCGCACCACTCGGGCGCGCTTGTCGCGCTCGAAAATTGTTTTTCATCGTAGTCTTCCATTTGCGCGACGTAGGCGTCGAAGCGCGCTTCGAAATACTTGAGTCCTTCTTCATACTTGCCTTGGAGTAAGAGCGCATGCCCCAGATTGAGCCGGCTCATCGGGCATTCCGGATTCAGTGCAACTGCGGTGCGATGGCACTGCTCCGCTTTTTCGAGCTCGCACCGGTTTTGCAGGCTGAAGCCGAGCTCGTTGTGTCCTTCATAGAGATCGGGTGCGAGGCTGACGGCCCGCTCGAGGCAACGGATTTCCTCGTCGTGCCGCCCGAGCGTCCGGTGACAACGAGCAAGATTGATATACGCGAGCGCAAAATCAGGCTTGATTTTGATCGCGGCCTCAAAGCAGCGCGCCGCTTCCTCGGCGTTGCCGGTTAAATGGATGAACGACCCCAGATTGTTATGTGCTTCAAAATAATCCGGTTTTAGCGCTATCGCCTTTTCCAGATGACGACGCTGCTCTTCGGGGTTGCCATGCTTCGCATGCCAGTCGGCAATGTTAAGATGCGCCGGTGCGCAGTTCGAGTCCGCTACCAAGGCCTGCAGGTAGCAATTCAATGCTTCTCCGAATCGTCCGGACTTGTCGAGCAGGACGCCCAGGTTGTTGTGGACCGCGGCAAATTCCGGATCGATCGCCAAGGCTTGCCGGAAGCACTGTTCGGCTTCCTCGAGTTTGCCGGCAGCGAACAACTGGTCTCCCTGCTCCTTCAACGCACTTGCTTGCGGACTCTTCGTGTCAGGGTTTGCTGCGCTTGACGCCATGTCTGGGGGCGCTGCTTTCCTGTGCAGAGTAAGATTCCAAAAGTGTTTTAGCATTGCTGGAAAGAAAATACTTGCAGACGGAAAATGGATCGGCGTAAAGGTGGGTCTAAAGGTGGGTCCATTCTAATTTACAATCAGGCGGAACAAAACGTGCCCTTGGGTAAGGTCGCCCATTTTCCTGGGCCGCAAGCTCGGCGCTTCCCGCTTCTTATTCAAGCCGGCTGCGGATCCAGACCACTTTCGGGAGTTCGAAGCGAATGGATGCCGTCTACGAGATTTTGATGCGTTCGTTTCTGGTATTCGCATGGATGGGCAGCATGATCGGCATGGCGGTCGGCGCCGGCTTGCTGCTTGTACCCGAGAAAACCATATGGCTGAACCAGTACCTTGGCACTTGGGTCGATACGGCCGCCGTGGGCGCCGAACTGGATCGGCCGCGCTCCCTGGAGCGGCATTTCTATCGGCATCACAAATGGACGGGTGCCGCGCTGACGCTGGGCGCGGTGTTTGTACTGTACATGTTTCTCATCGCGCACGTAATGCAAAAGGTAGCCAGGTTCATTGGCAATGATACCTATGGACTGCTCGACGCGTTTTCCGCAGTGATTGTGATTGGGAGCTCGCTTGCATTTTTCCTGGGCATCGTGCTGTTCGGTCGCCCTAGCCTGCTGCGGGAACTGGAGGACGCGGCCAATCGCTGGATCTCGACCGACAAGCTGCTTCAGGCGTTCAATAGCATGCACCTGTCATTCGATAGCTTTATCGTGCGGCACCGCAAGCCGGCGGGTGTGTTTTTCCTGCTGGGTGGCTTGTTTGCAACACTTCGCTTAAGCGAAATGTTGCTTAGCGGCGACTGGAAGTTGCTGCTCGGGAATTAACTGTCGGCGCCATGTAACAACGGATTGACATGGGGTTGAATTTCGGTAACATCCTGATTACAGGAATCCAATTCTCCTGCGAAGTTGCGGCTTCGTTATTAAAGGGCTGCGGCCCCGATACAAAGAGGATAAATCATGAAAGTTAAACAGCAATCCGGCTTTACTCTGATCGAGCTCGTGATGGTCATCGTGATTCTGGGCATTCTGGCTGCGACTGCATTGCCCAAATTCATCGACCTTAAAAGCGATGCCTCGACGGCTGCGACGAAAGGGGTTGCCGGTGCTCTGGGAGCAGCTTCCGCGCTGAACAAGGCGGCGCGGACGGTAAACTCGGCGAGTGGAGTCGCGGTAACGAATTGCACTGATCTCAGCGGAGCGCTTGATGGTGGATTGCCGACTGGCTATACGATCGGCTCCGCATCCATTGCTACCACGGGCACTGTCACTACTGCTACCTGCACAGTAAGCGGTCCCAATAGCACGACCGCCACATTTACCGGTCACGGCATTGCCTAAAGACAGGATTGCCGATTGAAAAGCCCGCTTCGGCGGGCTTTTGTGTTTGCCTGAGCGGCAAAAATAAAAAATTCTGCAAGAACATGGGCCTATTCAGTTTTACTTCGGGCAAGGTGGTCGATGGTTTTGCCCGGCAATTGGCACGCGATTTTTTCAACGAATGCAAGCGCCCCGACCGCGCGACGACAAAAACCAAGGCTTTCGAAAAGCGGGCGGACCAGGCGCTGGTAGGAATATATGCACGAGCCAAGGCGTTTCGCGAGGAGCGTCGCCTGGGCGTGATCAACCGCGCCCGATTTGCCAAAGGCTTCCAGGATGAGCTGGCATCGCTTGGAATGACGCCCGAGTTGGTGAGCCGGGTGACTACCGCACTGGTGACATCGGCATTGTCGGGGTGAATATGGCGGCAGCGTTTCTGGATACTATGTTGCGCCGCTGGCTGCTGGCGGAAGGGCAAGCCGGACAGGAGCCGAGCCCCACAGCCGATGATGACGGTGCGGCGATTCCATTCAGCCTGATCGTGCCGACCGTCTATGG
>CBIHOK010000008.1:0-43186 GCA_966211575.1 uncultured Noviherbaspirillum sp.
CTCGCGCGGGTAGATGTTTTCGCCGCCGCGGATCACCATGTCCTTGATGCGGCCGGCGATGTTCACATAGCCTTCGGCATCCATGATCGCGAGGTCGCCGGTATGCATCCAGCCGTCGGCGTCGATCGCCTCGCGCGTCTTTTCGGCGTCGTCCCAGTAGCCGTGCATTACCGAATAGCCGCGCGTGCACAACTCGCCCAGCGAGCCGACCGGCAGCGGCTTGCCGGTTTCCGGATCGACGATCTTCACTTCCAGGTGCGGCTGCACCTTGCCCACCGTCGATACGCGCTTTTCGAGCGGCGTGTCGGTGGTGCTCTGGCAGCTGACCGGGCTGGTCTCGGTCATGCCGTAGGCGATCGTCACTTCGGCCATGTGCATGTCGGCCACCACCCGCTTCATCACTTCGATCGGGCACGGCGAACCGGCCATGATGCCGGTGCGCAGCGTCGACAGATCGAATTCCCGGAAGCGCGGATGATCGAGTTCGGCGATGAACATGGTGGGAACGCCGTGCAGCCCGGTGCAGCGTTCCTGCTGCACCGCCTGCAGCACCGACAGCGGCTCGAATGCGTCGTTCGGGTAGACGATGGTCGAGCCGTGCGTCAGGCAGGCCAGGTTGCCCAGCACCATGCCGAAGCAATGGTACAGCGGCACCGGGATGCACAGGCGATCGTTCTCGGTCAGCTTCATCGCCTCGCCGATGAAGAAACCGTTGTTCAGCACGTTGCGGTGCGTCAGCGTCGCGCCCTTCGGAAAGCCGGTGGTGCCGCTGGTGAACTGGATGTTGATCGGATCGCCGGCGCGCAGCGTGGCGCCGATGGCGGCGATGCGGGGATCGTCGGCCCGCCCTTGCGCGATCACGTCGGCGAAACGCAGCATGCCGGGCACCTGCGCATCGCCGAGATGGATCACGGTACGCAGCGACGGCAGCCGCGCCGCCTGCAGTTGCCCGGGCTGCGCGCCGTCGAGTTCCGGCGCCAGCGTGCGAATCATCTCCAGGTAGTTGCTGGTCTTGAACTCGGTCATCGTGATCAGCGCCTTGCAGCCGACCTTGTTGAGCGCATATTCCAGTTCCGCGAGCCGATAGGCCGGGTTGATGTTGACCAGGATGATGCCGACCTTCGCGGTCGCGAGCTGGGTCAGCAGCCACTGCGCATTGTTGTGCGACCAGATGCCGACCCGGTCGCCCTTTTCCAGTCCCAGGTTCAGCAGCGCGCCGGCCAGCCGGTTCGATTCGGCCTGCAGTTCACGATACGTCATGCGGATGCCCTGGTGGCAGGACACCAGCGCCTCGTTGTCCGCGACGCGCTGCGCCATCGCGTCGAAAAAATCGCCTATCGTCTGTTCGATCAGCGGGACTTCGGTGCTGCCGCTGTCGATGCTTGTCTCCAGTTGCGTCATGCCGACTCTCCTTTTGTCTCCGTGGTGCTGTCTGCGTGTCATCCGGTCATCGCGCGGCGGGGAATTCGCCGTCGACGTAAAACCATTTTCCGCCTTCGCGCACGAAGCGGCTGGTTTCGTGCAGCCGGTGCGCCCGCCCGCCGGTCTTGTAGCGTGCAACGAATTCCACCGTCGCCGCATCGCCTTGCTCTTCGTGCCGTTTCACCTCCAGCCCGAGCCATTTCACGCCGGCATCCTGCGTCAGTTCCGCCAGCGGCGGCCGCGTGCGCGGATGCCAGGTGCGATGCACGTACTCCATCAATCCCAATGCGTAGGCGCAGTAGCGCGCGCGCATCAATTGCTCTGCGGTTTCGGCCGGCGCGCCCTGGTGCAGGCGCGCGCAGCATTGCGCGTAGGAATTTCCTCCACATGGACAGCCTGCGCCGGGAAGATCCTTCATCATGTTTCCGCCGGCGTTCAGATGCTGCCGTTTTGCAGGAAGGCTTCGAGCTGGTCGAAGCGGTCGAAACCCCAAAACGGTTCGCCGTCGACGATGATGAACGGCGCGCCGAACACGCCGCGCGCCATCGCCGCGTCGACATCCGCTTTCAGGCGTGCCTTGATCGGCTCGCTGGCGGCGCCGTCGATCACCGCGGCCGGGTCGAGCCCGAGCGCGGCCGCCACCGCCGCGATCGCCTCCGCATGGCTGATGTCGGCGCCGTCGACGAAGTACGCGCGGTATACCGCGCGGGCGAACTCGACCGCCTTTTCGTCGCCCGCGTTTTCGCGCACCCATAGCGTCGCGCGCGCCGCCAGTTGGGTCGCCAGCGGGAACTGCGCGGGGCGCCGGAACGGAATGTCGTGAAAGCGCGCGCTGCGCTCGAAATCGCGCAGCGAGTAATTGCCCTTCAGCGGCACCAGCGGCAGCGGCGCGCCGCCGGTGGTCTTGAAGATGGGCCCCAGCAATATCGGATGCCAGTTCACGCCGCGCCCGTAGCGGCGCGCCAGTGCGTCGATGCGGGTCGAGGCGAAATAGCCGTAGGGTGAAGAAAAGTCGAAATAGAAATCGATGTTGCCGCTCATTGTCTCCTCCTTTGGGACGGGATCAGGCCAGCGCGCGCCCGATCAGGATTTTCTGGATATCGCTGGTGCCTTCGTAAATCTGGCAGACGCGCACGTCGCGATAGATGCGCTCCACCGGAAAATCGCTGACGTAGCCGTAGCCGCCGTGGATCTGGATCGCATCCGAACAGACCCGCTCCGCCATTTCGCTGGCGAACAGCTTCGCCATCGCCGCTTCCTTCAGGCAGGGCTTGCCGGCATCCTTCAGGCTCGCCGCATGGAAGATCAGTTGCCGCGCCGCCTCGATCTGCGTCGCCATGTCGGACAGCCGGAACTGTACCGCCTGGTGCTCGAACAAGGGTTTGCCGAAGCTGGTGCGTTCCTTCGCATACGCGAGCGCCGCCTCGAACGCGGCGCGCGCCATGCCGACCGCCTGCGAGGCGATGCCGATGCGGCCGCCTTCGAGGCCGGACAGCGCGATCCGGTAGCCCTGCCCTTCCTCGCCGATCAGGTTGGCGGCCGGGATGCGGCAATCCTCGAACACGATCTGCGCGGTATCCGACGAATGCTGGCCCAGCTTTTCTTCGAGCCGCGCCACCACGTAGCCGGGCGTGTCGGTGGGCACCCAGAACGCGCTGATGCCCTTCTTGCCGGCTTCGCGATCGGTGACCGCCATCACGATCGCCACGTCCGCATGCTTGCCGCTGGTGATGAATTGCTTGACGCCGTTCAGCACGTATTGGTCGCCCTCGCCGCTTCTTTCATGTACAGCCGTGGTGCGCAGCGCGGACGCATCGCTGCCGACATGCGGCTCGGTCAGGCAGAACGCGCCGAGCATGTCGCCGCGCGCCAGCGGCTTCAGGAAGCGCTCCTGCTGGTCGGCGTTCCCGTACATCATCGCGATACTGCAGACCGGGCAATTGTTGACCGAGATGACGGTCGAGGTGCCGCCGTCGCCGGCCGCGATTTCTTCCAGCACCAACGCCAGCGACAGGTAATCGAGCCCGGCGCCGCCCAGTTCTTCCGGCACAGCGACGCCGAACGCGCCGAGTTGCGCCAAGCCTCGCAATTCCTCTTTCGGAAAATGGTGTTCCCGGTCCCAGCGCGCCGCGTTCGGCGCCAGCCGTTCCTGCGCGAACGCGCGCAGCGCGTCGCGGATCATTTCATGCTGCTCGGACAACACCATGCGGCTTCTCCCTTTGCCCTTGTTCTACCAGGGCAGCTTTTTGCCGCTGTAATCGCGATAGCTGCCGCTGTCGCCCGGCTGCAGCGAGTCGATCACATGCAACAGGCCGCTGACGCTTTCGTCGGCCTTGATCGCCGCGCCGGCGCCGCCCATGTCGGTCTGCACCCAGCCCGGATGCACGACCGCGAAGGTCGCCTTCGGATAATCGAACACCGCGCACCTGACCGCCATGTTCAGCCCCGATTTCGAGACGCGATACAGCCAGCCGTAGCTGGATTCGGTGCTGGCGATGCTGCCCATCACGCTGCCGAGGAACACGAACTTGCCGTTCGCGGCTTCGACCATCGGCGCCAGCAGCGGAATCGCCTGCATCGCCCCGAGCACATTGGTGTGCATCACCTGGTCGAACTCCTGCGCGCTGGGCGCGGCGGTCGCGCCGGCGCGCGGCCCCATCACGCCGGCGACGTAGATCGCGAGATCGAGCTTTTCGCCATCGAGCTGCCAGCCGAGGCCGGCCAGCGAATCGGCTTGCGCAACGTCGAGCTTGAATGCTTCGGCGCCCATTTGCTTGAGTTCGGACAAGGCGCTGTCGCTGCGGGCGGTGGCGATCACGCGCCAGCGGTCCGCGAGCAGCTGGCGGACGAATTCGTGGCCGATGCCGCGCGAGGCGCCGAGGATGAGTGCGGTGGGCATGGGGTGGCTCCTTGGGATCGTGGATTCTGCTCCCTCCCCCTTGCAGGGGGAGGGTTGGGGAGGGGGTAGTGCAGTCGAATCAAGGTAAGCGCCCGATCAAGCGCCCTACCCCCATCCTAACCTTCCCCCTTGCAGGGGGAAGGGACTTTACTGCGCGGTATTACAGCGTTACACCATCTCGATCGCCATCGCCGTACCCTCGCCGCCGCCGATGCACAGCGCCGCCACGCCCAGCTTGCCGCCGGTCTTCTTCAGCGCGCCCATCAGCGTGACGATGATGCGGGCGCCGGACGCGCCGATCGGATGGCCCAGCGCGCAGGCGCCGCCGTGGATGTTGACCTTCTCGTGCGGAATGCCGTGCTCCTTCATCGCCGCCATCGGCACCGCCGCGAATGCCTCGTTGATCTCGAACAGGTCGACATCCTTCGTGGTCAGGTTGAGCTTCTTGTACAGCTTGTCGATCGCGCCGACCGGGGCGGTGGTGAACCAGTTCGGTTCCTGCGAATGGGTCGCATGCCCGAGCACGCGGGCGAGCGGCTTGCAGCCGAGCTTCTTCGCGGTCGATTCGCGCATCAGCACCAGCGCGGCGGCGCCGTCGTTGATCGACGACGACGAGGCGGCGGTGATGGTGCCGTCCTTCTTGAACGCGGGCTTGAGCGCCGGGATCTTGTCCAGCTTGGCCTTCAGCGGGCCTTCATCCTTGTCGACCACGACGTCGCCGCCCCTGGCCGCGACCGTGACCGGCGCGATTTCCCACTTGAACGAGCCGTCGGCGGTGGCCGCCTGCGCGCGCTTGACCGATTCGATCGCAAACGCGTCCTGCGCTTCACGCGTGAATTCGTACTTGGCCGCGCATTCCTCGGCGAAGGTGCCCATCGAGCGGCCTTTCTCGTAGGCGTCTTCGAGACCGTCGAGCATCATGTGGTCGTACATCATGCCGTGGCCGATGCGGTAGCCGCCACGCGCCTTCGGGATCAGGTAGGGCGCGTTGGTCATCGATTCCATGCCGCCAGCAACCACCACCTCGTTGCTGCCGGCAACGATGGAGTCGAAGCCGATCATCGCCGCCTTCATCGCCGAACCGCACATCTTCGACAGCGTGACCGCGCCGGCTGACACCGGCAGTCCGGCCTTGATCGCGGCCTGGCGCGCCGGCGCCTGGCCCTGGCCCGCCATCAGGCAGTTGCCGAACAGGACTTCATTGACGAATTGCGGTTCGAGGCCGGCCCGCTCGACGGCGGCGCGGATTGCGACCGCCCCCAGCTCGCTGGCCGAGACCGAGGAAAAGTCACCCTGGAAAGCGCCCATCGGGGTACGGGCAGCGCCGACTATGACAATAGGATCGTTCATACTTATCTCCTGCAAAAAAAGAAAATTTCGAAAAATCAGGCGGCCTGGGCCGTCGGGGTTACGGGTTTGTAGCTGAAGCGCAGCTCTTGCGGATACGGAAACACATCATCCACCTGGCCGTCGAGCAGGCGCTCTTTCGCGCGCTGCCAGTAGCGCGCGCTCAGCAGCTCGGCATGATGCTTCAGGAAATACTTGCGGACTTCCGGATTGCCGAGCAGGAAGGTGCCGAACTGTTCCGGGAACACGTCGTTCTTCCCGACCGGATACCAGGGTTCGCTGGCCATTTCGTCTTCCTCGTTGCGCGGCGCCGGGATGTCCCGGAAATTGCAATCGGTGACGTATTCGATCTCATCATAGTCGTAAAACACCACGCGGCCATGACGGGTGACGCCGAAGTTCTTGTACAGCATATCGCCGGGGAAGATATTGACGCCGACCAGTTCGCGGATCGCGTTGCCGTATTCCAGCACGCCGTGCTCGACCGCCGCGTGGTCGCCGCGCTTTTCCGCCTCGCTCAGCCAGATGTTGAGCGGCACCATGCGGCGCTCGATGTACAGGTGCCGGATGACGATCTCGTCGCCCTCTTCCTCCACCAGCGACGGCGCCACCTGCTTCAGCTCGGCCAGCAATTCGTCGGCGAAACGCGCGCGCGGAAACGCGACGTTCGAATATTCGAGCGTATCGGCCATGCGGCCGACGCGGTCATGGTTCTTCACCAGCAGGTATTTTTCCTTGACGATCGCGCGCGTGGTTTCCTTCGGCGGCGGGATATGGTCCTTGATCACCTTGAACACGTAAGGGAAGGACGGCAACGCGAACACCACCATCACGAGGCCGCGGATGCCGGGCGCCGCTTCGAAGCAGTCGGACGAATGATGCAGGTGATGCAGGAAGTCGCGGTAGAACAGCGCCTTGCCCAGCTTCTGCAGGCCGAGGATGGTGTAGATCTCGCTGCGCGGCTTGTACGGCATCAGCGAGCGCAGGAACTGCACGTAGGCCGACGGCACTTCCATGTCGACCATGAAGTAGGCACGCGTGAACGAGAACAGCACGGTGATCAGCACCGGGTCGAACAGCACGGTGTCGAGCACCAGTTCGCGCCTGCGGTTGTACAGGATGGGCACCACGAACGGATAGATGCGGTTGCCGTTGATGCCCTTGCCGATGATGTAGGCGCCCTTGTTGCGGAAGAACGGACTGGCCAGCACCTGGATCTGGTGGTTCGGCTCCAGCAGGTCGTCGCCGAACATCGCGCGCAGGCGTGTCTCGACGAAGCCGATGTCGCGGTCGAGGTCGGCGAACGGCGACTGGAACTGGAAATTGGTGACGATGCGGCGCAGCGTGTAGCGCAGCCCGTCCTTGGCCGGATAGTAGACGCGGTAGGTCGGCTGCAGCTCGTCCGGCTCCAGGTATTCGGTCGATACCGCCGGCCGCACGAAGATGAAATCGTTGTGGTAGTAGGAGCGGTTCAGGATCTTGCAGCACACCGAGTTGAAGAAGGTTTCGGCCAGCTCCGGCTGCTTGTGGTTGATCAGCAGGCCGATGTAGTGCAGCTTGACCTCGCGCCACACTTCGTCGCCGATTTCTTCCGGGTCGTATTCGTCTTCCAGCATCTGCACGCATTCGCGCACCCGCTGGTCGTAGAACCCGATCCGCTCGCGCGCCCGGCGCTGCGCCGTCTTCCAGTCGCAAGCTTCGAAGTAGCGGCGCGCATCCTGGCTTTCCCGGCGAAACAGCCGGTAATGCTTGTCGAAGCCGTCCAGGATGGTGCGCGCGATATCGAACGCGATCTGCGACGACAGCAGCTTGGGAAAGGTGACGGGCATGGTCGGGTCGGAAATCGGAATCGGGAACCGTCAGTGTGCCAGTTTAGTGCCGAACCGGCCGCGTGCGATTCGCCAGGCGCTTGCTAGGCGGTTTCCGCGAACAGTTCGCGTCCGATCAGCATGCGCCGGATCTCGCTGGTGCCGGCGCCGATCTCGTACAGCTTGGCGTCGCGCCACAGGCGTCCGGTCGGATATTCGTTGATGTAGCCGTTGCCGCCCAGCGCCTGGATTGCCTCGCCCGCCATCCAGGTCGCCTTCTCGGCCGAGTACAGGATCGCGCCGGCCGCGTCCTTGCGCAAGGCGCGCACCGCTTCCGGATTGTTCGCCCGGTCGCAGGCCTGGCCTACCGCGTACACGTAGGCCTTGCACGCCATCATGGTCGAATACATGTCGGCCAGCTTGCCCTGCATCAGCTGGAATTCGCCGATCGGCTGACCGAACTGCTTGCGCTCGTGCACGTACGGCACCACCGTGTCCATGCATGCCTGCATGATGCCCAGCGGGCCGCCGGACAGCACGGTGCGTTCGAAATCGAGGCCGGACATCAGCACATTGACACCCTTGCCCAGGCCGCCGAGCACGTTCTCGGCCGGTACTTCGCAATCCTGGAACACCAGTTCGCCGGTATGCGAACCGCGCATGCCGAGCTTGTCGAGCTTTTGCGCGACCGAGAAACCCTTGAAACCCTTTTCGATCAGGAACGCGGTGATGCCGCGCGGGCCGGCTTCGATGTCATTTTTCGCATAGACCACCAGCACATCGGCGTCCGGGCCGTTGGTGATCCACATCTTGGTCCCGTTCAAGATCCAGCGGTCGCCCTTGAAGTCGGCGCGCAACTTCATGCCGACCACGTCGGAACCGGCGCCCGGCTCCGACATCGCGAGCGCGCCGACGTGCTCGCCGGAAATCAGCTTGGGCAGGTATTTCTTCTTCTGCTCTTCGCTGCCGTTGCGCTTGATCTGGTTAACACACAGGTTCGAGTGCGCGCCGTACGACAGGCCGACCGAGGCCGACGCGCGCGAAATTTCCTCCATTGCAACGATATGCGCGAGGTAGCCCATGCCGGTGCCGCCGTATTCCTCGCCCACGGTGATGCCGAGCAGCCCGAGTTCGCCCATCTTGCGCCACAGGTCCATCGGAAACTGGTCGCTGCGGTCGATCTCGGCAGCGCGCGGCGCGATCTCCGCCTGCGCGAACTGTTGCACGGTGGCGCGCAGCGCGGCGATGTCTTCGCCATGGTCAAAGGTCAAGCCGGGCAGGTGAAGCATGTCTTCCTCGCATCTTCAGATTGTCTGGAATGGCTGGCGGCCACGGCGCCTGGTTCGGCAGGTGCGGACGCCGCAGTGGAAAAAATCATACCGTCAATTGACGTTTACGTAAACGTAAAGCACTACCGTAGAACTACGATGGAGCCGCGCTCAGGCGGCATTTTTCAGCCGCCTGGAACTGCCGCCGGCGCCGCTTTTCCTGGCGCCGGCCGCGGCCCGGTCGCCGTCCAGCAGGCGCCGGCACTCCTCTTCGTGCGCGGCGATCTCGGCCAGCGTCACTTCCAGGTCTTCGCGCTGCCGTTCCAGCGTTTCGCGGTGCTGCGCCAGTACCGCGAGGAAGCGCTTGAGCTGGGCCGCCGAATCCTTCGGCGATTCATACATGTCGACCAGCGCCTTGATCTCGGACAGGCTCAGGCCGAGCCGCTTGCCGCGCAGCGTGAGCTTGAGCCGGGTGCGCTCGCGCGCGCCGTACACGCGGGTACGGCCGCCCGCCCCTTCCCGCTTCGGGTTGAGCAGGCCCTGGTCTTCGTAGAAGCGGATCGCGCGCGGGGTGATATCGAATTCGCGCGCCAGTTCGGTGATGGTGTAGGTCGGCATGGGCCCTTGTCTGCAGCGATCGGCGTTTATGTTTAGAATCGTCGGATTCCGATTCCCGTTTACGTTAACGTAAAGTGTATTGTAGGCGGGCTGCCTGCAAATGGGAACATGCCGGCTTGCCGCTGTTCCGCCACCCCACATTCCGATGAATCCACTCGAATCCCAGTTGCAATACGCGTTCGGCGATACGCTGCCGGCGCCCGGTACCGTTCATGAAGTTGCGCCCGGCGTCTACTGGCTGCGCATGGGCCTGCCGTTCGCGCTCGACCATATCAATCTATGGTTGCTGCGCGATCATGCCGACGACGGCAGCCCGGCCTGGACCGTGGTCGATTGCGGGATCGCCAACGACGCGACGCGCGCGTCCTGGGAAACGGTATTCGCCTCGGTGCTGGAAGATGCGCCGGTCCGGCGCGTGCTGGTCACCCATTGCCACCCGGATCACGTCGGGCTGGCCGACTGGCTGTGCCAGCGCTGGCAAGCGCCGCTGTGGATGACCACCGGCGAATACGGGTTCGCACGCCTGATGGCGGCCGCGCTGCCGGGCGCCGACGGCAGCGCCAACCTGCCGCATTTCAAGCGGCACGGCGTCACCGATCCGGTCACCGTCGAGCAGTTGCAGGGGCGCAAGACTTACTACTCGACCCTGGTGCCCGCGGTACCGACCGCCTACCGCCGCATGCAGGACGGCCAGCGCGTGACGATCGGCGAACACGAATGGCAGGTGATTACCGGTTTCGGCCATGCGCCGGAACATGCGTCGCTGTATTGCGCGGACCTGAAGCTGCTGATTTCCGGCGACATGGTGCTGCCGCGCATCTCGACCAATGTCTCGGTGTTCGCGATCGAACCGGAAGCGAACCCGGTCCAGCTCTATCTCGATTCGCTGCGCAAATACCGCGACTTGCCGGACGACACGCTGGTGCTGCCCTCGCACGGCAAGCCGTTCCGCGGCTTGCACACCCGCATCGCGCAACTGAACGCGCACCACGAGGAGCGGCTGGCGGAAGTGGTGACCGCCTGTGCGACCCCGCAATCGGCGATGGACATCGTGCCCGTGATGTTCCACCGCAAGCTCGACACCCATCAACTGACCTTCGCCCTCGGCGAAGCGCTGGCGCATCTGCACAAGCTGTGGTTCGACCGCATGCTGCGGCGCGAAGCCGGCGCCGACGGCGTGATCCGCTTCGTGCGCCGCTGACCGCCGCGTGCGCCTGCCCCGGAAGGGGCTTGCGCAAAACGTGCCGATTTGCAACACTTCCACCCCCGGCCACGGTTTTACCGTGGCCGTCAAATGGCTATCCTCGGCACCGCTTCCCGGCCGCTCGGGCCACCATTTGTTACATTCTTTCCTCGCGAGAGCGTTGATTTCGGCCGCGCCGGCCGCATCTCATGTTGGCAAAATTGCAGTATATTCCGGCGCTTTGTGTTACTGTGCCTTAACACATTCGGTCACAATCGGTTTATGCGACGCATAGACTGACTGTCAAGGCACGACATGGAATAGTGCGCGGTCATGAATCCATCAATTGAACGAGAAGGCTTTAGCGAGCGCCTGCAACAGGCCTTGCGTAACGCCGACTATTCCCCGGAAAGCCCGACCCAACTGGCACGGGAATTCAATGTCCGCTTCGAGGGAAGGCCGATCACCGTGCATGCGGCCCGCAAGTGGCTGGTGGGGGAAGCGATTCCGACCCAGGAAAAATTGCGCACGCTGGCCCAGTGGCTGGGAGTGCCGGCCGAATGGCTGCGCTTCGGCGGAGAAGGCGCGCTGGCGACACTGGAGCATGGGATTGCGCCGGCCCGCTTCGAATCGTCCGACGTCAAGCTGATTACCGATCTGCAGCGACTGGATGCCCATCACCAGGCCATCGCGCGCGAATTCATTCGCCTGCTGGTACGCCTGGACCGGAAGAAATAAGTCCGCGCAAGCCGCGCAAATAGCGCAGGCCGGCGATCGCCCGGCTGCCGTACCACGACATCATCTCGCCATCGAGCAAGCGCACCGGCTTGCCGATCTCCCTTTCCAGCGCCTCCACGTGCGCGTCAGTGAAGCGATACGGCTCGCTGGACAGCAGCACGCCATCGATCGCCCCCACCGTTTCCCGCGACCACTCGAATACCGGATAGCGCTGCGGCGCTCGCGCCTGCCAGCACTGCCAGCCGATTTCCGCCATCATGCGCGCGATATAGGTATCGGCCGACACCGTCATCCACGGATCCTTCCAGATGCAGTAGAGCATGGTCTGCGTCGGCCCTTTCGGCGCCGCCGCCAGTGCCGCATATTCGCGCTCGAACGCGGCGCACAGTTCGCCGGCCCGCGCTTCCACGCGGAAGATGCCGCCCAGCAGCCGGTACAGCGCCAGGTTGTCGCGCGGCGCGCGGGGATGGGTGACGATCACGTGCGGGATGTGCGCGGCCAGTTGCTCGACCGTATCCTTGCGGTTCTCGTCGATGTTCACCACCAGGTGGGTCGGCGCCAGCGCCAGCAACTTGTCCCGGTTCACGTCCTTGGTACCGCCGACCTTGGGGATCGCCTGCACGGTGGGCGCCGGATGGATGCAGAAACCGGTACGGCCGACCAGCCGGTGCGCGAGCCCCAGCTCGCATAGCAGTTCGGTGATCGACGGCACCAGCGACACGATGCGCGGCGCCGCATCCGATGCGATCGGGAGATGGCGGTTGCCGAGGGCGTCGACCAGGTCCATTCCAGTACGGGAATTTCAGTGCAAGGATTTCATTGCGCAGCCGTCTGCCGCGGCTTGCGCCGCGCCTTCGCGCTCAGCGCATCGTACAGCGCATTCGGCAGCAGCCGCATCAGGCGCGCGACCACTCCCATCTGCCACGGAATCACCTTGTAGCCGGCACCGGCGTCGATCGCCGCGACCGCCTGCGTGGCAAAACGCTCGACCGGCATCAGGAACGGCATCGGATACGGATTGCCGCGCGTCATCGGCGTATCGATGTAGCCGGGCGCGATCGTCACCACCTTGATGCCGCTGGCGCGCAATTCCACCCGCAGCGCTTCGCAATAGGCGATCACCGCCGCCTTCGACGCGCTGTAGGCGCCGGCGCCCGGCAGGCCGCGGATGCCGGCCACGCTGGCGATGCCGACCAGCCGGCAGTCGCTCCTGCCGGCCTCGGCCTGGCGCTTCATGCCGACGATGAACGGCGCGAACGTCGCCACCGTGGCGCTGACGTTGGGCGCGAAGATGCGTTCGAACACCTCCAGGTCTTCCATGTGCTCGGTCAGCGTGCCATGGGAAATCCCGGCGTTCGCGATCACCACGTCGACCGCGCCGGCGGCCTCGAAATCGGCGGCCGCCGCCGCCAGCGCCGCGTGGTCGGTGACGTCGAGCGGATAGATCCGATGCCGCTCCGGATGCGGCAACCGCTCCCGCAACTGTTCCAGCAGCGGCTGTCGCCGCGCCGCCAGTCCGAGCGCCGCCCCCTGCTCCGCATAGCGTTGCGCCAACGCGGCGCCGATGCCGCTCGATGCGCCGGTAATGAATACGCGTTTCATGAATAAAAAAGTCCGTCCTCTCGCGAGCAACGGACTCTTGTCGACCGGCTGGAGTTACTTCGCCTTGGCCGCCGGCTGCGCCTTCTTCTGCTGCGCCACCTTTGCCACCAGCGCATCCATCACCTGCAGTGTGGCCGCATGCAATTCGGCTTCCGGCTTGTTGCCGACGCTGGCCGAGACGATGGACGGCGAGGTTTCGTAACGGCCGTCGATGGCGACCAGCGGCACGCCGTCGACCCGGTACGCATCCTGCAATTGCACCGCGCGCCGCACCTTGCTGGCTACCGAGAAGGAATTGTAGATATCGAGGAATTTCTGCTTGTCGATGCCCTGCTTGGCGATGAACTCGGCGATCGCCTTGTCGTTGTCGAGACGCTGATGCTGCAGGTGGATCGCATCGAACACCTTCTTGTGCAACTGGTCGATCTTGCCCATCGCTTCCAGCGTGTAGTAGAGCTTCTGCTCCGGCACCATCGATTGCCGGAACTGAACCGGCACGCGCTTGAATTCGATGCGGTCGCCCTGCTTCTTCACCCAGGCTTCCAGGTCCGGCTCGAACGCGAAGCAATGCGGGCACGAATACCAGAAGAATTCGGTGACCTCGACCTTGTTGCCGGATTCGGTAGGCTGCGCCGGTTCCAGCGTGCGATAGTCGACCCCGTTCTGCGGATTGGCCGGACTGGCGCCCGCGGACAGGGCCAGCAGGCCGAGACTCAGTGCTGCGATTGCATGTCGAAAAATACGCATGAAGTTTTCCTTTCCCTTTGCTGGGTCTTGAAGATTACTGCCGGGCGACGCGCACCACGGCCGCGTCGAAATTGTTTTGCGAGAGCTTGCCGCGCACCTGGTCCATGATCTCGCGGTTCGCGAACGGGCCGGTGCGCACGCGGAACAGCGGACCGCTCTCCGACTGCCGCTCCGACAGTTCGGCATCGACGCCGATCAATGCCAGCTTGCCGCGCAGATTGGCTGCCTCGGCCTTGTTGCGGAACGCTCCCATCTGCAGATAATACGTCCATTTGCCGTCGGCGGCGGGAGCCGCCGCTGCCGTTCCCGCCGCTGCCGTTCTCGCCGTTCCTGTCGTTACCGGGGCCGCAGCCGGTGCGGTCTTCGCGATCATCGGCTTCGGCCGTTCGGGCCGGTTCGACAATTCGATTACCGGCGGCGCGGACGGCGCGCCGTCCGCTGCATGCTCGCGCTGCTGCAGCAATTCCTGGATCGGATCCGATGCCGGCGTCTTGTTGCCGTACAGCGGCTTGTTCGGATCGGACAGCCTGGCGGGCGGCGCGCTCGCCTTTTCCGGCCGTGCCAGCCGGCTGGTGAACGGCATCGGCGTCTTGGTGATGACCAGCGCCACTGCCAGCGCGATGCCGAGGCCGATGACCAGGCCGATGATGATGCCGAGGACGGTGCCGCCCTGTTGCCGCGCAAACTTGCTCATGCTGCCTCGATGAATCCCTGATGAATCCCTGTTACATGCGTGCCGGCGCCGACACGCCGATCAGCGCCAGTCCGTTGCGCAATACCTGCCGCGTTGCCACCATCAACGCCAGCCGCGCCATCCTGGTGGACAGGTCGTCGACCAATACCCGCTCGGCATTGTAGTAGCTGTGCAATTCGGCGGCCAGGTCGCGCAGGTAGAACGCCACCTGGTGCGGACCGAGTTCGTCGAGCGCCTTCTGCAGCATTTCCGGATATTCGGCCAGCTTCGCCAGCAGCGCCGCCTCGCGCGGCGAAGTCAGCGGCGACAGGTCTTCCACCCGGTCCAGTTCGGTTTCGTCGCCGCCCCACTGCGCGAGCACCGAGCAGATCCGCGCATGCGCGTACTGCACGTAGTACACCGGGTTCTCGTCCGACTGCGACAGCGCGAGGTCGACGTCGAAGGTGAACTCGGTATCGGCCTTGCGCGAAATCAGGAAGAAGCGCACCGCGTCGCGGCCACGGGTCAGGTCCCATTCACCGTTCGCATCGACCGCATCGCCGGCCGACCATTCGATCAGGTCGCGCACCGTCACGTAGGAACCGGCACGCTTCGAAATCTTCACTTCCTCGCCGTTCTTCATCACCGTGACCATCTTGTGCAGCACGTAATCGGGATAGCCCTGCGGGATGCCGAGGCTGACCGCCTGCAGGCCGGCGCGCACGCGCGCGATGGTGCCGTGGTGGTCGCTGCCCTGCACGTTGATCGCCTGCGCATAGCCGCGCTGCCACTTGGTGACGTGATAGGCGACGTCCGGCACGAAATAGGTGTAGGTGCCGTCCGACTTCTTCATCACCCGGTCCTTGTCGTCGCCGTACTCGGTGGTGCGCAGCCACAGTGCGCCATCCTGCTCGTAGGTCTTGCCGGCGGCCACCAGCGCGTCGACCGCGGCGGCCACCTTGCCTTCGCTGTACAGCGAGGATTCCAGGTAGTAGTTGTCGAACTTCACCCCGAACGCCTGCAGGTCCAGGTCCTGTTCGTGACGCAGGTAGGTGACCGCGAACCTGCGGATCGATTCGATATCGTCCGCATCGCCGCTGGCGGTGACCGGCGCGCCGTCGCTGGCGGCCACCGTCTTCTTCGCCAGAAAGTCGGCCGCGATGTCGGCGATGTAGTCGCCGTTGTACGCGGCTTCCGGCCATTGCGGATCGCCCGGCTTGAAGCCGCGCGCGCGCGCCTGCACCGACAACGCGAGGTTGCCGATCTGGACGCCGGCGTCGTTGTAGTAGAACTCGCGCGTGACGGCGAAACCCTGCGCTTCCAGCAAGGCCGCCAGCGCATCGCCGAGCGCGCCCTGGCGGCCGTGGCCGACGTGCAGCGGGCCGGTCGGATTGGCCGACACGAATTCGACGATCACCTTGCGCCCGGCGCCGGCCTCGCTCCTGCCGAAGCGTTCGCGTTCGGCCAGCACCGCCTTCACCACCGCCTGCTTGGCGGCTGCCGCGATGCGCAGGTTGATGAAGCCGGGTCCGGCGATCTCGGCGCTCTCGATCAGCGTTCCCTTGTTCGCCAGCAGGGCGGCGACGATGGCTTGCGCGAGTTCGCGCGGATTCTTTTTGAGCGGCTTGGCGAGCTGCATCGCGATGTTGCAGGCGATATCGCCATGCGAAGCATCGCGCGGGCGTTCCAGCACCACGCCGGGTTGCAGGCCGCTACCGGCGACGACTGGCGCGAGCGCGGCCTGGAACAGGTCGATAAGCTGTTGTTTTTGTGAAGCGAGCATGAAGACTGGGGCAGGCGGGACGCCGCCCGGTGAACTGTGAGGAAGGGGAATTATACCGGCTCGCCCGCGCTCATTCGCCGGAATCCCGGCAGTAGGCGGCGAGAAACTGCTGCAGCTGGAATTCGTTCGGCGACCATGGCGTTTCCGACAAGTTTTGCGGCAGCTGGTACAGATAGGCGTGCGCGTGGGCGGGGGCGCCGTCCTGCAGCATCAAGACCACCGGCCGCCGCCGGTACTCGGCGCCTTCGAACGCGTCGAGCAGCGCCAGATCGTGCGCGGCTACGTCGAAATACAGCACGCCCTGCACGCTGGCGCCCGGCTGCGCGATCATGCCCGGGTAGATCTGGCCGGCCACCGCGAAGCGCGCATGCCCGGCCAGGGTGGCCGCCGCATGCCGGTATTCGCCGCGCACCACGCGCCGCCACACCGGGGCGAACATCAGCGAGCCGTAGGTAAACACGTTGATCATGCGGCCTCCACCACCTGGTTGCGGCCCTGTTCCTTGGCCCGGTACAGCGCGGCATCCGCCTGTGCCAGCAGCGCATCGGCAGCCTGCTGCGCGCCCGGTTTCAGCGCCGCCACGCCGAAGCTGGCGGTCACGCCGGGCGCCACGCGCGAAGTCGCATGCGGAATCTGCAGATCGATCACCGCTTGCCGCATCCGCTGCGCCAGTTGCAGCGCGTCGGCGCCGCTGGTGGCCGGCAGCAGCGCGACGAATTCCTCGCCGCCGAAACGCGCAACCAGGTCGGACGAGCGTTGCGGGACCGCCTGCAGCGCGGCGGCGACCTGCTGCAGGCAAAGGTCGCCCGCCGGATGTCCGTAATAGTCGTTGTAGCTTTTGAAACAGTCGACATCGACCAGCACCAGCGCCAGCGACTCGCCGGCGCGCTTGGCGCGCGCCCATTCTAGCTGCAGGCGGCGGTCGAATTCGCGCCGGTTCGCGATCCCGGTCAGGCCGTCTTCGGCCGACAGCTTGGCCAGCAACTGCACCGCGTCGCGCAGTTCCGCATTGCGCGCCTGCTCGCGGACGTGGGCGTGGTAGGCGCGCCGCTGGTCCTGGTCCCTGCGGAAATTCGCGACCAGGCTGATGACCACCGCCGCCAGGTAGAACAGCCAGTTGTTGAGCGCAACGGCCGGCGACAGCAAGGGCATCTGCTGCAACGAGTAGCCGTAAATCAGCGCGATCAGCAGCGAGGTCGCCACCGCGTCGCGCAACCGCAGGCCGAGCACGATGTTGCCGAACAGGATGACCAGCGTGACCCCGGTCTGGTAATGGAGCGCGTTCGGATGCCGGCTCAGGCCGGCGATCCAGGGCAGGCTGACCGCGACCACCAGCACCGATGCCGACAGCAGCAGGCTGCGCAACGCCGGTTGTCGCAGCCTGCTGTAACCGAAGGTCAACAGCAGCATCAGCGGTATCACCAGCAGGAAGCGGATCGCCCACGCTTTTTGGTAGGCATCCGGCACCATCACCCGGTCGCTGAACGCGAATGCGCCATACAGCAGCACCGCCACCAGGCCGGTGCGGCGCATCCGGTGCTCGCGCCAGCACTCCATCTCGCGCTGGAACTCGGCCTCCATCTCGGCGGGAAAGCGTTCGCCACGCCGCCAGCCGCCGCTTCGCCCGGCAGGCTGCTCCGGGGTATCGGGGTCGTTTTCCGCTATTTCGGTCGACATGCTCGATTGCTCTCCACGAAGCTGCGCCCAGGGAAGGCGCGTGCCGAATTTCCGTGCGAATTTCCGTGGTTTCCCGCTTGAAAATCCATGGTCGATCATAGCGCCGCGCCGGCCCCATATCAAAAGATTTCGGGTGCCGTGCCGACCATGCCAATCGGGCAACATGCGGAGATCGTCCGCCTTGGCCGCGACTTCAGCCAGAACGTCAGCCGAAGCGCAGGTCGGCCACGAACGGGTTGTCGCGGCGCTCGTCGCCGAAGGTGGAAGTCGGACCGTGTCCGGGCACGAACACGACATCGTCGCCGAGCGGCCACAGTTTGTCGCGGATCGATGCGATCAGCGTGTCGTAATCGCCGCGCGGGAAATCGGTGCGGCCGATCGAGCCCTTGAACAGCACGTCGCCGACCAGCGCCAGGCGCGCAGCGCGGTGGAAAAACACCAGGTGGCCGGGCGTGTGCCCGGGGCAGTGCAGCACGTCGAGCGACTCGGCGCCGAACTGCACGCTGTCGCCCTGTTCCAGCCAGCGATCCGGTTCGAACGCTTCGGCCGGCGGAAAGCCGGCGCGCCGCGTCGCTTCGCCCAGTTGCGACAGCCAGAACCAGTCCTCGCGCTGCGGCCCCTCGATCGGCACCCCGAATTCGCGCCGCACCAGGTCGGCCGCCGCGCAATGGTCGAGGTGCGCATGCGTGAGGAATACCTTTTCCAGCGTGGCGCCGAGCTGTTCGAGCGCTCTCTTCAACTGCGGCAGGTCGCCGCCGGGATCGACCAGGGCCGCCCGCTGCGTTTGTTCGCATACCAGGATGCTGCAATTCTGCCGGTACGGCGTGACCGGCACCACCATGCATTTCATCTGCAATCGCCTCCAGTAAATCCGAGGCCAGTATGCCATGGAGCGGCACGGTCGTTAGCGCGATGCGAAATGCACGCCAGCCTTGCGGCCGCGCTCGCGCAGGCGGGCCAGCATGCCGATCGCCAGCCGCGCCGCCGGTCCGGCAGCGGGATCGTTTGCCGCCACCTTGATCCGGCGCACGCGGTCGCCGAGCGCGAATTGCAGCGCGGCGTGGCCGTTCAGGACCAGGTGCGCGCGCGAGCGATACAAGCTCAGTCTCTGCAGGTCGCGCTGTACTCCACCGAGCGAATACTTGTACGGGTAGCGTCCCCACAGGAAGTGGAATTCGGCGCCGCCGCGCCGGATGCATTCGCAGATGGTCAGGTAGCAGCTCAGCATGCCGAGCGCGTAATCGTCATACGCAGGGTCGTGGGCGCCGACATGGTCGAAATAATTGCGGCCGACCCTGGTGCAGATTTCTCCGGCCGCCACCCTTCCGTCTATCGTCAGCAGGCTGACGAAACCATAGCGCCGCAGCAGCGGCATCAGCTCGTCCAGTGCGCCCGCGTCGTCCGCCGTCTTGCCCTTGCGCGCCATGCGTTCGCGGTTCAACGCGAGTACGTCGGCCACCTGTCGCTCGCTTACCTCGGTGCCGCCGATCACTTCGTGGCGGACCTCCGGAAAACAGCGCGCCAGCCGATTGCGGTAACGCTTGATGTTCTTGCGGGTCGCGTTGCCCAGGCTGGAGAAATAGGCCTCGACCGTATCCGGCAAGCCGACCACGATGTCTTCCGAACAGTCCGACTTCTGGAACGGCAGCGAACAGTTGTCGAGCTCGGCGCGGATCGCGTTGAAGCGAATCATGTTCGCCATCGGAAACGCATCGAACACGTGCGCGGCGAAGCGTTCGATCCGGGCGGCATCAAGGACGATGCCTTCGTTCAGCACCCGTATCGCATTGCCGGCGCGGCGAAACAGCAGCAGCGTCTCGACTTGCCCGTCACGCCGCTCGACATAGACATGCGGCGGCGCGTCGGCAGGAGCGTGACCGGGCAGCACCGAGAACACGTTTTCATACAACTGCTCGAGCATCGGGCCGACAAACGCCGGAACGGTATCCAGGCAAACGGAGGTGGAAAGGCTGGGCTGCGTCATGGAAAACCTGCAAGTCCTGTCGATCAAGGGCGGGCGAACCGAGCGAGCAAAAGTTCTCCCTCGCAACGATTCTGCATCGATCTTTGATCGCAAAACTTGCGATGACGCAAGTGATTGCAATATCGCAAGCACGACCGTGCATGCCGAACGGAAAGATATGAGATGAGGAAAGCGCGGATCGTACTCATACCGGGCGCTTTCCGGCGCGCCGGCATCGGTAACAAATTCAATCCAGCAGCATCCCTTCGACGGCACGACACTACGACGCAGCGGCTTCCTCGCGCGGGATGTCGATGATGCGGAACGGCGGGCGTTCCGGGTAACTGCGCTGCAACAGCGGCTTGGCGACGTTGTACACCGGAATACCGTTTACCGTCTTGCCCTCGGGTGAGCCGCGATGCGCATGCCCGTGGAACACCGCGGTCACCGGGTAGCGGGTCAGCGGCTCTTCCAGCCGGCTGGTGCCCAGGAACGCGAAGATCTCGGGCGGTTCGCCCTGCACGGTCGCGACGATCGGCGAATAGTGCAGCAGCGCAAGACGCTGGCTGGTGCGCAGCTTGGCCAGCGCCGATTCCAGCTTCAGCACTTCCTGCAACGCCTCGTTGACGAATTGCTTGATCGCCATTTCGCCCCAGGGGCCCAGCGTACTGCGTCCGAAGCCGCCGGCAAAGCCCTTGGCGCCCGCGATTCCCACGCCATGCACTTCGCACGCCTCACCGTCGAGCACGCGCACGCCGGCCTCGGTGAGGATGCGCTGCACCTCGTCCTGCCGCCCGGATTCGAAGTCATGGTTACCCAGCACCGCTACCGCGGGGATGCGGGCCGCGGCCAGCTCTTCCGCCAGCACATGCGCTTCTTCCGGCAAGCCGTAGTCGGTAAGATCGCCGCACAGCAACAGCACGTCCGCGGCATCCGCGGCCTGGGAGAAAAAACTGCGCAGCTCGCCCGCCGATTCCTTCTTGCAATGCAAATCGCCAACTGCCGCAAACCGAATGCTGCCTGGTGCAATCACAATACGCTCCTTTCGGGAAAGTCCGGACACGGGGAATGCCGCAATACAAGTTTCTTGATACATGCCTCTTACTACACAGACCGTCGGCAAGTGGCATAAGTTTTGCTGATTTGACGTTCATGCGCCGGGGCTTGCCGTCCGCCCGGGGCCGGACCCACCCTTAGCGGAACCTTGAATATGCAAGACAACACTCGGATGCCGGCGCCGGACGCTGTACCCGGCCAGGACGGCAACGGCTTTTACCGGCATGTGCTGGAGACGCTGGAACGGGGGGCGGCCCCGGTGCTCGTCGGCGGCACCTACGCATTCAGCCATTACACCGGGATCAACCGGCATACCAAGGACCTCGACATCTTCATCCGCGAGCAGGACATCGGGCAAGTCGGCGCGATCCTGAAGAAGGCCGGCTATCGCATCGAGATGACCTTTCCGCACTGGCTGGCGAAGGTGTGCGCCGGCGACGCCTACATCGACCTGGTGTTCAACTCCGGCAATGGCGTCGCCCGGGTGGACGATGCGTGGTTCGAACATGCGGACCGCGCGGATGTGCTCGGCGTGGCGGCGCGCATCTGTCCGGCCGAGGAAACCATCTGGTCGAAAGCCTTCATCATGGAACGCGAGCGCTACGACGGCGCCGACGTCCTGCACCTGCTGCGCGCGCGCGGCGCCCAGCTCGACTGGTCGCGCCTGTTTCGCCGCTTCGAACCGCACTGGCGCGTGCTGCTGAGCTACCTGGTGCTGTTCGGTTTCGTCTACCCGGCGCAGCGCAACCTGGTACCGGCCACGATCATGGACGAATTGCTGGAACGGCTGCGCCGGGAAACCCATTCGGCGCCGCCCCGGCACGACATCTGTCTCGGCACGCTGCTGTCGCGCGAACAATACCTGAACGACGTCGGTACGCAAGGAATGCAGGACGGCCGGGTGACGCCGCTCGGACCAATGACGGCCGAGGACACTGCGCGCTGGACCGACGCGATACCGGACGACCACCACGCGCCGAAGGGCGACAGCAGCGGCTGAACCCGAGTTCAGGCCGCTTCCATCACCGCCCGCAGGAATGCCTGGGTGCGCTCGTTTTGCGGCGCGCCGAAGATCTGCTGCGGCGTGCCCTGCTCGGCGATCCTGCCTTGCGAGAAAAAGCAGACGCGGTCGGCGAATTCGCGTGCGAAACCCATCTGGTGGGTCACCATCAGCATCGTCAGCCGGTGCTCGTCGCCCAGCCGCCGGATCACGTTCAGCACTTCGCCGCACAGTTCGGGATCGAGCGCCGACGTCACTTCGTCGAACAGCATCACCTGCGGCCGCATCGCCAGCGCGCGCGCAATCGCCACCCGCTGCTGCTGGCCGCCCGACAGCTGCGACGGATAGTGATCGCGCTTGTCGGCCAGGCCGACCATGTCGAGCAGTTCGGCGGCGCGTTCGATCGCTTCGCGCCGGCTCAGCCCGAGCGCCCGCAGCGGCGCTTCGATCGTGTTCTGCAGCGCGGTCATGTGCGGAAACAGGTTGAAGTTCTGGAACACCATCCCGATGCGGCTGCGGCCGCGCCGCTTGTAGCTTTCGCTGGCCGGCACCAGCCGTCCGTTGCGCAGCATGTGGGTCAGCGGCTCGCCGTCGACCTCGATCACGCCGTCGTCCATGTCTTCGAGCATCATCAACACCCGCAGCAGGGTTGACTTGCCGGAGCCGCTGGGGCCGATGATCGCGACCTTTTCGCCGGCCGCGACGTCCAGGTCCAGCCGGTCGAGCACGGTGAGCGAACCATAGCGTTTGCTGACGCCGCGAAAGCGGACCATCGGAGTAGTCATCGGGCGGGTTCCTTTTTTCCTTTATGTTCCGTTATGGCAGACGCAGGCGCGTTTCGAGCCGGCGCACCAGCAGCGCCACGACCAGGCTGATCGCGAGGAAGAAGGCGCCGGCCAGCGTGATCGGCTCGACATAGCGGAAAGTCTCGGAGCCGATGTTCTTCGCCTGCAGCATCAGCTCGACCACGGTGATCGCCGACAGCACCGGCGTATCCTTGAACATCGCGACCAGGTAGTTGCCGAGCGCGGGAAGCACCGGGCGCACCGCCTGCGGCAGGATCACGCGGCGGTAGGCGGACCAGGGCCGCAGGCTGAGCGCGGTGGCCGCTTCCCATTGGCCGCGCGGCACGCTGTCGAGGCCGGCCCGGTACACTTCGGCGACGTAGCACGAGTAGTGCAGCGCCAGTCCCAGCGTACCGGTCGCGAGCGCCGACAGCGTGAAGCCGTAGTCCGGCATCACGTAGTACAGGAAATACAGCTGGATCAGCAGTGGCGTGCTGCGGATGAATTCGATCAGCAAGGCCGCCGGCCACGACAGCCAGCGCAGCCGGCTGCGGCGCAGCAGCGCCAGCATCAGCCCGAACAGCAGCGCAATCGCAAACGCGGCGAAGGTGATTCCTATCGTATTGAGCGAGGCGTGCAGCAATTGCGGCAGAATCTGCCAGGCGAACTGCCAGTCGAACAGCGTTTGCCGCATCACAGCCTCCCGTGCGCGAGGCCGCGTCCGAGGCGGCGCTCCAGCAAGCGCATCGCGCCACTGATCGCCTGCGCCAGCAGGAAATAGATGAGCAGCGTCAGCAGGAAGATTTCCTGGCTGCGGAAAGTGGCCTGCACCAGCTGGTTGGCGCGGAACGAGAGGTCGGCCAGCGTGATCAGCGACACCAGCGACGAACCCTTCAGCAATTCGATCAGCAGGTTGGTCAACGGCGGGATCGCATTGACCAGCGCCTGCGGCAGCACGATGTCGAGAAAGCGGCGCAGCGGCGGAATGTTGAGCGCGACCGCGGCTTCGATCTGGCCGAGCGGCACCGATGCCTGCGCGCCGCGCATCTCTTCCGCGCCATAGGCGCCGATGTTCAGCCCGAGGCCAAGCACCGCGACGGTGTACGGCGTCATCGTCAGATTGAACGGCGGCAGCGGCAGCACGAAAAACAGCCAGAACAATTGCACCAGCAGCGAGGTGCCGCGAAATACTTCGATGTAGACGTTCGCGGCCCAGCGCAGCGGCCGCCAGCGCGCCAGCTTGGCGAGCGCCGCCAGGAAGGCGAGCACTGCGGCCAGCAACGCCGCCGCGGCGGTGATGCGCAGCGTGACCAGCGTGCCTTGCAGCAGCAGCGGCAGCAGTTCGCTCATCGGGAACGTCTCCTGGCGTGCCGCTTATTGGCCGACCACGTCCGCCACGGTCTTGGTGGTGAGGTTGGAGCGGTCGAAGCCGAACGGCTTGACCGTTTTCAGGTGCTGCTCGCTGCCCAGCCAGCCCTTGAGCACGCCGTTGACCGCGTCGCGCAAGTCCTGGTCCTGCTTGCGGAATGCCAGCGCGCCATAGCCGATGTGGGCTGGATCGTCCTTGAAATCGGCGATCGCCTGCACCCGCTTGCCGCCCTTGACCGCGAGTCCCTTCATCGTCAACCGGGTGCCGACCGCGGCATCGGCGCGGTGCGTGCGCACCGCCTGCAGCTGGGCGATGGTATTCGGCACCTGCATGATCTGGCTGTCGTCGATGCCGGCGTCGCGCGCGTACCGGTATTCGGCGGTGCCGGACATGATCGCCAGCTTCACCTCCTTGTCGGCGGCGATGTCCGCATAGCTGTGCAGGTGCTTCGGATTGCCGCGCGCGACCAGCAGCGTGTCGCCGAGCTGGTAGTGCGGATCGGTAAACAGCACCTGCTGCGCGCGCTCCGGCGTGATATACATGCCGGCGGCGATCACATCGAAGCGGCCGGCCATCAGGCCGGGAATCAGCGCGCCCCATTCGGTCAGCACGCCCTTGACCTTCTTCACGCCCAGCTTGCGGAACACGATGCGCGCGATCTCCGGCGATTCGCCGGTCACGCGCCCGTTCGGCAGCGTGTAGGCGAACGGCGCTTCGTTCGCGTAGCCGATGCGGATTTCGCCGGTGCGCTTTACCCGTTCCAGCGTGCTCTCGGCATGCGCGGCCGGCGCGAACGCTGTCAGCGCGAGCGCCGCGACGGCGAGGCCGGCGCAGACGGAAGAAATGAAAACGTTTTTCATGGACGCTCCGTTGAATGTTTACCGCAAACGCTTACCCCAAATGGGCAAAGCCGGTCGCCTGCGCGCCGGTGACGATCATGTCCATCGCGATGGTGCCGATCAGCAGCGCCGACATCCGGCCCACCAGGTCGATGTAGCGGTCGACCAGTGCCGCGTGCTTGTCCTTGATGCAGTCGTGCGCCCATTTGATGAGAGTCAGCAGCAGCACGGTCAGCACCAGGGTGCCGACGATCACCGCGGCCGCGCCGGGCAGCGGCAGGCGGTTGCCGATCACCACGGCGGCGCTGACGGTGCCGGGACCGATCATGATCGGCATCGCGATGGTGCCGGCGATGTAATCATGCGTATTGCGCATCGCGTCGATGGCGCCGGCGCCGGAAAACACGTAGCGCAATCCGATCAGCAGGAACACGATGCCGCCGAAGATCTGGAACGAGGCGAAGCGCACCTGCAGGTAATCGCGGAAGAAGGCTTCGCCGCCCCAGGCGAACAGGATGAACACGCAGCCGCTGATCAGGCTGCCGCGCGTCAGCACGCGCAGGAAATCGGGAGTGGAGAAGCACCGTATCAGTTCGAGCAGGTAGATGCTCATCAGGAACGGATTGAACAGCGCGAAGAACAGCAGGAAGGAGCGCAGATAGGCATCCATCGTGCGCTCCTTATCGGGAAAGGATGGCGCGCGAGGACGATCCTCGCGCGCGGATGTCGGCAGCCGGCATCAGGCGATCGCCAGCGGCTCCGGTGTCAGCGGCGCCACGCCTTCGCGGGTGGCGACGAATTCCGGGCGCGGCGCGAGTCCGCCTTTCGGTGCCTGCAGCTGGTTCTCGATGCTGTTGTAGACGAAGAACACGTTGCTGCGCGGGTAAGGCGTGATGTTGCCGTTCGAGCCGTGCATCGTATTGCAGTCGAAGAACACCACCGAGCCGGCCTTGCCCTTGCAGGAGGCGATCCCGCCGAGGTCGGCCAGGTAGCGCAGCAGCACGTCGTCCGGCACGCCGGTTTCCTGCTTCTTCAGCGACTTCTTGTAATTCTCGTCCGGGGTTTCGCCGGCGCACGAGATGTAGTGGCGGTGCGAGCCGGGGATCAGCATCAGCGGGCCGTTCAGCTCGTCGTTGTCGGTCAGCAGGATGGAGCAGCTCAGCGCGCGCATCGCCGGCATCCCGTCTTCGCTGTGCCAGGTTTCGAAATCGGAGTGCCAGTAGAACTCCTTGCCCTTGAAACCCGGCTTGTAGTTGATGCGCGACTGGTGGATATAGACGTCGCTGCCGAGAATCTCGCGCGCCACGTTCAGGACGCGCGGGTCGCGCACCAGGTTCGCGAACAGGGCGTTCAGGCGGTGCACGTTGAAGATCGAACGGACCTCGCCGCTGCCGGGCTCGGCGATCACTTCCGGCCGGCGGTTTTCAGCGAACTGCTCGCGCATCGCGTGCATTTCGTTGTACAGGCGCTGGACTTCGTCCTTGCCGAACAGGTCCGGCATCAGCAGGAAGCCGTTTTCCTGGTAGGCGTCGCGCTGCGCGGAGCTCAATGCGGCGTCATCGCGTTGCGCCCCTTCGTACACCACCGGATCCTGGCGCGACAGGATCGCGCTGTTCAGCGTGCGGGTCAGGTAGGGATCCTGGGATAACGTCATGTTTTCCTCCTTATTCCACGACTTCGGGCGCCGGCGCGTACACGCCGTGCTCGTCGTGCACTTCATTGCCGACCAGCGGCGGGTTGAACGTGCACACCAGGCGCAGGTCGCCGCCGGGGTCGGCGCGCAGCCAGTGGTCGTCATGCAGGTTGAGCGCGTACATGGTGCCCGGCTCGATGCGGAATTTTTCGCCGGACGGGATCAGTTCGACTTCGCCGCTGCCCTCGACGCAATAGACCGCTTCGAAATGGTGCTTGTAGCAGATATGGGTCTGGGTGCCGGCATAGATCGTGGTCTCGTGCATCGAGAAGCCCATCTTGTCGTCGCGCAGCAGCAGCCGGCGGCTGCACCAGGTGTCGGTCTTGATGTCGCGCTCGGTGTTGATGATGTCTTTGAGCTTACGTACGATCATGCTGTTACCTCTTTGTCGGTGGTGGATGCGCCGCTGATCTGGCCGGCGGCGTCGGCGACTGCCTGTTCGAGAATGTCGAGGCCGGCCAACAGGGTTTCCGGCTCGATCGTGAGCGGGGTCAGCAGCTTGATCACCTCGTCGCGGCCACCCGAGGTTTCGATGATCAGGCCGTTCTGGAATGCATGCGAGGTGATGCTGTCGGCCAGCGCCGGATCCTTGAATGCCAGGCCCTGCATCAGGCCGCGGCCGCGGCGCGTCATCTGCGCCTCCGGATAGTTCTTGACCAGCTTGTCCAGGTATTGCGTGACAATCTCCGCCTTCTTTTCGATCGCCGCCTGGAACTTGGCGTCGCCCCAGTAGTGGTTCAGCGCGGCGGTGGCGGTCACGAATGCCATGTTGTTGCCGCGAAAGGTGCCGTTGTGCTGGCCCGGCTTCCAGACGTCATGCTCGGGCTTGAGCAGCACCACCGACATCGGCAGGCCGTAGCCGGACAGCGATTTCGACAGCGTGATCATGTCGGGGCGGATGCCGGCCGGCTCGAAGCTGAAGAAGGTGCCGGTACGGCCGCAGCCGGCCTGGATGTCGTCGACGATCAGCAGGATCTCGTAGCGGCGGCACAATTGTTCGAGCTTCTTCAGCCAGTTCAGGCCGGCCACGTTCAGGCCGCCCTCGCCCTGCACGCATTCGACGATGATCGCGGCCGGATGGTCGACGCCGCTGCTGGGGTCGGCGATCAGCTTGTCGAGCATCGCGATGGTATCGACGTCCATGCCGAAATAGCCGGAGTACGGCGCATGGTGGACGTTGGCCAGGGTGACGCCGGCGGCGTCGCGGAACTTGCGGTTGCCGGTCAGCGACAGCGCGCCGAGGGTCACGCCATGGAAGCCGTTGGTGAACGAGATCACGTTCTGGCGGCCGGTGACGTTGCGCGCCAGCTTGATCGCTGCTTCCACCGCATTGGTGCCGGTAGGGCCGGTGAACTGCATCTTGTACTGCATCTTGCGCGGCTTCAGGATGCGTTCCTCGAAGGTGCGCAGGAAGGTTTCCTTGGCCGAGGTCGCCATGTCGAGGCCGTGCACGATGCCGTCGGTCTCGAGGTAATCGATGATCGCTTTTTTCAGGATCGGGTTGTTGTGGCCGTAGTTCAGGCTGCCGGCGCCGGCGAGGAAGTCGATGTACTGGGTACCCCCTTCGTCGGTGAGCACCGCATTCTGGGCCTTCGTGAATACGGTCGGGAAGGAACGGATATAACCGCGAACCTCGGATTCAAGCCGGTCGAATGTACGCATCTTGCTTCTCCTTTGGATAGTAGGCGAGTGTCTTGACGTCATGCCGCACGGCCGAACGGGCCGATGCGGTACAGACACTCTTCTTCATGGCCACTCGCGCCGAAATCGTCGGCGGCAAACAGGGTGGCGGTGGTGCAGCCGGCGCCGTGGCGCGCGGCAAATCGGGTGAACAGCTGGTGCGAAGCGCGGTTGCCCGGGCTGATGGTGGTTTCCATCCAGCGCAGCCCGCGCATCCCCATGCAGCGCTGCAGCAGATGCTCCAGCATGCGGGTGCCGAGACTCTGGCCGCGCATCCTTTCCGCGACCGCCACCTGCCAGACGAACAGGGTGTCGGGATGGGCCGGCGGGATATACGCGGTGATCGCGCCCACCAGCTCGCCGTCGCGCTCGGCCACGACGCTGGTGGCCGCGTGGTGTTCGCACAGCAGCAGGTAGGCATAGCGGGAATTCAGGTCGAGCGGCGGACAGGCTGCAACCAGGTCATGGAGCACCGCGCCGTCGCGCCGCCTCGGTTGCCGCAGCGTCAGGCGGTCGGTGATCGCCTGATCGGGCATTCGTGCATTCATGCATCCTCCTTTTTTCGGACAAAAAGCCACCCTGGCCCGAACCGGGCCGCGAGTCGCGTTCGTCAGTCAGAGGGGGAAGAAAAGGCTAGATGGAGCCTGACGGCGCCTTTACCTCAAGCAGCGTGGCAAACTGTTCAAGCGCCACCACCAGGGTATGCTGATCGTTCTCCGGCAATGCGCTCAATGCGCTGGTGAATCCCTGCGGCAGCGCGGACGGTGCGTTGTCCACCAGCGCCTGGCCCGCGGCAGTCACGGTCACGTAGACATTGCGGCGATCGCGGGTATCCCGTTCGCGCCGCACCAGCTCCTTTTCCTCGAGCCGGTCGACTATGCCGACCACCGTGCTGGGACTCAGATGGATCGCCCGTCCTATCGACTTCAGGGTGCTTGGCCCCAGTTGGGCGATGGCCATCAGTGCAACCAGTTGCGGCGATGTGATCTTGTGAGTTGCGGTGAGCCGCTTCGAATGGTGCTCGACGCACTGTGCAATGCGACGCACGCTTTGCAGTATGCGTATCGAGTCATTTACAGCGACAAGCTTGGTCACATCGTTCATGGCCGCAAGTTTAACAACCTCCTTGCGTCCTGTCTCGGCATCCGGTTGCAGCCGGTTTGTTTCCCTTTGCTTGATTTCCCCGTCCCCAAGTAAAGAACGGACATTGTACGCGCCACAACATTGCATGTCAAATGATCGCAATCGCGATGATTGCAATTCGAATGATTTGAGTATGTAGTCGATTGGCGGAAGGAACAGTTGCAAAACGGGTGAGCGGCGCGAACGGCCGGGACAGTCCGGACAAAGTGGTGACCGAGCTTGCACTGGAAGGCGCCCCGGTTTTTCTCGCCGGCACGGCTCCCGCCGGAGGATGGCGCCGCGTCAGGAAATCTGCTGGTAATACAGATTCTGCGGATGATTGGCCTGCGCGAAAAAGAACCAGCGCTCGGCGATCAGGCCGACATACTGGACTACGAACGCCCCGATCAGCAGGGAAGCCGATGCATCGGACAAGGCGATCGCCAGCAGCAGCGCCGGCACCGGGAACACCAGCACCAGGAAGATCCATTTCACCGAGCGCACGAATTGCGCGGCCTTGCCGTGGAAATACAGGCGCGTATTGAACGAGCCGCCCATCGCGCCTTGCGCCTTCTGCACCACGCGCGGATGGCGGATGCCGGTGGCCGTCTGCATCGTGGAGCGCGGCTTGATGCGCGCATTCCGGTACAGCGAGGCCGCGCGGCTGAGCAGCGCCGCGAAAATCAGGACCAGCGCGGTCACCGCATAGATCTTCAACAGGTTGGGCGCGAAGAAGAACGCGAAGCCGGTGGCGAGCGTGAAGCCGGACGCGCATCCCAACAGCGCATAATTCACCAGCGTCAGGGGACTCGCCCACTCCTGCAGGAACTTGATGCACGCGTAGATCATGCCGGTGCAGACGAACAGCGCGATGCACAATACGACGCCGAGGCCGCCGACAATCGCAACCGCAGCCCTCTCGCCCTCACCGGCCGCCTGCCAGCCGAGATAGTGCAGCACGCCGTACAGGAATACGGTGGCCATGAGTGCGGGCAGCGCAATCACTTCGCGAGACAGCCACGAGGTGCGCCACATCGCCGCCGCGCGCCACGCGCGTTCCGGATGGCCGAGATGGAAAAACGAGGCGAGCAAGCCGGCGGCCAGGAAAAACAGGGAAACCGCGCTGCCCAGCGCAAAGAAGCTGCGGCCGTCCGGCGCGGCGATGGCGCCGATCAAGGCCAGGGTTTCACCGGTGTACAGCGCCAGGAACAGGCCCTGCCCGACGCCGATCAGGGTGGTCAGAAAAATGACTGAAAACGCGGGGTTCATGGAAATTCGGTCTTCCGTAAATCAGTTCAAGGGCAGGACAATGAGTGCAGGCGCATCGAAATCGCTTACCACGATTTACCATGACGTCACATCGTCGAGCGAAGGTTCGTCGAGGCCCGGCTTGGGCAGCTTGCCGTCGATCTTGAGCGGATTGTCGGCCCGCACCAGCTGGTCTTCGTGCAGCTTGATGTCGACCTTGCGCCGCGGCAGATAATGGTTGGACGGCTTGGTCCCCCACTCCGCCATCAGCTGGTAGCCGCCCTGCTCGCGGATCGCCACCGACACCTCGGATTCCGGGTCATGGATGTCGCCGAACAGCCGGGCGCTGGTCGGGCAGGCCATCACGCAGGCCGGCTGCCGGTCTTCCGGCGGCAGCGACTGGTTGTCGATGCGGTCCACGCACAGCGTGCACTTGCCCATTTCCTTGCGCTGCTCGTCGAGTTCGCGCGCGCCGTACGGGCAAGCCCAGGCGCAGTAGTTGCAGCCTATGCACTTGTCATAGTCGACCAGCACGATGCCGTCGCTCTCGCGCTTGAAGCTGGCGCCGGTCGGGCATACCGGGACGCAGGGCGGATCCTCGCAGTGCAGGCAGGATTTCGGGAAGTGGACGGTTTCGGTATTCGGAAACTGCCCTACCTCGTAAGTCTGGACGCGGTTGAAAAACGTGCCGGTGGGGTCTTTGCCGTACGGACGCTCGTCGACCAGCGTACCCGACTGGCCCGATGTATTCCACGATTTGCAGCTGGTCACGCAGGCGTGGCAGCCGACGCATACGTTCAGATCGATGACCAACGCTAGCTGGGTCATTTGCATTCTCCTTTGCCGGCGCGGAAGGCCAGCCATGTCCGTTTGATCCTGGCGGTGCCGGGCAGCGCCGGCATCGGCGCGAACTGCGGCCACGCCTGTTTCGGCTCGCCGGCGTCGGCCTTGTAGATCCGCACCCGCACGTCATACCAGCCGGCCTGCCCGGTCACCGGATCGGAGTTGGACAGGCGCTGCCCGTTCGCCTGCGGCGGCAGCTCCTCGGAAATCAGGTGATTGAGCAGGAATCCCTTTTGCGATTCGTTGGCGTCCGGCCCCAGCTTCCACGCGCCGGCCGACTTCCCGATCGCATTCCAGGTCCATACCGTGCCCGGCTCCACCGCTTCGCTGTAGCGGCACATGCAGCGCACCTTGCCCCACATCGATTCCACCCAGATCCAGTCGCCATCCTCGATGTCTTGTGATTGCGCGAGCGCCGGGTTGACGAACAGGTAGTTGTGGGTATGGATCTGGCGCAGCCAGGCATTCTGCGAATCCCACGAGTGATACATCGCCATCGGCCGCTGGGTCACCGCGTTGAGCGGGAATTTCACGGTGTCGGCAGTCTGCGCTTCCAGCGGTTCGTAATAGAAGGGCAGCGGATCGAAATAGGTTTCCACGCGCTTGCGCAAATGCTCCGGCGGCCGGCGCCCCTCGCCCTTGCCTTGCGCGGCGAGCCGGAAACGCTGCAGCACGTCCGAGTAGAGGTGGATCAGGATGGGATCGGCGAAGCGGCGGATGCGCATGCGCTGCGCCCACTCCATGTAGCCCTTGTTCCAGTTGCGCATGTAGCTGTAGGACTCGGGCAGCTTGTGGTGAAACACACAGTTGTTCTTCGCGTACATCTCCCACTGGCGCGGATTCGGCTCCCCTTTCATCGACTTCTCCCCGCCCACGCCGCGCCAGCCGGCCAGGAAGCCGATGCCGGAGCCCGGCTCGGTTTCGAAGTTGACGATGAAGTCCGGGTAATCGCGGAACTTGCGGCTGCCGTCCGGCTTCACGAATGCGGGCAGCTTGAGGCGGCTGCCCAGTTCGATCAGCACGTCCTGGAACGGCTTGCATTCGCCTGTCGGCGGCAGCACCGGGATCCGCACCGAATCCATCGGCCCGTCGAATTCGGAGATCGGCCGGTCCAGCATCGACATCACGTCGTGCCGCTCCAGGTAGGTGGTGTCGGGCAGCACCAGGTCGGCGAACGCGGTGGTTTCCGACTGGAACGCATCGCACACGATCAGGAATGGAATCTTGTATTCGCCGTTCTCGTCCTTGTCGTTGAGCATGCGGCGCACCTCGGTGGTGTTCATGGTCGAATTCCACGCCATGTTCGCCATGAAGATCATCAGGGTGTCGATCGGATACGGGTCGCCGCGCCAGGCATTGGTGATGACGTTCTGCATCAGTCCGTGCACCGACAGCGGGTATTCCCAGGAAAATCCCTTGTCGATGCGGACCGGCGCGCCGTCGTCGTCCACGAACAGGTCGCCGGGGCCGGCCGGCCAGCCCAGCGGCAGCGCGCCGAGCGGCGTATCCGGCTTGACCGCCGCCGGGCTGTTCGGCGGTTTCGCGCTGGGCGGAATCGCGCGCGGGAACGGCGACTTGTGACGAAAGCCGCCCGGGCGGTCTATGGTCCCGAGCAGCGACATCAGGATGGCCAGCGAGCGGATGGTATGGAAGCCGTTCGAATGGGCGGCCAGGCCGCGCATCGCGTGGAAAGCCACCGGATTGCCGGTGACCGTTTCGTGCTCCTTGCCCCAGCTGTCGGTCCACGGGATCTGCAGTTCGATCTTCTGGTCGCGCGCGGTCACGCCCATTTCGCGGGCCAGGCGGCGAATGCTGTCGGCCGGAATGCCGGTGATCCCCGCCGCCCATTCCGGCGTGTAGCGCTTGACCCGCTCTTCCAGCAACTGGAAGGCGGGCGCCACCCGGGTGCCGTCGGCCAGCGTGAAATGGCCGAGCAGGAACGGGTCGGCGCCTTCGCGGTGGGTCGCTACCGGCGCGTTGCTGAAACGGTCCCACCACAGCTTGTTTTGCGGATACATCGGATTGGCGATCTCGGTCTCCGCGTCTTCCACGAACAGGCCGAAGTCGTCGCTGTTCTCGTCCAGGTTGACCAGCTGCCCGGCGTTCGTATAGCGCACCAGGAAGTCGCGGTCATACAAGCCCTGCACGATCAGTTCGTGGATCAGCGCGAGCAGCAGCGCGCCGTCTGTGCCGGGCTTGATCGGCACCCATTCGTCGGCCACCGCCGAATAACCGGTGCGCACCGGGTTGATCGAGATGAACTTGCCGCCGCTGCGCTTGAACTTCGAGATCGCGACCTTCATCGGATTCGAATGATGGTCTTCGGCGGTGCCCAGCATGACGAACAGTTTGGCGCGCTCCAGGTCGGGCCCGCCGAACTCCCAGAACGAGCCGCCCACCGTGTAGATCATGCCGGCCGCCATGTTGACCGAGCAAAAGCCGCCGTGCGCCGCATAGTTCGGCGTGCCGTACTGGCGCGCGAACAGCCCGGTCAACGCCTGCATCTGGTCGCGCCCGGTAAACAGCGCGAACTTTTTCGGATCGGTGGAACGAAGCCTCGCGAGCCGCTCGGTCATCAGCCCGAACGCTTCTTCCCAGCTGATCTCGCTGAACTCGGCAGCCCCGCGTTCGCTGCCGGGCTTGCGCAGCAGCGGCTTGGTCAGCCGTGCCGGCGAATACTGTTTCATCGCGCCGGATGCGCCCTTTGCACAAATCACGCCGCCGTTCAGCGGATGCTCGGGATTGCCGTCGATGTAACGTACCTCGCCGTCCCGCAGGTGGACGCGGATGCCGCAGCGGCATGCGCACATGTAGCAGGTCGTGTTCTTGACTTCGAGTTTTTCATCGACCGCCCTCGGCGACGGTTCCTTGCGCAAATTCATTCGAGGTGCTCCGGTGAGAGATAAGCAGACACAAGCAAGCCTGCACAAGCGAGCGGCTTTTGCTTCTTAAATAACGCCTGGTTATTTGCTTATACCCCTATAGAATAGAACAAACGTTCTACAATCTAAAACGATTAATCTTTATTACACTGACCGGTTTTATCGATATGTCGATTCGCTTCACGCTACGCCAGCTCTCGGTATTCATCGCAGTCGCGCAGTCCGGTTCGACGATCGCGGCAAGCAGGACGCTGGCGATGTCGCAATCCGCCGTCAGCGCCGCGCTCGGCGAGCTCGAATCGATCGCGAATGAACGGCTGTTCGACCGGCATGGCCGGCGGCTGATCCTGAACGACGCGGGCCGGGCGCTGCAGCCGTATGCGGTGGCGCTGGTGGAAAGCGCGGAATCGCTCGCGCGCGATTTCGAATCCACGGCCACCACGCTGCGGATCGCGGCCAGCAGCACGATAGGCAATTACGTACTGCCCGGCGTCTTTGCCCGCTTTCTCGCGGAATACCCTGCGACCAGGCTGAATGTCGTGATAGGCAATACGCGCGACGTGCTTGATGCCGTCAATGCGTTCGATGCCGACATCGGCCTGATCGAGGGAAGCTCGCATGACGCGAATTTGCGTATCGAGCCCTGGATCGATGACGAAATGCTCATCGTCACGGCGCCGCAGAACCCGCTTGCCGCGCGTGCCCGGCGCAAGGACCTGGCCGATGCCGACTGGCTGGTGCGCGAGCCGGGATCCGGCACGCGCGAGATCTTCGAGCAGCAGATCGGCCCCGCGCTCGGATCGATGCATATCGCGCTCGAACTCGGCGATTCGGAAGCGATCCGCCGCACCCTGCTGAGCGGGTATGGCGTCAGCTGCCTGTCGCGGCACGTCGTGGCCGACGATCTCGAAAGCGGCCGGCTGGTGGCAATCACGGGCCGCTTGCCGGCCATCCACCGCGCATTCTCCATTGCGCTCCATCGCAGCAAGACGCCGACCCGCGGCCTGACTGCGCTGCGCGCGTTTCTCGATACCACCGTCAGCGCACTGGCGCGGCGCTAACCGGCTGCCGGCACGCCGACCGCTACGGCTTCAGATCGATTTCCCAGCGCACCCAGTCGCCGCGGTAGGCGACGTCCGCATAGTAGAACAGGGTGCCGTTTCTATCCTTGAAGAAGCGCTCGACCTGGGCAATCGGGCTTCCCATCGGCACGCGCAGCAGGCGGGCCGTTTCCGTATCCGCCGCGCCGATGGTCATGGTCTGGTGGGCTTCGTGCATGTCCACGTCGGCCAGGCGCAGCAAGGTGGGAATCACCGTTTTTGTCCGGAATTCGACCGGAGCCTTGGCGAAAATGCTTTGCAAAAGGTAAATCGAGATGACGCTGTAAGGCTCCTCGTCGAGGAAGTGGACGCGCCGCATGTAGACATAGTTGTCGCCCAGGGCACCCCTGATGGACGGAGTCGGCGGAAGCCGGGTCGATTCTTCGATATTCAGTATTTCCGGCTTCGTCGTCTCATACATCTTGGCAAGATCGGCGAGAGATGTGCGCAGATTCACCGCCTTGCCGGAAGGCGTCTTTGCGCTGACGAACGTCCCCTTGCCGCGCTGCGGCGACAGCAGGCCTTCCTGCGTCAGCAACTGGACTGCTTGCCGTGCGGTCACGCGGGCCACGTTGAATTCGGCTGCCAGCGCTTCCAGCGTCGGCACCGGCTCTCCGGCATGCCAGACTCCCTTGTTGATGCGCTGGCGGAACGCATCGGCGAGCTGGAGATAAAGAGGAATAGGACTTTTTGGCGCGGTGGTTGACATTGTTTTAGATTCTAAAGTATGCTTTTCCATACTTTACTAATTTAGAACTTTAACATTGTACGCCTTCTCGTTTTGCCTGAGTGACGGACAGTAAACTTTAAGGAAGATTACCTTGGAGTACGACTATATTATTGTGGGAGCGGGTTCTGCCGGCTGCGTGCTCGCCAACCGGCTATCGGCCGATCCCTCGGTGCGCGTATTGTTGCTGGAGGCCGGCGGAATGGACAGGAATTTCTGGGTCCGCCTTCCGGTCGGATATTTCCGGACCATCTACGATCCGCGATTCTCGCGAATCTTCGATGCGGCCGGCGGCGAAGGTGTCGCCGGGCGGACCATCAAATGGCCGCGCGGACGGATACTCGGCGGTTCCAGTTCCATCAACGGATTGATCTACATCCGCGGCCAGCACCAGGATTACGAAGACTGGGCCCGCCTCGGCGCAACCGGCTGGGACTACCAGTCGGTGCTGCCCTATTTCAAGAAATCCGAAGGCTACTCGGGCGGCCCATCCGCCTACCATGGCACCGGCGGAGAGCTGGGCGTATCGGAACTGCGCAACAACCACGCGTACTGCGAAGCATGGGTACGGGCCGCGCAGGAATTCGGCCTTCCGCCTAATTCCGACTTCAACGCCGAAACCGACTACGGGGTAGGCAGCTACCAGCTCACCTTGCGCGGACGCTGGCGCGCCAGCAGTTCCGTTTCATTTCTGCGGCCGGCGCTGTCGCGCCGCAACCTGACCGTGCTGACCGGCGCCCACGTGAGCCGCATTCTGTTTGCCGGCGACAGCGCGACCGGTATCGAATGGCTGAAAGACGGGCAGGTCGCGAGCGCCCGGGCGCAGCGCGAAGTCCTGCTGTGCGCGGGAGCGATCCAGACGCCGCAAATTCTCCAGTTGTCCGGCATCGGGCCGGCACGCCTGCTCGAATCCCTTGCCATTCCGGTCAAGGTCGATGCGCCCGAAGTGGGGAAAAACCTGCAGGATCACTACCAAGCGCGCACCATCGTCAAGCTCCGCAAGCGCGTGTCCCTCAACGACGACGTGCGCAATCCCTTCTCGCTGGCGCGCATGGGCGCGGAATGGCTGCTGTTCAATCGCGGCCCGCTCACGGTCGGGGCCGGCCAGGTCGGCGGTTTCGCCAAGTCGAAGTACGCGGTCGATGACCGCGCCGATATCCAGTTCAACGTCATGCCGCTGTCGGTGGACAAGCCCGGCGAGCCGCTGCACCGGTATTCCGGCTTCACGGCTTCCGCCTGCCAGTGCCGCCCCGCTTCGCGCGGCAGCGTCGCGATCACGAGCGCCGATCCGTTCGCCGCCCCGCGCATCGAAGCCAATTACCTGGCCGAGGAGATCGACCGCAAAACGCTGGTGGAAGGCGTGAAGATGCTGCGCGAAATCTATGCCCAACCCTCCTTCCGCGACCTGGTTGCCGGCGAAGTGCTGCCCAGTTCGGCTCAGCGCACCGATCAGGAAATTCTCGAATTTGCGAGGCAGCAGGGAAGCACGGTTTTCCATGCCAGCGGAAGCTGCAGGATGGGAAGCGACAGCGCGGCGGTGGTCACGCCCGACCTGCGCGTGCAGGGAGTGCGCAATCTGCGCGTGATCGACGCATCGGTGATGCCGACCATGGTATCGGCCAATACCAACGCAGCTTCCATCATGATCGGAGAACGAGGCGCTGACCTGGTGTTGAATCCGGCACCGGCTGCGCACCTCCATCCGGTCGAGGAGAGCGCCCATGTATGAGTTCGGCAACCTGGTCGACGGGCGCTGGTCGAACGGCTCCGCCACGACGTCCGAAACCTTCAATCCGGCACAACCCCATGTCAGGACCGGGGTCTATCAACAGGCCGACCGCACGCTTGTCGATGCCGCGCTCGCAGCCGCCTCCCGCGCGCAGCGCAATTGGCGCACGGTGCCGGTGGGAGAACGGCTGCGCATCGTGGGGGATTTCATCGCCGCAGTCGAGCGGCAGGCGGAACAGCTGGCGGCGGCGATCACCGCAGAACAAGGCAAGCCGCTGGCGGAATCGCGCGGAGAGATTGCAAAAGCCTGCTCGGAAGGCAGGAATATGCTGGCGCACGTGATCGAAGCATCGGGCAACCGGGCAGCGGCCTCGGTGCGGCCGAACGTGCGCAACATGATCATCCGCCGGCCGCGCGGCGTGATCGTCGCGATCGCTCCCTGGAACTTTCCGGTCATGACGCCGATGCGCAAGCTGGTGCCGGCGCTAGCGTTCGGCAACGCGATTTTATTGAAACCGTCCGAGTTCACGCCGGCCGCGTCCTGCCTGCTCGGCGAAATCGGCCGCGAATTGCTGCCCCCGGGCTTGTTCCAGATACTGCACGGCGGCCCGGAAGTCGGCGACATGCTGGTACGCCATGGCGCCGTACACGGCGTCACCTTCACCGGTTCGGTGCCGACCGGCCGGAAAATTCTCGCGGCCACCGCATCCAATCTTGCCGAAGCGGCGCTGGAACTGGGCGGCAAGAACGCCGCCGTGGTTCATGACACCGACGATCTCGAAGCCTGCCTGAACCAGATTGCGCAAGCGGCGTGGCTTTGCAGCGGCCAGCGGTGCACCGCGGTCAGCCGGGTGCTGGTGCGGGAAGAACTGGCCGAGCCGGTGGTGGCCGGCCTGAGCAAGAGGGCCGATGCGCTGAACCTCGGCAACGGTGCGCTACCCGGCACCCAGCTTGGCCCCATCACGCACGCAGCCCAGCTCGCGCATATCGAAGCACTGGTTGCTTCCGGCATCGAAGAAGGAGCGCAGCTGGCCGCAGGCGGAAAGCGGGCGGCCGTGCCCGGTTGCGAAGGCGGCCATTTTTTCGCGCCCACCGTGTTGCGCGATGTGCTGCCGTCGATGCGGGTGGCGCGCGAAGAGATTTTCGGGCCGGTGATCAGCGTCCTCGCCTACCGGGACATCGAGCAGGCGATCGGCATCCTCAACGATGTCGAGTTCGGCCTCACCGCTGCCCTGTTCTCCAATGACGCGCGCGTGATTTCGCGCTTCATCGACGAGTGCGAAACGGGAATGATGCATGTGAACCACGGCACGATACCGGACAGCCACATGCCCTTCGGCGGCATCAAGTCTTCCGGGCTGGGCGCCTATTCGGTGGGCGCGAGCGCGGCGAATTTCTACACCACGGAGCATGCGGTCTATGTCGGCGTCTGAATTTGCGGCCAGTGCGGGGCCGCTTGCCATTTCACAGGTGGACGTCTTCGTCTACCGTGCGCCGGTCGAGACGCCGGTCCGGACCTCGTTCGGCCTGATGCGCGACCGCCCCGCGGTGCTGGTGCGGCTGCGGGACAAGGACGGCGTGGAAGGCTGGGGCGAAGTATGGTGCAACTTCCCCGCCGTCGGTGCCGAGCACCGAGCCCGGCTGCTGATCGACTCGGTCGCGCCGCTGGTGCTCGGCCAATCGTGGCCCGATCCGGCCGCCTGTTTCGAGCTGCTCACGCAACGCTTGCATGTGCTGGCTATGCAGTCCGGCGAACCCGGCCCGGTAGCGCAAGCGATCGCCGGCGTCGACATCGCGCTTTGGGATCTGTTCGCCAAGCGCGCCGGCCAGCCGCTCTGGCGCCTGCTGGGAGGGCAAGGGCAATCCGCATCCGTTCCTGTTTATGCATCCGGCTTGAATCCGATCGAACCGCAGCGCCTTGCCGAGCGCCGCGCGGCAGAGGGTTACCGTGCCTTCAAGCTGAAGGTGGGATTCGGCGAGTCGCGCGACGTCGGCAACTTGCGCGCGTTGCGAGCCGCGCTGGGAGAAGACGCGACGCTGATGACGGATGCGAACCAGGCTTGGGATCTGGAGGAAGCCTGCCGGATGAGTGAGCGCCTGGCGGAATACCGGCCGATCTGGCTCGAAGAGCCGATCGGCGCCGATCTTCCGGTCGCGTCATGGATCGAACTCGCCCGAAGAAGCGCTATTCCCTTGGCAGCGGGAGAAAATTTTCGCGGCGATTCGCAGTTCGATGAATTCATCCACGGCGGAGCGATTCGCATCGTGCAGCCGGATGCGGCGAAATGGGGCGGGTTCACCCGTTGCGTGGCGCTGGGACGGCGCGCCAACGCGCATCAGGCGTGGTTCTGTCCGCATTGGCTGGGCGGCGGAATCGGCCTCGCCGCATCGCTGCAGTTGAAGGCGGCGGTCGGCGGCCCCGGCTACGTGGAAGTGGACGCGAATCCGAATCCGTTGCGCGAGCAGTTGATCGAGCCATCGTTCGAAGTGAGGGATGGCGCGATTCACCTTTCGGAGCGCAATGGGCTGGGCATCGAACCGGATCTTCAAGGTGCAGAGCGGTTTCTCGCATGCACGCTAAGCAGCGACGCCGGAGACCTGTAGCAGATCTGCTCCTGCGAAAAAGGACGAACAAAGGAAAAAGACATGAAACAAAGACCGAACATCATCCTGATCATGACCGACCAGCAGCGCGCCGATACGATCGCCGCGCTTGGCGCCCCATGGATGAAGACACCGGTGCTCGACAGATTGGCAACCGAAGGAACGGCATTCACGAATTGCTACACGACGTCCCCGGTCTGCGTCGGTGCGCGCGCCAGCCTGTTTACGGGAATGTACCCGCACGCGACCGGCGTCTTCACCAACTTCCAGCCCTGGCAGCCGAACTGGACCGGGTGGCTGGCCGACGCCGGTTACCATTGCGCGAGCATCGGCAAAATGCACATCAATCCGTATGACGCGAAAGGCGGCTTTCACCAGCGCTTCTTCGTGGAGAACAAGGACAGGCCGCTATTCCTCGACGAGCACGAGCGGGCGCTGTACGACGAATGGGACAAGGCGCTGCATGCGCGCAAGCTGCAGAAGCCGAGCCGCTATACCCGTTTTTCCGAAGACCCGGAAGGATACCGCCAGGCGCTCGGCGCATTCGAATGGGATCTCGACGAGGACATGCACTCCGACATGTTCATCGGCGACCACGCGGTATGGTGGCTGGAAGAGCGCAAGGCAACCACACCGCTGTTCCTGCAGATCGGCTTTCCCGGTCCGCACCCGCCGTACGATCCGTCACCGCGCTACCTGGACATGTACCGCGATGCCGATATCCCGCTGCCGCAGGTAAGCCCCGAAGAGATTGCCGCGCAGCCTCCGTCCCAGGCGGAGCTCAGACGGAACATGATTGAAAACAATTACGACTCCGTCGCCTGGCAGGAGAAGCCGAGCCGCGAAGCGCTTCTGAGGATGCGCCGCCACTACGCGGCGAACGTCAGCATGATCGACGAGAAGGTCGGCGAGATTCTTCAGACCCTCGACAGAAAGGGCTATCTCGACAACGCCATCGTCATTTTCACGTCTGACCATGGAGACTCTCTCGGAGATCATGGACATATCCAGAAATGGACGATGTACGACTCCGCGGTGAAAGTGCCGCTGCTGTTCTGGTCGAAATCGCATCCGCTGGTCGCCGGGCAGACGGACACCCTGGTGCAATTGATGGACATCGCACCCACGATTCTCGAAGCCGCCGGAGTTCCTGTGCCGGCTTCGTTCGAGGCCAGGTCTCTGTTGCCCATTCTTAGCGGCCAGACAGCGCAGGTCAGGACGGAAGTGTATTCGGAGCTGGCGCGCGACCATATCCAGACCGGCGCGGAATACGTGGTGATGCGGCGCGACGCGCGCTGGAAACTCGTCTACTACCTGGGAGAGACGTACGGTGAACTGTACGACCTCGCCGCCGATCCCGGCGAGCATTGCAACCTGTGGACTAATCCCGAGCACACCGGGAAGCGGGACGCGATGGTCAGGGATTTGCTCGAGTGGTCGACGCGCGGCGCGATCTTCAGTCGTCAGCAATCGGAACCGAAGGTCAAGCCGCAGCAACCGATGCGCATCTGAACGCGACGAGGGGATTATCCCTGCCCTGCAGGAACCAAGCGGCCGCAGAGCCGGCAAGAGAAGTTGGAAGGAGATGACCGATGAGCTTGAATTCTAAAGGCTGGCCAAGCCGCTGGAACCAGGATCGCATCAACAAGGATTACTACGGCGGCGGCCTGATGCTGCTGCTGGGTCTGGGCACGATCTGGAAAGGCTTCGACTACCATATCGGCACCCTGAGCCGCATGGGCCCCGGCTACTTCCCGGTCGGCGTCGGCGCCATCCTCGCGCTGATGGGCGTGTTCATCATGATCGGCGCCATTCGTCAATCGGCCTCCGGCAATCCTCAGCCCGCCAAGAAATCCCACCCGCCCGAATGGCGCGGCTGGTCCGCGATCGTGCTCGGCACCGTCGCCTTCATCGTGCTCGGCCGCTACGGCGGCCTGCTGCCGGCCACCTTCGCCATCGTCTTCATCTCCGCACTCGGCGACCGCCAGAACACCGTCAAGAGCGCTTTCCTCTTGGCGGCCGCGATGGTCGTGGTCTGCCTGATCGTCTTTTCCTGGGGATTGCAGCTGCAATTCCCGCTGTTTCGCTGGGGTTGAATCATGTACCAGGCTTTAGTTGACCTGTGGGCCGGCTTCGGCGTGGCCCTCGAACCGCACAACCTGATGTGGTCGTTCGTCGGCGTACTGGTCGGCAATTTGATCGGTGTGCTGCCCGGCATGGGGGCGCTGTCCGCGATCTCGATCTTGCTGCCGCTGACTTATACAATGCATGCCGTTCCCGCGATCCTGATGCTCGCCGGTATCTTCTACGGCAGCCAGTACGGCGGCGCGATCGGCGCGATCCTGCTCAATCTTCCCTGTCACCCGCCGCACGCCGTCACCTGCCTCGACGGCTACCCGATGACGAAGCAAGGCAAGGGCGGCACCGCGCTCGGCATCACGATGATCGCATCGTTCTTTGCCGCCTCGGTCGGTATCCTGGTGATGATCTTCGCATCCCCCTTGCTGGTGAAGGTCGCGTTCAAGTTCGGCCCGACCGAATTGTTCTCGATCATGTTGCTGGGTTTGCTGGCCGGCGCAACGATGTCGCGCGGCTCGGCGTTGAAAGGCGTTGCAATGACTTGTGTCGGCCTGCTGGCCGGCATCGTCGGCACCGATGTCAACAGCGGCGTGATGCGCTTCACCTTCGGTTTCATCGAACTGTCGGACCGCATCGAACTGGTTGCCTTGGCGCTGGGCGTGTTCGGCATTGCCGAATTCCTGCACAACGTGAACCGGCTGCA
>CBIHOK010000009.1:0-40455 GCA_966211575.1 uncultured Noviherbaspirillum sp.
CAAGGACAAGGTATCGGGCAAGGAAAACCGGATCACGATCAAGGCCAATTCCGGGCTGACCGAAAGCGAAATCCAGAACATGCTGCGTGACGCGGAAGCACACGCGTCCGAAGACAAGCGCCAGAAGGAGGTGATCGAGGCGCGCAACCAGGGCGATGCGCTGGTGCATGCGAGCCGCAAGATGCTGGACGAACAGGGCGACAAGCTCGAAGCCGGCGACCGCGAGCGCGTGGAATCGGCGATCCGCGAGCTGGAACAGGCGATGGGCGGAAGCGACAAGCAGGCGATCGACTCCCGTATCTCCGCGCTGAACGACGTTGCGCAACAACTCGCCACGCGCACGGCTGCGGCCGGCAATGCGCAGGCGGCAGCCGGCGGCGAAGCCCAACCCGGTGCGCAGCAGGGGGCACAGCAGGACGATGTGATGGATGCGGAATTCCGCGAAGTCAAGAAGTGACTGGCTCCGATCTACCGGCCCGCATCTTGCAGGCTTACTGCGGTGCGGCCGGGCTCAGGTTGTCGATCTCGGTTTTCGCATGCTCGACGCTGTCGTGCCAGGCCGCGTCCGCATACAGGAAACCGGGAAAAATGCGTTTCCGCACGCGCACCGGAATGCCGTTGCGGGTGATTTCGTATCCCCCGTAGCAGATCGACTCGCTGTCCTGCGCCGGGATCGGATGGATCGTATAGCCTTTGTATTCAATGCTTTTGGTATTCATATCGTGAAGTTCGGTACGAATTGGAAGAAGACGTGGAACACGTCGCTACTCTTCATTTATAGGCTGCCGGCGCGGCGCTCGCAAGCTTGCGCCGGATAGTTGCCCATGGCGCCAATACGCCTTGTCGGCATTCATTATCGAGTTGGAGATCATTGCCATGTCCGTACCATCCCCTGCGCTGGCGCCCGCCGAAGACAAGGTCGCCCCCGATTCCGGATTGCTGTTCCAGCCGATACGCGTGGGTCGCTACGACTTGCCGCATCGCATCGTGATGGCGCCCCTGACGCGTTCGCGCGCGCGCCAGCCGGGCAATGTGCCATGGTCGCTGAATGCCCGTTATTACGCACAGCGGGCGTCGGCGGCGCTGATCGTCACCGAGGCAACCCAGATTTCGATGCAAGGCCAAGGCTACGCCTGGACTCCCGGCATCCATTCGCACGATCAGGTCGAAGGCTGGCGCCTGGTGAGCGACGCGGTGCATGCGGCCGGCGGCTTGATCTTCATGCAGCTGTGGCATGTGGGGCGCATTTCGCATCCGGCGCTGCAACCGGACCGGATGCTGCCGGTGGCGCCCTCTGCAATCCGGCCGGAAGGCCAAGCTTTCATCGAGAACGAACAGGGCGAAGGCGAAATGGTTCCCTTCGTCATTCCGCGCGCGCTGCAGCTGGAGGAAATGCCCTACCTGATCCGGCAATACTACCGGGCGGCAAAGAATGCGCTGGCGGCCGGCATGGACGGCATCGAGATCCATGCCGCCAACGGTTACCTGCTCGACCAGTTCATCTGCTCGCGCACCAATCACCGCAACGACCGCTATGGCGGCCCGGTGGAGAATCGTGCGCGGCTATTGATGGAAGTGATCGAATCGGTGATCGACGTATGGGGCGCGGATCGGGTCGGCGTGCGGCTGTCTCCGCTGGGCACGTTCAACGACATCGGCGACGACGAGCCGGAAGCGGTGTTCGGGCATATCGCCGACAGGCTCAACGACTACGGGCTGGCCTACCTGCACCTGGTCAACCCGGCCGCCGCCGCGGTCGAGGCCGGCACGCCGCCTGATCCGGCAGCATTGCGCATGCTTGACCTGATGCGGAGCAGTTATCGCGGCAAGCTGATCCTGGCGGGTGGTTTCAACCACGACAGTGCCGAAGCGTGGCTGCAGCAGGGAAAGGCGGATCTGATTGCGTTCGGCCGCGAATTCCTCGCCAACCCCGACCTGCCCGAGCGTTTCCGCGAGCGCGTCGCGCTCAATGCCAGCGACCCCAGTACCTATTACGGCGGCGGCGCAAAGGGGTACACTGACTATCCGACGCTGGCGCAGGAACGCGGCGAGGCGCCCCGTCCCTGCGTCGACGAAAGCTGGCGCTGAGCCGTGCCGCGGTGCAGCCCGACCACGATTCCGGAAACGAACGACACCGACAATGCACACCATCTCCCTCCCCGGCGGCGAAACGGTCCCGCTGCTCGGCCAGGGCACCTGGAACATGGGCGACGATGCGCGCCGGCGCGCCACTGAAATTGCCGCTCTGCAAAGCGGCATCGACCTCGGAATGACGCTGATCGACACCGCCGAAATGTACGGCGGCGGCGCCTCCGAAATACTGGTCGGCGAAGCCATCGCCGGCCGCCGCGAGCGCGTCTTCCTGGTCAGCAAGGTGCTGCCGGACAATGCGACACGCAACGGCACCGTTGCCGCCTGCGAACGCAGCCTCAAGCGGCTCGGCACCGACCGTATCGATCTCTACCTGCTGCACTGGCGCGGCCGGGTAGCGCTGCAGGAGACGCTGGACGGCCTGCTGAGACTGCAACGCGACGGCAAGATCCGCCACTGGGGCGTCAGCAATTTCGATCTTGCCGACATGGAAGAGCTGCACGGGCTGGAGGGCGGCGACCAGGCCGCCACCGACCAGGTGCTGTACAACCTGAGCCGGCGCGGCATCGAGTTCGACCTGCTGCCCTGGTGCGCCCGCCACCGGATGCCGGTAATGGCCTATTCGCCGGTCGAACAAGGACGGCTGCTGTCGCTGCCCGAGCTGCGCCAAGTCGCTGCCCGCCATCAGGCGACGCCAGCGCAAGTGGCACTGGCCTGGCTGCTGCGCGACCGCAAGGTGACCGCAATCCCGAAAGCTGCGACTCCTGCCCATGTACGCGACAACAGCAAGGCGCTCGAACTGGAGCTCGACAACACCGACTTGCAGATGCTGGACCAGGCATTCCCGCCGCCGAGCGGCGCACAACCGCTCGAAATGATCTGAACGGCAACATCGGCTTCCCGTTCGCTCGTTGCCGAATGACACGGATTCGCGCCCGCTCCCCCTCCTTCATGGAGCAAGGTTGTCATCTTCTATTTGAAAGCTTGCAAAAGTTCCTCGCAAAACCGGATTTTTTTCAAAAATCGTGAATTTTGTCTTTAATGGAGGCAACCATTAGCGTCGCCGCCTGTCGTAGTTGTGCTGACTCGAAACGTTGCAAGCGGTCCAGCCCGGCAATCGGGCCGGATCGGCAACATGATTTAACGGAATATCAATAACATGCCAAGTTTCTCGAAATTCTGGGACTATTCCAAAAACATCTACGTGCGCGTGGCAATCGTGCTGGCGCTGGGCGCCGGTATCGCTGTGGTCGCCTACAAGCCGATGGCGATCCCCCCGGCCAACCCGGTCGTGCATTCGCTGGACATTTCCGAAATCACCAGGCTCGCTACGAACAAGGACAGGCTCGAATACCTGCTGGTTGCCGATCCGCTGGCGGATTTTCCGCGTTACGTATTCAAATACAAGAATGCGCCGCAGATCCACGTGGTCAAGGTTCCAAGCACTTCCTATGCGAACCTTGAGCGCGAAGTGCTGCTGAAGAACAACATTCCGTATGCAATCGCCAAGGACGACTACCTGGCCGCCCACAAGGATGTGCTGCACGACGACGGCGCCAGCAGCAACCTGCTCGCGAACGCCGGCAGCTTCTTTGCCCGCAACGCGATCGGCCTGGCGCTGATGGTGCTGCTGATCATCGGCCTGCGCAAGAGCATGCCCGGCATGAGTGGCTCCAGCGCGACCCTGGTCAAGCCGGAATCGCTGCGCGGCAGCATGGACGATCTGATCGGAATGGAAGACATCAAGCAGGAAGTCGCGCACCTGGAGGAAATGATCCTCAACCGCGACCTCTATCGTTCGCATAACATCGACAAGCCGTTCAACGTAATGCTGACCGGCCCGGCCGGCACCGGCAAGACCAAGCTGGCCGGCTACCTGGCCAAGAAGCTCGGCATTCCGCTGATCCAGGCGTCCGGCTCCGGCCTCGAATCCGGTTATGTCGGCGGCGGCTCCAAGGCACTCAACGCGATCTACAAGAAAGCCTGCGCGCAGGAACGCTGCATCATCTTCCTGGACGAAGCGCAGAGCCTGTTCATGCCGCGCGGCCGCGGCGAACGCAAATGGGACGACGACACCGCCAACACCCTGCTCGGCCTGCTCGACGGCATCAAGAGCGACCAGGGCGCGGGCGTGATCTGGGTGGTGGCGTCCAACTTCGACGATGCCAACAGCGAGATGGACGAAGCGATGCTGCGCCGCTTTTCGGTGAAGATCAATTTCCGCCTGCCCAACAAGGCCGAACGGCGCGAACTGCTCAAGGTGTTCCTGCTGAAGAAGGACGACGAGTGCGTCGACTGGAGCCGCGTCAACCTCGATTACGTTGCCGAAATCACCGCCAATCTCAGCCCCGCGCTGCTGGAAACCGTGGTCGACCGCGCGAGCATGATCGCGATCCAGGAATCGACGGTGATCAGCACCGAACTGCTGTTCCGCGCGTTCGAACGCACCTCGATCGGCATGACCGACCGCGCCACCACTGCCGAAAAGAACAAGGAACGCGAGCGCGTCGCATTGCACGAGCTCGGCCATTTCTTCATGCAGATCGACCCCTACCTGCGCCAAGGCATGAGCTGGGCCGAAGTCAAGACCAAGGCCAAGCTGCTGAAGATCAGTACCGAATCGGTGTCCAAGATCGGCGCGCTCGGCTACGTGCTGTCCTCGGCCAGCGACGTGTCGCTGCATACGCTGGAAGAGCTGGAACAGGAAGTGATCCAGCTGTACGGCGGCGTGGCTGCAGAGGAATTGTTCTATGGCGCGCGCGGCATCTCCACCGGCAGCCAGAACGACATCCAGAAAGTCACCGGCATGCTCGACCTGATGGTGAACAAGCTGTCGATGTACTCGCGCTCCAAGCTCGATTACAGCCAGCTCAAGCGCGAGGGCTCGCCCGAGGAAGCGCTGAAGCAGGTCGAAGCGAAGGCGGATGAACTGTACACCCGCACGCTGGAAGCCATGGCCGATTATCGCGAGATGATCGCGGATCTGAAGGACACGCTGCTGGAGCGCTACGTGCTGTCGAAGGATGAAGTGTTTGCGCTGCTGGAAGAAATGACGGAACCGCAGTTGAAGGCCGCTTGATCTGCGGCGGGCCCTAATACGGGCATTGGATGGGGCTTTAATGCCGTGCCCGGCATGCGCCGGGAACGGCTTTTTTTATGGGCCGGCCGATCGGGCAGGCTATCTCGCTCGCAGTCCGACCACCAACTCTAACTGCTCGCTTCAAAAGGCAGATCAAGGTTTGCGGGCCGAGCCTGCTTTAAAATAACAGGAAGTCGTCCGCCTGCGATGTTTTACCATTACAGGAGGTTTTCCGATCAACCCGAGGGGAAGTTTTGCTATCGAACATGGAGAAAGCAGCATTGGATGGCTCACGCGGGACCGGCCATTTTGTCCGCTTTTACCATGACGATTCGCGCCTGCTTCAGGAAGTCGCCGATTTCCTGGACGAAGCGCTGCGTACAGGCGGTGCGGGCATTGTCATTGCCACCGGAGATCACATTGCCGCCCTGCGGCGCCATCTTGCCGGCCTCGGTTCCGTCGAGGGACAACCGGGCTGGTTTTCCGGAGAGCTGATCACGCTCGACGCCGCAGAGGCGCTTGCCCAATTCATGATTGACGACTGGCCGGATGAAAGGCGATTCGACGATACGATTGGAAAGATCATCCGGCAAACCTGTACTCCGGGAAGGACGGTCAACGCTTTCGGCGAAATGGTCGCCTTGTTGTGCGAACAGGGCCTGTACGATGCGGCCATACGCGTGGAGCAGCTGTGGAACCGTCTCCTCGACAACTGTTTCTTCTCGCTATTCTGCGCTTATCCCTGGCATTTGTTTCCGACAGAGGAATTGACGGCTGCCTTCGGCCAGGTATGCGCCGAACATGACCATGTCTGCTCGCAAACCCATCTGCCGTCATATCCTGCGCCAAAGGACGCCCATTTCCGGCTCGCGCACCTGGAGCAACAGACGCTTGCCTTGACGACCGAAATCGAGCGCCTCAAGGAATCCGAGCAGACGTTGAGGCACCGGGAAAGAGAATTCGCGGATTTTGTGGAGAATGCCGCCGAAGGCCTGCATCGAGTCGGCCCGGATGGAACGATCCTTTGGGCAAACAAGGCGGAACTCGCGCTGCTGGGCTACCGCTGGAACGAATACGTAGGTCACCATATTGCCGAATTCTATGCGGATCAACCGGTTATCGAGGCCATTCTCGCCAGACTTCAGGCAGGCGAGACCTTGCGTGACCAGCCGGTGCGCCTGCGATGCAAGGATGGTTCGATAAAGCACGTGCTCATACATTCGAACGCGCACTTCGAAGATGGCCGGCTGCGGTATACCCGCTGCTTTACCCGCGACGCGACCGACCGGCATCAACTGGAGCAGGCGCACATCGAGCGGGAAGCGTTACTGGATGAGTTGACCAGGGCGAATCGTGCCAAAGATGAATTTCTGGCGATGCTGGCGCACGAATTGCGCAATCCACTGGCTCCCATCAGTACGGCCGCCCAATTGCTGGAGCGGGCCGCCTTCGATCCGGCCAGGGTAAAACAGGCCACCGGAATCATCGCCAGGCAGGTCGGGCACCTGACCGGCCTGATCGACGATTTGCTGGATGTGGCCCGTGTGACAAGAGGCCTCATCGTGCTGACCGAGGAGGCGCTCGATTTCCGGCATGTCCTTTCGGATGCCGTGGAACAGGCGACGCCGCAAATCAGGGCGAAGCAACACCGCCTGGAGCTGCATCTGCCGCCCGATCCGGTCAACGTAACCGGCGATCGCAAGCGGTTGGTACAAGTCGTCACCAATATGCTGACCAATGCGGCAAAGTACACCTCGCCGGGCGGCAACATCACCGTTCGCCTGCAGCTATTGCCGGACGAAGTGGTGCTAGGAATTTCGGACAACGGGATTGGCATGACACCGGAGCTGGTGGCGCAGGTTTTTAATCTTTTCACTCAAGCGGAAAGAACTTCCGACCGGTCGCAGGGAGGCTTGGGGCTGGGCCTTGCGTTGGTCAAGGCCTTGACGGAAGCGCACGGCGGAAGTGCGCACGCCGAAAGCGAAGGTCTTGGGAAAGGCAGTACGTTCACGGTCCGGTTACCGAGATTGGTGTCGAACGAACCGGTCGCTGTGCCCGATTCCTCCACCGTCGACGTGCATATCCCCGCTTCCGAACCGAAGCTGCGAATAATGGTGGTGGATGACAACGCCGATGCCGCCGTCACCTTGGAAATGCTGCTCCGCGCAGCGGGCCACGAGGTGCTGACCGAATCCACGGCTTCCGGAGCAATCGAACGAGCCCGGGTCACGACGCCGCAGGTATTCCTTCTCGACATCGGCTTGCCCGACATGGACGGCAAGACGCTGGCCCGGCAATTACGGACGATACCGGAGCTGGCGCACGCGGTTCTCATTGCCGTGTCGGGGTATGGGCAGGAGCAGGACCAGCAAAATTCTTTTGCGGCAGGATTCGATCATCACCTGGTCAAACCGGTCGATAGTGCGAAGCTGCTGGCGTTGTTGGCGCAATTCCGCGCTTCTCCGGGCGGGGAGAAGCACGTCCGTTAGCTATGTTAGCCGGACGGCGGCCCATCATCCTTGTGCAGGCGGTTGGTAGGCAGGTCCGGCCAGCGTGTCGATTGGCCCGATGATTTTGCCGGGAACCGGGCCGCGGCACGAACGCGCCGCCGGAGGATTACTTCTGCCGCGAGAATTTCGCGGCCAGCTGGTTCAGCTTCTCGGCCCGCCGACGCTCCGCCTTTTCCGCTTCTTCCGCCTGGCGCTGCGCTTCCCGTTGCGCCTTGCGCTGCTCGGCATTCTTGCGGAAGCGCTCCTTCAGCATTTCACCGGCGCGGGCCCGGTGCTCGTCCGGAATCTCCCCGGCCGGCTTGCCTTCCAGGTCGAAACGGCTGGGGGCTTTTTCCAGCGCCTTCAGGTAAGGAGTGGAACGGGTATGCAGGCCGAGCGCGATGCGCAGCACTTTGCGGTTGATTTCCGGTTCGAGCGCAATGATCTGCTTGTCGATGCCGATCGACAGCGGCTGGTGGGTGCGGAATACTTCGAACCGCTGTTGCAGGTTCTTCAGCAGTTCGCGGGCGCTTTGCACCGGATTCTGGGCCTCGGGGGCGGGCGTGGGAGCGTTCATCGACGGCAATGAGACAGGAAATTCCGAGGCGAGCAGCATAACATGCGGCCAAGGAAACTGTCGTAACGGCAATGGAGACAGATCAATCCTTTGTGCGGGCGGCACCGGCAACTCCGGCCGGCGCCGGCGCATGAGCCTCCGTTGCAGAATCTTGGACAGGGCGGCTATCCTCCCGTTCGCCCCCGGACTACGCTACGCGGTGCCAAGACAAAACCGTCTTCGGGACGCCCTGCCCTTACAATAGAGACACATCGACGACATCGCTGCCCATTTCCGACCCCAGGAGTTTCCCTTGCTGACCCCGCCCTATATTGCCCCCACCCGCTTCAACGATCCGGCGGCGGCGCTGGACCAGTTGCGCACCATTTACGATGCCGGAATCGGCCACCTGCGCGAGCACCTGCAGCGTTTCATCAACGGCGAAGACCTGGGGGACCGGGTGCGTGCCTGTTATCCGTTCGTCCGGCTGCGCACCGAGACGGTGGCGCGCCCCGATTCGCGCCGCTCCTACGGCTTCGTGGCCGGCCCGGGCAGTTATGAAACCACCGTCACGCGGCCCGACCTGTTCGCCGACTATTACTTCGAACAATTGCGCCTGCTGCTGAAAAACCACGGCCGCAACGGGCAGGCCCAGCTGGAGGTAGGGATCAGTTCGCAACCCATCCCTATCCATTTCTCGTTCGCCGAGCACGACCACGTGGAAGGCAGCATGAGCGCCGAGCGCCGCCTGCTGCTGCGCGACCTGTTCGACCTGCCGGACCTGGGCGCGATGGACGACGGCATCGCCAACGGCACCTTCGAGCCGCTGCCCGGCGAATCGCAGCCGCTGGCGTTGTTTACCGCGCCGCGCGTCGACTATTCGCTGCAGCGGCTGCGCCATTACGGCGGCACCGCGCCCGAACATTTCCAGAACTTCGTGCTGTTCACCAACTACCAGTTCTACATCGACGAATTCATCAAGCTCGGACACGAGATCATGGCCCGCGCCCCGGACGCGCAGGCGGCGTCCGACGAGGACGGCTATATCGCGTTCGTGGAGCCCGGCAACGTGATCACGCGCCGCGTCGGCCAGAGCGTGCAGCCGGGCGACGAACTGGGCGCGGCGCCCCCGCGCATGCCGCAGATGCCGGCCTATCACCTGGTGCGCGGCGACAACGCCGGCATCACGATGATCAACATCGGCGTCGGCCCGGCCAATGCGAAGACCATTACCGACCACGTCGCGGTGCTGCGCCCGCACGCCTGGCTGATGCTGGGCCATTGCGCCGGCCTGCGCAACAGCCAGCAGCTGGGCGATTACGTGCTGGCGCACGGCTACGTGCGCGAAGACCATGTGCTGGATGAAGACCTGCCGCTATGGGTGCCGATTCCAGCGCTGGCCGAAGTGCAGCTGGCGCTGGAAGCGGCGGTCGCCGAAGTCACCCGGCTTACCGGCTACGATCTGAAGCGGGTGATGCGCACGGGCACCGTCGCCAGCACCGACAACCGCAACTGGGAGTTGCTGCCGCAGCGCACGCCGGAGCGCCGCTTCAGCCAGAGCCGGGCGATCGCGCTCGACATGGAAAGCGCGACCATCGCCGCCAACGGCTTCCGCTTCCGGGTGCCCTACGGCACCCTGCTGTGCGTCAGTGACAAGCCGCTGCACGGCGAGATCAAGCTGCCCGGCATGGCCAACCATTTCTATCGCGAGCGGGTCGACCAGCATTTGCGGATCGGGATCCGCGCGGTCGAATTGTTGCGGCGCCAGGGGGTGGACAAGCTGCACAGCCGCAAGCTGCGCAGCTTTGCCGAAGTCGCATTCCAGTAACCTACCTGAACTCGGCGGTGTCAATCGTGCTTGTTGAACACCTGCCGCAGATAGGCGAGGAAAGCCGGATCGTGGCAGGCGACCATCTTGCCGGGCGAGTCGGACAGCTTGGCAACCGCCTGCCCGTTCACCTGTACCAGTTTCATCACCAGGTTCAGCGGCTCGATGCCGGTGTCGTTGGTCAGGTGGGTGCCGATGCCGAAGCCGTTCATTGCGCGGTCGCCGAAGTATTCGTGCAGCGCGAAGGCTTTCGGAAAATCCAGGCTGTCGGAAAACACCAGCCGCTTGGTCTGCGCATCGATCCGCAGCTCCGCGTATTTCGCCAGCATCTTTTCGCCCCAGACGAAAGGGTCGCCGCTGTCGTGCCGCACCGCGTCCCACAGCAGGCCGTGGTAGCGGTCGAAATCGGCGAGGAAGGCGTCGATGCCGACCACGTCGGTCAGCACGGTGCCGAGGTCGCCGCGGTATTCCTGCACCCAGTCTTCCAGCGCGGCTTTCTGGAAGTCGCGCAGGCGCACCCCGAGCCCCTGGTACATCTGCAGGAATTCGTGGCCCTGGCTGCCGATCGCGGTCAACCCGTAGCGCTTCGCCAGAAAGCAGTTGGACGTGCCCTTGAAGAACTCCGGCAATTCGCGCTGGAACAGCGCGATCACATGATCCTGCATCCAGGCGGAGTGCCGGCGGCGCAGCCCGTAATCGAAGAATTCGAAGGGATGGCGGCGTGCCGGCAACCGGCCGAACTCCTTCAGCATCCTCACTTTTTCCTGCGCACGGCGTATTCCTTCCTGGCGTGCGCGCTCGGGATCGAGGCGCCGCATGTAGAGTTCACTGACGATATACAGCACGAAGATCTCGAACCCCATCACATGGATCTGCGGGCCGCGCGCCACGATGCGCAAGTGCTCACCGTCGGTCTTTACCTCGATGAACTTGCGCTGGAAGTGGAATAGCGACAGGAAGTCGACATAGTCGGATTTCAGGTAGCGGCGCGCGCGCAGCCAGTCCAGTTCGTCTTCCCGGAAGCGCAGCGCGCACAGGGCATCCAGCTCGCGGTTGACTTCCGCTTCCAATTGCGCGAGCGGAAATGCGGGCGTATTGCGGCAGGTGAATTCGTAGACCGCGTGCGCGGCCGGATGGCGATGCAGCATCACCTGCTGCATCGTGAATTTGTAGAGATCGGTTTCGAGCAGGCTGCGGACGACGGGTTCCATCACGGGGCGGGTACAGGTTGGCGGAGGCGGGCCGGGCACGGCAAGCGGGGTTCAGCCGCCGCCGACGTCGACATCGTCCTCCAGTTGATATTCCCCTCGATTGTAGGCATCAATCACTTCTTTCGCTTGGCGCAGGCAGGACGCCGGCACCAGGATGCGCACGCCGCCCAGCGCCGGCGTCAGCAGCGAATCGGTCTGGTTCAGGTGGGCATCCGCAACCGCTGCCGGTACACCGGCCGCCAGCAGGCAGCCGCAGACGATATGGGCCTCGGTCGGAACAAAGTATCGGGCGACGGTGACGAAGTCTTGTGCATCGTCCGGCGCATGAGCGGAAGCGGCACGCGGCGGCAGCGGCAGCTCGCGCCGGCGCAGCTCCGCGGCCAGCTGTTTCAATGCGGGACCGCCCGAGCGATGCGTGCGGTAGCGGCGCAGCAATTCGTCGTTATCGAGAAAACGAAGCAGCCTGGACAGGTCGAGCGGATCATCGTGCATGGCGCCGGCGTGGGAGAAGACGACCGGTCCATGCTGCCACGAATGGATTGACAAGGCAACATGATGCAACTCCGATGGTTTCCCATACTGAAGGAAATATGATGCCCGATCCTTACCGCTTGCAGCGCTTCGTCGATGCCCAGCAACCCGTGTACGACACGGTGCGCCGTGAGCTGGCCGCGGGCCGCAAGCGCAGCCACTGGATGTGGTTCATTTTTCCGCAGATCGCCGGCCTCGGCCATAGCGAGATCGCGCAGCGCTTTGCCATTTCCTCGCTGCAGGAAGCGCGCGCCTACCTTGCGCACCCGCTGCTGGGACCGCGCCTGCGCGAATGTGCACAACTGGCGGCCAATGCCGAAGGGCACGATGCGCATGCCGTCTTCGGCCATCCGGACGACCTGAAATTCCATTCATCGATGACGCTGTTTGCGCAGGCCACACCCGACAATCAGGTCTTCGTCGATTGCCTGCGCAAGTACTTCGGCGGCGAACCGGATTCGGCGACGCTGGCACGGCTCTGACGGCCATGGCGAACCGGCCGCCCTCTCCCCCAGCCCTCCCGCTCGCGGGAGAGGGAGTTGGAATGAGTCACTGCGTGACTTTCGCGTTAACCCAGCCGCGGGTATCGAATTCGAAACTGCGGTCTTCGAAGATCGAGTCGAAGCGCCATACTACCCGTTGCCGGAATACCGCCAGCGTCCAGGTGCCGCTCTCGGCGGGCGCCTTGGCGGCGAACGCGGCATGGGTCAGCACCGCCGCGCAGCCGCCTGCCTCCGGGTCGCGCACCGACTGGTAGCGGATCATGCCGATACCGGCGGCGCGCGCCTCGCGCGCCAGTTCCTGGCAGGCGCGGTAATCGAAAGGATCGGTCCACAATCGCCGGCGGCGCGACAGCGGCGGCTGGCGCAAATCGATGGCGGCGGTGGCAACCGGGGTGCGGAACAGGGTTTGCTGCATCGGGCCGATCGCCTCCAGCTCGGGGCTGTCCTGCAGCAGGCGCCAGCGCCAGTAGCCGAGCTCGGCACAGGCGGTGCGCTGCTGCTCGGCGCCGTAGAACACGCCGGGATCGGCGGCGCCGCGAAAGCGCGAACCGGAGGGCAGCGGCGGATAGCGGAACGGCGTAAACAGCAGCCAGTGCAGCGATTGCTGGCCTTCCGGGATGGCGGGCTTGGAATCGTCCAGCAGGCGCTCCAGCAAGGCCTGCTCGTCGAGCGTGTCGACCAGCACCATGGTCGATACCCGATGCTGCGCCTCCACTGCGCGCCACAAGTCGAGCGCGACCTGCTGCGGCTCAAATCCGGCCACGGTGGGCGTCCAGGTAATGCAATACCCGCACCAGGCCTTCGGTGCTCTGGATCAGTTCGACGGGACGGCCGTTGAGCGCCAGGTTATGGCCGGCCAGCCACTGCTGCGCGCTCTCGCCGTGGCCGAGGATCGCATCGATCGAGCGAAACAGCCGGACGAACAGCAGCGCCAGTTCCCATTCCTTGCCGCGCTCGGGGCTCAGGACATAGCTGCCGGCAAACAGGCGCGAGGCGGTGGCGGTGCTGATGCCGAGTATGTGCGCAATCGACACTTGCCGGATCTGCAACAGGTTGGCGGCCCGCAACAGAGCCTTGGTCAACGTGGCGGCTCCGGCATCCGGGATCGGTGAGACAAGTTTGGCACCCATGTACCCTCCTTTTCCATGGAAATAATAGCAGCTAAATATTTCCACTGCAAGGAAGCGAATGGGCTTGACGAAAACCGCGGGAGGCGCCGGCTCAGATGCCGGCGTACCACTCATATCCCTGGTCTTCCCAATAGCCGCCGTTGCCGCCGCCGATATGCGAAAAATCGTCGACCAGTTCGATCGCCATCACGTATTTCGCCATCTTGTAGCCGAGCTGGCGTTCGACCCGCAGCCGGATCGGCGCGCCATTGGCCACCGGCAGCGTGCGGTCGTTGAGCTCGTAGGCGAGCAGCGTTTGCGGATGATAGGCGTCGTCCATGTCGATGCTTTCGTAGTAGCGGGTGCCGAGTCCATCCATCGGATCGGCGCAATGGAACACCGCGTAGCGCGCCCGGCGCTGCACGCCGACGGTGTCGAGCAGCGCACCCAGGCGCGCGCCCTTCCACTTGCCGATCGCGCTCCAGCCTTCGACGCAGTCGTGGCGGGTAATCTGGGTGCGCGCCGGCAGCGCACGCAGTTCGTCCAGCGAAAACGTGCGCGGATGCGCGACCAGCCCGTATACGCGCAACCGATAGCTGGCGAAAGCCTCGGCGGCAAGCGCCTGGTATGCAGCATCTTCCGGATTGGCAGTGCCGTTGCTGCGGAATGAAGGAGACAGCGCCGCCGCGTCGAATTCCTGCGCCATCGCCCTGCGCGGCGCCACCAGCCGCTGTGCGCGTTGCGACAGTCCCTCGGCGCCCGACAGCAGGCGCGGAAACCAGTCGCTGCGCGACAGGCGGTCGCAGGCGGTCAGCAGCGGCGTGCAACCGAGCGCGAACACACGGGCGACGAAGCGGCGGCGCTCAGGGTTCTTCATGATCGGCATGGATGCGGTAGCGGCCGGTGATCATCGAGCGCAGGTTGTTCCAGAATCCGCTGACCGCCGCTTCGAACACGTGAATCAGCACGAAGGCCACCAGCAGCCAGGCGACCACGAAGTGGATGGTGCGCCCGGCCTGGCGGCCGCCGAACAGATCCACCCAGCCGGGCAGCGCACTGTCCAGGCGCGGCGACATCGACCAGCCGGTCAGCACCATCAGCGGCAGCAGCACGAAGATCACGGCGAGGTAGGCAAGTTTTTGCAGCACGTTGTAATGCTTTTCCGCCTCGCCATGCGGATGCCGCAACAGCAGGTGGTCGCGCACCGAACGTCCGATCGAACGCCAGTCGGCGCGGTTCGGCGCGAGGTCACGCGACAGATGGCGGCTGAAGATCGAATAAAGCAGGTAGGCGCTGCCATTGATCACCAGTACCCAGGCGAAGAAAAAATGCCAGCGCCGGCCCATCGCCAGCCATTGCGGACCGGGAACGGTGGCCCAGGCCGGGAATCCGCGCTCGCTCCAGGAACCGTCGGCGGCGCGCGACGCACCCAGCACGCCGGTGGTGACGAAGCGATGGCCGAACACGCGGGTGATGCCGACGACGCTGCCGTCCGGCCGCTGCTCGGCCGACATCTGCAGCAGCGGCGGCTTGCCATCGTACGAGGAGCGTCCCCAGTTGAGCGCCGGATGCGCATTGAAGATCTGCAATCCGCTCATCAGCAGCAGGAAAAACGCGAGCACGTTAATCCAGTGCATCACACGTACCGGCCAACGGTGACGGTGGTAGAACACGGGTTTCTCACGATCTGGCGCGCGCATCGAAAACTCCAGGCGGGCATGGGCGGAAAGCATCCGGATTTATTTTAGAAGCCGGCGCCCGCCATCGCCATCGCTTTCGGCAAACCTCACCGATCTTTCCCGCAGGTTGCCGCCGCGTAGTCTCCCCGCTTTGCACGCATCAGCACCAGTCCGTCGTGCGGGGCCAGCGTCACCGTCCTGGCCGGACACCCGGTATTGACCTCTGGCGCCTGCCGGCCGCGCAGGCGCACATAACCCTCGCCGATTTCTATCCGGGCCGAACGGGAACCGGGGTTGACGAGCGCCAGCCCCCGTTCGAAGCGGCGGCGATAGACACCGCCCGGCCCCGCCGCATGCTGGGGCGGATCGAGTGGTTGGCCAAGCGCGGCGTCATATTCGTCGAACCACGGCACGCTGCTGTAGCCCTTCTTTTCATCGGTGAACGAAAAATAGCCATCGTCCATCAGGCTGGAAGCGAACGCGAAACGGAAGAAGCGATAATCGTGCGGATCGCCGGCGACATTGAAACCGACGATGCGCGGCGCCGCCAGATTGCCGAACACGTCGTGATAGCGCGTCATCATGGCGTCCCAGCCCTTGCGTTCGTACAGCGACCAGCGCTTCCCCATCAGGCCTTCCAGGAACACGCCTTGCAGCCGGCCCTTGTATTCGGGAAAGGACAAGTCGTTGTCCGCATTGCCCATCTGCAGCAATCCCGGCGCGAGCGCGCGCGCCTCCAGCCAGTGGCGGGCCTCGCCGCGCCGGAACGCGGTTTGAATGCCCGGATCGGTGCCGGACTGGTCGCGGCCTTCCCGCTTCCAGTCCGCAGCGGCGATACGCTGGTGCGCCATCACGTTGTCGAAATACCAGATGTCGAATTCCGGGACCGGCTCGAAGAATACCCGGTAGTCGCGCTGCGCCAGCCACTGCGGATAGCGCCGGCCCGCCGCATCCGGGGCGCTCCAGTCGGTGACGTTGATGTCCCACGCCTGGTACTGGGAAGTCCATTGCACGCGGCTGCCGTCGGCGCGCCGCAACCACCAGCTTTCGTGGTCCAGCTTGGCCAGCTTGTCATGCTGCGCGCTGTCGCCCTCGAATATGTTTGCTTCATTGAGCAAGGTGTACTGCCCCACCAGCAGTTGCGGATTCAAGTGTTTTAGCGTCCTGACCACGTCGCGCATCGTTTCGCCGGGGCGCTTGCCATGCCAGCCGCGATAGAAGCCGAGGATGACGATGTCCAGGCGCGCCAGTTGCGCCTGGTAGGCCGGGTCATCGTAATTCTTTTCGCCGATGTTCATCCCGAGCAGCCGCGGGAAACCGCCGCCGGCCGGGGCGGCTGCGGCGGCTGTTGCCGAGAGCGCGGCGGCCACCGCCAGCAGCCAGCCGGCGCACAGGCGGCGCGCTCCGGCCAGCGATGTTCGCGTGCTGGGCATGTGTCGCTCCGTCCTCAGGTCGCCGTCAACAGGTCGCCGCCGGGGCGGCGGTGGCGCAACAGCGACTTGACGACAAACTTCAATCGCTCGCGGACCGGCGGCCGCCAGTGGCGAGCCAGCGGAGACGTCCGCCATGCCTGCAGCGCATGCAAGCCCAACGGCGATGCGAACTTGCAGACGTCGAACCATTCCATGGACAGGATGCGGTCGAACGCCTGTTGCGGGTAACGGCCGGTCACCCGGTTTGCCTTCTGCAATTTCAGCAGCCAGCATTCGACGTCATGCAGCAGTTGCGGCGAATTGGGGAGTGTCAACGCGCCCACGTGCCGGTTCAGGTCGAGTTCACGCGCGCTCGGCTCTATCCCCAGGTTGCGCAGCTGGTCGCGCATGACCTCGCGCACGCAGGCTTCCATCAATTGCTTCCTGGTATGAGTCAAGCTCGCGCTTCGAACCCGGTAATGCGTGAGCGGACGATCCAGGTTGATCACCTTGGCGCGTGCTGCCAGCCGGGCGTTGAAATCATAATCTTCGGCCATGGGCAGCAAGCGGAACAGCCCGTCCGGGATGGCCGATTGGCGAAAGGCCATCACCGCGAAAAGCGTGTTTCTGAACAGCAGTCCTATCGCCACGTCGGCAGGCGCCAGCGGCCGCCGCAGGATGGTGCCGGTCAGCCGCCCTGCCTCGTTCATCACCGCGACATAGCTGCCGACCATGCCCAGCCCCGGATCGGCGTCCAGCGCCGCCACCTGTTCGGCCAGCCGGGTCGGCACCGCCACGTCGTCGGCGTCCAGCAGCGCGATGAATTCACCGCGCGCGCGCCGCATGCCGGCGTTGCGGGCGGCGGCCAGCCCCTGGTTTTGCGGCAGCCGGAACAGGACGACACGCGGGTCGGCATAGGCGGCAACGGCGGCCGCCGTGCCATCGCTGGAGCCGTCGTCGACCACGATGATCTCGAATGCTGAAAACGTCTGCGCCAAGAGGCTGTCGAGCGTGGCCCGGATATAGTTCTCGACGTTGTATGCCGGCACGATGACACTGACGCGCACTTCTGCAGTATTCATGCTCCCCCCTGCGCCGGACCGGATCGCCACCTGGGCAGCCCGATCAGCAAGGTCAATTGTTTCATCCCGCCGACCAGCAGGAAAAGGGGAACGAACAGCGCCAGGTAGATGCTGCCCTTGAACAGCAGCCGCCCGAACACGTTCAGGTCGACCATGCCGGCCAACAGGTCGGCGCCGCCGATCCCGACCAGGGTACCGAACACCGTCGGCAGCAGCGCTCCCCATGCCAGCAACTCCCGTATCGACAAGCCCAGTTCCTCCGCCACCACGCGCAGCGCCCAGATTTCCCCGATGGCCAGCGTCATGATGCTGCCGAGGGCAGCGCCGACCATGCCGAAATAGCGCACGCCCACGATGCTGAACACGATCGACAGTGCCAGGCACACCGCGCTGTTCAACATCGCGAAACGCCCCTTGCCGAGCGCCGACAGCACATGGCCCACCGCGAATGCGTTGAACACCATGCCAACCAGGTAGACCTGCATCACCGGTGCGGCTTCCTGATAGCGGCTGGTGTAGATGATGCGGACCAGTTCGGGCGCAACCACCAGCAGGCCGCCGACCACCGGTATCAGCAGCAGCGCGGTGGCGCCGTTGCTTTTCGAAATCAGGCGTGCGATTTCCCGCAGATCTCCACGCGCATGTGCGTCGTTCAGGTGCGGCATCATCGCGTTGTTGACCGGCTGGCGTATCAGGCTGGCGATCGGCAGCACCACCCCGGCGACCGAAAAGACCGCGTACAGTGCGGGAGCGAGCATGCCGGCGACTACCCATTCGTCCGCCTGCACGCGCAACAGGAACAGTCCATTGCCGAGCGCGAACGGCAACGCGTATGCAAGTTGCGTCTTCAGTGCCGGCCCGCGCCATCCGCCGCCTGCGCCTCCGTCGCGCCGCCACAGGCCCTGCGTATATAGCGTCAGCAGCGCAATCTTGAAGACGGCCACGCCCAGCATGGCGCGAACGACCCAGCCGATATCGCCCGACGCCAGCGCCGCCACCCCCAGCAGCAGCGCCCGCGTGCATGCGATTGCGACCGTGGCGCGCGCCTGCCCGCGCGCGTTGCCGTCCGCGGTGGGCAGCAGGTCGAGCATCGACGCCATCACCCAGAGCCCGAGAAAAACCGCCGACAGTCCGTGCGAATCCGAAACCAGCCTCACTGCAGTGGGCGGCAGCAGCGGGTTCCAGCCGCTGCCGAACAACACGGCGACACCGCCCGCCAGCGCCAGGTACAGCAGCGTATTGCGCACGTAGGCCCGACGCTGCCCCGGCTCGCTGCGCGGCAGGAAGTAGAACAGCGATTGCGGCATGAACGCCGGCGCGATCGCCAGTGCGGTGCTGGCCATCAGCCACAGCATTCGGTATTGCGCGAACGTAGGCTTGTCGAGATAGCGGACCAGGATCATCGGCATCGCCAGTTGCAATCCGAATTCCACTCCCCCGGCGAGGGCCAGCAGCACCGCGCTGCGTCTCAGACTGTCTTTAGCCTGCATGCCCGCTCCCGGTTTTCGGGGCAGCGCCCCCAAGTTCCGCGAAAAGCCGGTTGTATGAACGCATCATCGCCGGCAGGGAAAAGCGCTGCTCCACCGTGCGGCGGGCTTGCGTGCCCATATGCCGGCAATGATCGCGATCGCGCAATTTGCGCAGGGCTGCGGCCAGCGCGCCGATGTCGCGGCGCTGGTAAAGGTAGCCGTTTTCGCCATCGGCAATCTGTTCTTCCGCGCCCCCGATCCGGCTCATGACCATGGGTTTTTCGAGCGCCATGGCTTCCAGCGCCGCGATCGAAAACGTTTCGACGTGATGCGATACCAGGACCATCGCATCGCAGGCGGCTATCGCAGGCCGCACGTCTCCCACCAAACCGGTGATGCGCACGCTGTCGTCCAGCCGCAGCGTACGGATCTGCTCCTCGATGCGTGCGCGTTCCGGCCCGTCGCCGATGAACAGGATCTTGGCATCGGGCCATTCCGGACGCAGCAAGGCAAGCGCCCGCAGCAGATCGCCGTGCGCCTTTTCGGGGCGCATGGCCGCACACAGCCCGATCACGTAGTGTTCCGCCGACAAGCCGAAGCGCTCGCGCACGCCCCGCTTCTCCTCGTTCGTGTAGCGATCGGAAAAATGATGCAGATCGATGCCGTTGTAGATCACCGTATCGCGCCTTGCCCGCAGGGCGGCGGACCGCCAGTACTTCCTCTGCTGTTCGCAAACGTAAACCAGCACGTCGCAAGCCAGGAAAAGCGGCCGGTAAATCGCCATCTTGAGCCGGGCGGCCATCGATCCGGGGTCGGTCGTATGGAAAATCTGGACTATCCTCGGCTGCCGTCCCGATCGGATGCGCGCCAGCCATCCGTATAGCAAGGAGTAGGAATTGATGCACACCACGACGTCGATGTTTTCTTCGCGAATGACGTCCGCCAGCATGCCGATGCTGCGCCGATCGATCTTTTTCGCCACGTCGCAACAGAACACGCGTCCGCTCGATGGGCCAGCCTCGATCTCGTTCAATAGCGCATCCTGGCCCTTCAAGTATGCAAGCGAGCACCGGAAGGATGCGCTGTCGAGATGATTGAACAGCGTGACGACATGCCTTTCCGCACCGCCGACCTGGAGGGAATTCACGATGAAAAGCAAATTGATCCGCTTGCTTCGCATTCAGGCAAGGCTCCGAAACGTGTCGAGATAAGGTTCGAGAAGCCGGTCTTCGCCATACTCCCGTTCCATGTAGGCTTTGCAGCGCCAGCTCGCGCTTTCCCATGCCGGGCGCTCGTGAAACAGTTGCGTTACCGCAGCGGCCATTTCCTCGAGCGAACCGACCGCCGATCCGAGCCGCTCGCGTCGGATTACCCCATCCGGGTCGAAGAAGGCGACCACGGGCGTGCCGCGTATCCAGGCCTGCAGATAGGAATTCGGAAAGCCTTCGGTATCGGAGGTATTGACGAAGATGCGCGCGCGCGCATAAAACGCGCCGATGTCCTGGTAAGGCACGCAGCCGTGAAACACGAGATTCGGCACGGCAGCGGCCTCTTCCCGGATCCGTTCGAACAAATCGCCGAATCCCGGCTGGGGACCGCCGATCATGTGAAACCGGAATTGAGGCAGCATTTTTGCCAACGCGAGCAGAAGGTCCGGGCGCTTGAACTGCCGCAGGTTGTTCACCCACAGCACGTCGATATCGCGCGCGACCTCGGGCTCGGGGCGATCGACCAGCATTTCGGCGACGCGGCTGTGCAAGCCGTAATTGCCGAGCATCGCCCGCTGCTGCCGGCGGCTCTGCGCGAGGATGCCGTTTGCCCGGCGCAACCCGTATTCATAAAGCTTCCGGTCGCGCGCATAGCTGATCAGCAACTTGTCGGGCTCGCAATCCCTGTCATGGGCAACGCGGAACACGTAGCGGCGACCGGCACGCTGGCAGAACATAGCAAGCAAGCCGAGATGCATGCCGGCGCAACTGGCGTAATACAGGTCGGCGTCGGCGCGCGCCAGCGCGGCCCAGACGCCGGTCCACCTCGGATGGACGAAGCGGAATACCGGAATGCCGGCGTCGGGCCGGTAGGCCTTGTAGGTGGTCACGCCCTGCCAGCGGGCGGCGTCCGGTTGTCCGTGATCATGCACCACCATGCTGACCTGGTGGCCGCGCCGGGCCAGCGCCCGCGCCAGCAGCGCGTGCTGCACCTGCTCGCCGCCGACGCCATGCCGATTGAATTCGGGGGCAAGCACGGGAAGGTTTTCCAGGCCGAGAAAGCAGATCTTCATCGGTCCTCCCCGGTATCCGGACGCGCGAGCAGGCCGTCTGCCCGCCCGGCGATGCCGATCGCGATGCCGTAGCTCAGCCAGATGAAACTTTGGGGAAACGTGGGCGTGAAGCGGTCATCGGTAAAGCCTTGCACCATGAACAGCAGGATGCAGGCGTTGGCGCCGGTGAAGAAGCCGCGCCACACCGGGTCGACTGCTTCGCGCACGAGTTTTCGATACAGCCGCCACATATGCACGAAGAACAGCAGGATCACCACGGATCCGATCACACCGACATCGAGCAGCGCGCCGAGGTAGGCGTTGTGGGGATGCTCGACAGGGAGGATTTCGCCGTGCCTGGTCGCTTCCGACCACATGATGGCATGCAGGCCGTGCCCCGTCAGCGGGCTCGACATCACGTCCGGGATCAGCGGCAGCCAGATATGGTCGACGCGTCCGGCGCTGATGGTGTCGATATCCCCGCTCTCCATTCCCAGCGAAGCGCGCTCGATCACCGCTTCCGGCATCAGGAAAATCGCCGCCGGAATCAGCAGCAGGCCGATCATCAGAATGCTGAGCTTGCCGCGCGTGTAGAAAAAATAGACAAGAACGGCCAATATGCCGAGAAACGCGCCGCGCGAAAAGGTCAGCATCACGGCGGCTCCCAGCACGACCACCGCACCGAGCAACGCTCCCCTGATCCATATGGAGCGAACGGCGGGCAGGGTAAACAGGCCGAGCGCGAATCCGGTGTTGAACAGGAATCCCATCTGGTTCGCGTGCATTCCCAGGTCCGACAGGAAACCGCGTTCGTGGCTGGACGCCAGCGTGCCGAGCGATACGCCGGACGTCGCGATATAAACGATGACGACGATCGGCATCACCAGCGCCGACAGGAACAGCGGAATCAGGTACCTGGCCGGCTGCTTCGCATTGCGTACCGCGACCGACAGGATCATCGCGGTCAGCACGATCAGCTCCGGCTTCAGAAAGGTATCGCGGACATAGCCGACCGCCGAGTCGAAATTGATCAGGTGCAGCGTCCGGTACACGGCCGGAATCGCCGATACGTGGAAGCTGCCCTGGAACGCGGCCACGACCAGCATCCCGGAATAGATCCAGAAATAGCGCGGATACGCTGGAATCGCGACGCTTGCCCGGTTCAGCAGGCGCATGAACAACAGCGCGATGATCGACATCAGCAGCGTGGCATTGAACGGGTTGAAGCCGATGATGCCGAACATTTCGCGCGGCATCAGTTGCGACGAGCTGAGCGGCAGCAGCACCATTGCGATCAGTATTCCGGCGCGGTAATCGTTGATCGCCGCGCCCATGAAGAGCAGCACCGCCACGGCGACGATCGCGATCAGTCCGCCGAAGCAGCCGGTGACGATGCCGGTCAGCAGCGCCGCGGCAATCGCCCAGGCCAGCAGATAGGCCGGCAGCCTGTCGCCATTGTCGCCGTAGTCGACCCTCAGCGCGGTCGCATCGCTTCCCTCGATCGATGACAAGGCCACAGGTTCCTCTTTTGCGGTTTGGCGCCGCTCGGCAAGGCTGCTAGAAATCGAGCAGCACGGCGCCCACCACGGTGGCGCCGGCGCGCGCCAGCTGTGCGCTCACGGTCTGGATTCCGGCCATTGCAGTCTTGTTGCGACGGCACACCAGCAGGACTCCGCCCACCCGCGCGGCCACCGTCAACGCGTCGGCGCCGGCGGCGAAGGCGGCCATGTCCACCAGGACGGTGTCGTAACGTCTGCTGAGGCTGTCGCTCAGTTCCGGGAACGAAGACCCTCCAAGCAGCTCCTGGGGATTGGGCGCAAGAGTGCCTGCCCCCAGCACGGTGAGATGGGGAAACGCGGGGATCTTGGTGCATGCGTCCAGTCCGGCACGCCTTGCCAGCAGGTCGGACAGGCCGTGCCGGTTCGGCAGCGCGAATATCCGGTGCTGCCGCGGGCGGCGCAAATTCGCATCGACCAGCAGCGTATGCCGCCCGAGCTGCGCCATCAGCACCGCCATGTTGGCGGCAAAAAAACTGGCTCCCTCTCCCTGGTTGATCGATGCAATCGCGAGCATCTTGCGGGAATTGGTAAACCAGGTCTGCATCAATTGGGCGCGCACCGAGCGCAGGGTTTCGACCTGCCTGCCGAAGGGCTGGTAAGCCGCGATCAGCTCGGACGGATAGCCGCCCTGCCCCGGTTGCAGATACGGATAGTTGAATTGCCTCGACAACGCGTGCTGGATGTCGCTTTCATCGACCAGCCCCAGGCTCCTGGCTGCTTCCCCGAAGCGGATTCCCCTTTCATGTTGCAGCCGCAAAATCTTGTCGATATCCTGGGCGTCGAGTTTTCCGAGATCCGCCAGCAGGGAACCTATCAGGGACTGGTCGGCACTTTTGAGCGGCAGTGTCGCTATTGGATTGGCTGGATGATTCATCCGTATCTCTTTCGAAGGTTCTAGGGAATGACTGACTGCGCCGGTCCCGCTTCGTATGCAGGCGTCAGTTCGACAGCCTGCGCAGTGGCAGCAGCGGCAACTGCGCGACACGCGGAAGCGCGGGATCGCGGAAGGAGAGCACGCCCAGCACCGGTGCTTGCAATCCGTTCACGAGATCGCTCACCGAACGCACCCGCCGATCCCGCATCTCGGCAATGATCGCGAAGCCGATGCCGAGCAGGCCGCCGAGAAAAATGGCCAGCAGGATGTTGAGCACGATCTTCGGGCTGGCGGCGACGATCGGCGGCACTGCCGGGCTGAGGACGGCGATATCGGTCTGGTTCGACTGGCCCTCCAGGCTGGTCTGCGTGAATCGCTGCGCGGCCGCTTCGTAGTTGCGCTGCGCGCTCTCCACCTCGTTGTTCAGTATCTTCAACTCGTCGCGCTTGCGGTTCAGCGACAGCACCTTGGTGCGCTGCGCGTCCAGCGCGGCCCGCAGGTCAGCCTCGCGGCGAGTGAGTATGCTGGCGTTCTTCGCGATGCTGCCGGAACTGGCCCTGATCTGCGCATTCAGCTCCGAACGCAGCTTTTCGACTTCCACCTTCGCCCTCTGGTAAAGCGGATGCTCTTCGGTAAAGCGCTGCGATATGCCGGCCAGTTCCACCTCGGCCCGGGCCAGCCGCCCCTTCAGGTCCTGCACCAGCGCCCCTCCGGCAATATCGGGCGACTCGTCGGCATGCTTTCCCCGTGCCTGGTCGCGGCGCGACACGGCTTCCAGCGTCTGGCCCTGGGCCACCGCCAATTGCGTCGACAGCTCGTTCAGGCGCGCGGTTTCCACGTCCAGGTGGCTGTCTATGCCAACCAGCCCGTTCTCCTGCTGGTAAGCGGACAGCTTCCTCTGCGCCGCCTCCACCTTGTCGCGCAGGCGCTTGATCTGCCCGTCGAAATAGCCGGCGGCCTTCTTTGCCGGTTCCACCGTGAGCCGCACGCTGGTGTTCTGGTAAGCCCACGCGAACGCATTCGCCACCTCGGCCGCGCGGCGCGGCGTCGAGGCGCTGAACGTGATGTCGAGGACGCTGCTCTCGCGCATCGGCGAAACCTTCAGATGCTTGAGCAGGCCGCCGGCCAGCCACTGGCGTATGTTTCCGTCGCCATCCGTCGCCTCGATGAAATCTTCCTTTGTCTTCGGATCGTCGGCGAGCTTGAGCCGGTCCACTACCATCAACGCGGTGCTCATGCTGTTGACGATATCGACCTGGGTTGCCATATACCCCGGCATCAACTGGGACGGCAGCGTGATGCCGGTGACAGGATCGGTGCCCTTGTAATTCAGAACCAGGGTCACGGTGGACTTGTACGTCTTCGGTTGCAGAACGCTGGCGGCCAGTGCGGCCACGACGGTCAGCGCCAGCATCAGCAGCACGAGCTTGCGACGGCCATGCAAGATCAGAAGAAACTGGGAGAAATTCATCTCATGCCCTCTATCGTGTCGCGGCCCGTCTCGGCATGTGCCGCGATTTATGGCACAACACTACGCGTAGCGATAATGGCAAGGTTTGAGGACTGTCAAGGCTTACCACCTTACGCATTCGGCTAGGGATTAATACAACATGCGCCGCGCCGGCCTCTCTTTCCGGCGTTGTCGTTCCATCGAAATCGCGCAGCACTGCATGCCCTCGCTTTCCACCGATACCTAATACTCGCGGGCGCTTCCGGTCCCCGCATCGTCCTATCGATTTTATCGATAGAAAAACATCCCGCCTGCGTTCGCATTCCGCGACGCAAAATGTTTCATTTCCAGTCGGAACTATTGCCGCCAATCGATTCTCAGAAGAATGCTGCGACGACGATGGGCGGCGCCTGAGCAGGATTTCATGGGGCTTCGCCGCGTGCATGTCTCCGTGTCAGCTCCCGCTTTCCGCCCTTCTCGTGCTGCGTATTTCATTCATTTCTATCTATTACAGGGAGGCCCGAGTGGGCAAAAACTCATTTGATCGACGCCGTTTATACGTTACATCCAGCGCATGTCTGGCGCTTCTTCTTGCAGCCTGTGGAGGCGGCGGTTCCGATGGCACCATGGCCACTACCGACGGCCAGGCCGCCAGCGGTGCAACCGATGCGAGCACCCTGACCGACAGCGGCAAGGCTTACGCATACGGGCGCAATTCGAAGTCCTCGTCGTCCTCGTCCTCATCGTCGACGTCTTCGACTTCCACCTCGTCGACCTCGACGACTACCACGTCGACATCCCCGACCTCCAGCACTTCGACATCGACTTCGTCCACGAGCACCACCGACACTCCGACCACGACCACGACCGCGACCCGCGATCCGCTGAAATGGCCGTTCGCCGCCACCAGCATCTGGAACATGCCGATCGGGTCCGGCGCAAAATACGTCCCGGCGCACCTCTCCGCCGATCCGGGGAACGACGTCTGGGCGCCGATGCCGCAGGTCGACGATGAACACATCGTCCTCAAGCCTTCGGCACCGGCCACCGCCATCAATTACAGCAGTGCCGGCTGGTCCGGCAGCAGCCGCTGTTCGGCGACCGGCGGCCTGCTCGTCACGGTGCCGATCCCGACCAATTACATCGTCCCCAGCAGCAAGGCAAACGATGTCGCGGCATTCCTTGCAGCCGACGGCCACACCGTGATACAGACCCAACCGTTGGCGCGCTGCAGCAGCGGCGGCTCCGCGACCAGCCTGGTGAAGTTCGCCTCGGTGGATCTGTATGGCGACGGCATTACCGGCGCCCATGGCGGCTCCGGCCTGTCCGCGCTCGGCGGCTCGTTGCGGGTAGGCGAGTTGCGCCCCGGATCCCAGGGGCCGAAGCACGCGCTCAAGGTGAACGTGTACGCGAAGCAGGAACTCTACCGTTGCACCACGAAAGCCGATTGCTACCGCTGGCCGGCCACCAAGGCAGACAGCTATGCGGTCGGTTTCTACGGAACCCTCGGCGGCAATTCGAATACCGCGATGAAGATGGGCGCGCTGCTTGCGATTCCCGCTTCGACCGATTTGTCGTCGCTTGGACTTGAAACCGAGCCGGGCAAACAGTTGGCATGGACGCTGCAGAATTACGGCGCCTACATCGTCGACGACACCTATGGCGCCGGCTTTGCGATCAACGCCGAAAACGGGCCGGACGGTTCGCTGCGGACCCAGTTCAAGGCGGATTGGGGCTTCGACCTGGAACAACGTGTGAACGACAACACGGCCTGGTCGCGCGACCTGCAGCGCCTGCGGCAAGCGCTCTACGTGGTGGACAACAACAGCGCGAGCAGCGTCGGCGGCGGCGGCACTCCGCGTCAGCCTCTGGCGCCCGCGTTCCAGTAACACGCGCGTTCGCCACCGGGGTACGCACAGCGGTGCGTACCCGCCTATCCCGCGCGCGGAAGTCGCGTGCGGTATTCGTTAGTCAGATGCCGACCCACTCTCCGGCAAGCGTATAGTCGCGTCCGCCCATCCCTTTTTTCAGCGCATTGAATCCGGGATTTCCCAGTCCGCCGTATCCGCCGAGATCGAACCAGGTTGCGCCCTCGCTTTTCATGCGTCTTATCGCATTCCAGAGCAATACCTGGCCCGAATTGAGCTTGCGGCCGCGTTCGCTGTTCCAGCCGATGTAGTATTCGGCGGCGGCCCCGAAACGCACCGTGGCCAGCGCGGCGACCGGCTCTCCATCCAGCTCCAGCGTGTTGATCAGGAAATCTCCGGGGCTGCATCGATGCAGGTTCCTCACCAGTGCCGAACTGGGGCCGCGAAAGCCTTTGGTCTTCTGGTGTTCCTCATGCCGTGCCACCAGCCAGTCGATGGATTGTTCGGAAATCGTTGCCTTGGATTCCGCTGTCCGCTGCAGCGCGGTTCTCAGGCCCCGCTTCCAGCGGGCGGAAAAGCGCTCGAGCAGCATCTCCTCACTTTGCCGCAGGTCCAGCAGCGAAGACGACCAGCCATGATTCTTGCGCAAAACATAGCCGCTGCGGCGCATCACCAGGCGCCCGTCTTCATCCGACTCCAGCCCGGGAGCAATCAGGAGCAGTCGCCTCGGGAAACGCCTGTGCCCGCGCCGGATTTCCCGCAGCACGCCTTCCCGTGTATCGGGTGATGGCGATTCCTCCAGGAACAGGGGGCCGCGGTTGACGCGCGCGACGACCGGAATCCGCCCGATCCGTTTCTCCAGAACCTGGCAAACCGCCACTGCCTTGGCTTGCGAACCGGAATGCCGCTCTATCACGTAGCGCAGCGGATGCCATCCTTCAGCCAGGCGCTTGGCCTCCCCATACTGCCAGGACTGGGGAAAATAGGGCTGGGGCACGTCCTGAAAGAGCTGGCTCCATTCGTCCGGCCCAGGGGCGAGCCGTATCCGATATTCGTCCATTCCGTTTCCTGAAAAATTTTCTGGACATTAGCTCCCGTGTCGCTCATGCGCCTAGACGGCCATCAAACTTCCTGTCAGGTCGCATTCGCCCAGCGAATCGGCAGCCGCTCCTGGCGCCTCTCTTGACGTCGCTCGCATCGGGGCAGTCGCACTTTCTCCTCCACAATCGCTCATTCGTCTGACGAAGCTCAATAGAGCGATGCAAACAGATGCGGCGCCAAATGGACAAGTGCATTTGCACTATTCCGCCGCTCGACGCCACGCCTAATCATGAATCCTGCTTACAAATCAGCGCTTTCCTTTTCGGCGTTTTTGTGAGCTGTGCAACTCGGGACCGGCCGGCAATTTCCTGCGCCCGGTTCCGGTTGGTACTGCAAGCCAACGAGAACAAGGGGTACAAATGAAAGTCAGCATCTTCGGCTTGGGTTACGTAGGCGCGGTGACGGCCGGCTGCCTTGCGGCCGACGGCCACCGGATCATCGGCGTGGACCCGAACAAGACCAAAGTGGATCTCATCAATCGCGGAAAATCACCGATCATCGAGAAGGACATCGAAGCAATGATTTCCGACGGCGTGTACCAGGACCGGCTGCGGGCAACCACGAACGCCGCCGAAGCAGTGACCGGCAGCACGATTTCCCTGGTTTGCGTGGGCACCCCGTCGCAGCTCAACGGCAACCTCGACATGAGCCATGTGCGCAAGGTGTGCGAGAACATCGGCGCCGCGCTCAAGAAGAAAGACGCCTTCCATGTGGTCGTCATACGCAGCACGATGCTTCCCGGTTCGGTGCGCACGATCGTCATTCCCACGCTGGAGCAAGCCTCCGGAAAGATGGCGGGCGTGGATTTCGGCGTATGCATCAATCCGGAATTCCTGCGCGAAGGCACGGCGGTCCATGACTACTACCACCCGCCCAAGATCGTGATCGGACAGTCCGACAGCAGCGCAGGCAAAGAGCTGGCAAAGCTGTACGAAAAGCTCGACGCGCCAACCATTTTCACCGACATCGAAACGGCCGAAATGGTCAAGTACATCGACAATACCTGGCATGCGGTGAAGGTGGTGTTCGCAAACGAGGTCGGCAACATCTGCAAGGCGGTCGGCATCGACAGCCATCGCGCGATGGATATCTTCTTCCGCGACACCAAGCTCAACCTATCTCCTTATTACATGAAGCCAGGTTTTGCTTTCGGCGGCTCCTGCCTGCCCAAAGACGTGCGGGCACTGATGTACAAGAGCAAGACTCTCGATCTCGATCTGCCACTGATGAATGCCATTCTTCCGTCGAATGCGCGTCAGATCGAAAAGGGCATCAAGATGGTGGTCGACAAGGGCCACCGCCGGATCGGCATCCTCGGGTTTTCGTTCAAGAGCGGCACCGACGACCTGCGGGAATCGCCGATCGTCGATCTGATCGAACATCTGCTGGGCAAGGGCTACGAACTGAAGCTTTACGACCGCAACGTCAATCTCGCCGCCCTGACCGGCGCCAACCAGGATTACATCCTGAACCACATCCCCCATATTTCGAAACTGATGGTCGGTTCCATGGAAGAAGTGCTCGACTTCGCAGAGACCATCATCTTCGGCAACAACGACGAAGAATTCCGGAACGTCTGCCATTCGCTGAACGAAGGACAGGCGGTCGTGGATCTGGTCCGGATTTCCAGAGAGCGCAGCGGGAGCCGCTATGATGGCATATGCTGGTAAGCCGAGGCGCGTCCTCATCATCGTCGAAAACCTGCCGTCTCCGTTCGACCGGCGGGTATGGCAGGAGGCCGTGGCGCTGCGCGCGAACGGCTATCAGGTGTCGATCGTCTGCCCCACCGGCAAGGGCTACGAAAGCACCTATGAGCTGCTCGACGGCATCCACATCCACCGTTACCGCCTGCCGCTGGAAGCGGACGGCGCGGCCGGCTACCTGGTCGAATACCTGGCCGCGCTGTTCCATAGCTTCAGGCTGGCCTGGCTGGTGTATTTCAAGCGGGGGTTCGACGTCATTCATGCCTGCAACCCCCCGGATCTGCTGTTTCTCGTCGGCGGCTTCTTCAAACTCCTGTTCCGCAAGAAATTCCTGTTCGACCATCACGACATCAATCCCGAACTGTACGAAGCGAAATTCGGACGCCGCGGCCTGTTCTACAAGCTGCTCCTGCTGCTGGAGCGCTGGTCGTTCAAGACCGCCGACGTGTCGCTTGCCACCAACAATTCCTATCGCGCCATCGCCATCGAGCGCGGCGGCATGGATCCGGACAAGGTGTACGTGGTGCGTAGCGGCCCCAAGCTCGACCGCCTGCAGATGCTGCCGCCGAAGCAGGAGTTGAAGCGCGGCAGAAAATACCTGATCGGCTACGTCGGCGTGATGGGGGCGCAGGAAGGCATCGATTACCTGCTGCGGGCGGCGCATCACATCATCCGCAACATCGGCCGCGAAGACGTGCACTTCGGGCTGGTCGGCGACGGCACCGCGTTTGAAAAGATGCGCGCCATGGCAGCCGAACTCGGCATCGCCGACTACGTGACCTTCACCGGCCGCGTGCCGGACAGGGAGCTGGTCGAAATGCTCAGCACCGCGGATGTCTGCGTGAATCCGGACGTCGCAAACGACATGAACGACAAGTCGACGATGAACAAGATCATGGAATACATGGCGCTGGGCAAGCCCATCGTGCAGTTCGATCTGGTCGAAGGGCGTGTGTCGGCGCAGGAAGCGTCGCTGTACGCCAAGAGAAACGACCCGATCGACATGGCACGCAAGATCGTCGCGCTGCTGAACGACCCCGAGCAGCGCAGACGCATGGGAGAACTGGGCCGGCTTCGCGTGATCCATGAGCTCGACTGGAAATACGAAGTGCCGAAATTGCTCGCCGCCTATAACCGCATCTTCACGCCGCGCGATCCCGCCGGTTCGCCGGAGACGGTGAAATAGGGAGTTCTGGACATGCCTGCCATGCTTTCGCACACATCCGCGTCATTGCAAAAGGAAAACCGGCAGGATCGCCCGAGGCGCGATGCCGGTGCGCGGCGATCGCCGGACGAGCGCGTCTCCTGGGTCGATTACGCGAAAGGCGTCTGCATCGTCGCCGTGGTCGCGATGTACTCGACCGGCTATGTCGAAGACGCGCTGGGCTCGCGCGGCTGGATGCATTACTTCGTGGATTTCGCCCAGCCGTTCCGCATGCCGGATTTCTTCCTGCTTTCCGGGCTGTTCGTCGCGCGCGTCGCAGGCCGGCGCTGGCAACACTACCTTGACACCAAGGTGCTGCACTTTTTCTATTTTTATGCACTCTGGAACAGCATCCGCTTCCTGATCCAGGACGGGCCGCGCATATTCGGCCCGGAGCGCGGACACATGCTGGAAGACTACCTCGCCAATTACCTGCAGCCGCACGGTCCCTTGTGGTTCATCTACATGCTGCCGCTGTTCTTCCTGGCGGTCCGGCTGGTCAAGCCGCTGTCCGTGTGGGTGGTGCTCGGCGCGGCGATCGCACTCAAGCTGATCGACCTGGACACCGGCTGGAAAATGATAGACCGCTTCGGCATCTACTTCGTTTTCTTCTATGCCGGCCACCTGTTCGCATCCCAGGTGTTCGCGCTTGCCGCCTGGTCTTCGCGCCACACGCGGGAAACGCTGCTCCTGCTTGCGCTATGGTTCGCGGCAAACGCGCTGCTGGTGCATCTGGGCCTGACCTTCATGCCGGCGGTACACCTGCTGACCGGACTGGCGGGCGCATCGGCGGTGATCCTGTTTTCGGTGCAGATCGGCCGCCTGGACTGGATGCACTGGCTGCGCTACCTGGGCCAGCATTCGATCGTCGTCTATCTCGCATTCGTGGTGCCGCTGGCCGTGATGCGCCGCCTGTTTTTCATGCTTCCACCGGACATCAATTCCGGCACCGTCGCATTCGGAACCGTCGTCCTGTCGATCGCCGGCGCAATGTTCATTTACTGGAGCGTGCGCAACACGCAATTGCGCTTCCTGTTCGAGCGGCCGGCGTGGGCAACGCTCGGACCGGCGGCGCGGGCCGAAGCCAGTCCGGGCTAGAGAAGCGGCTGAACCGAAGACATCGAGCGCCGCATTTGCTCCTGAAAGGGCGCGCAGACAGGCCACTCCTCCGCACCGGAAATTCAGGCACACCGCTGGTAAGTAAAACGCTCGCGGTCCAGGTTATCGCGCACCTCCTCGAAAATCGAGGCCAGCAGCCCGTTTCTCTTTTTTGCTTCGGAGCGTTTCTTCGACGGAATGTCGTCGAACGAGGTTTTCAGGATGGAGGAACACGGGAGTTCGTAGTCTCCGGCATTCGTTCTGAGCGCGCCCATCTCTTCCCAGGTCGAATCGTAGTCGGGGACCTTGACCTGGTAACGGCCGCCGTAAGCAAGGATGCGGTTTGCATTGCTTACCCCTATCATTCGGCTGCAGCCGAAATAGGCCCCGATATCGCGCACCACCGAGATCATCAGGTTCTTCGGCCGGCATCCATAGAGTTCGCGCGTCGTCGACCTGATGCTGTCCGCGCCGTCGTCGGCGCGCAGCCCCTGCACGCAACCGATCTTGACAACCACCTCTTCGTTTTCCAGGAAAAAGGAGAAGGCTGCGCGATAAAGGAAGACGTCATTGGCGAGCAATTGCAGATACAGTTCGCCCTCGCGGCTGTCCATGCCGACCGCGGAAAGGTCGAGCCGGAATGCGGAACCGGATTTTCCCGCGAAGCGGCAAACGGCCTGCGGCTGCCTTGCCAGCCGCGCGACCCAATTGTCCATGCCGGCGTCGCGCAATGACTGGTAGTGCTGTGTCAGTACATCCACCCGGCCGGCGCAATCGAGCCGGTTGGACAAATAGGGCCGAAAGACTTTCAAGACCCAGCGCGGGTTGGTCCGCGCCAGTTCCCAGTACATCGGGGTGGATGCGAGAAACCGCAGCCAGCGCCGCGCCTGCAGAGGATGACTGGCTGCACCTGCCAGCAGGATCGCCCTTTCCCGGTTTCCGGGCTGTGCCAGCAACAGTTGCCGTACCGCCGATACCGCGCCCGCAGGCGAGGGCCACCGCACCGGCCGTGTCAGTGTATCCATGATTTCCCCTCAGCGATCCTATTCGCCGCCCTTGCGGTGCGAGAGATGCTCGGCAAAATGCTGCGCCAGCGCTGCCTTGTTGTTGACACCCAGCTTGTCGTACAGGCGCGCGATCTGGTTGCGTACGGTATTCGGCGAGCGGCCGGTGGCACGCGCGATCGCTTTGTGCGTCAAGCCGTTTGCAAAGCAGCGGGCCACCGTGTATTCGCTCATCGTCAAGCCGGCCAGCGTGTGCAGAGCCCGGGCGCGGCACGACGTATAGTTCGCTTCGTGCTTCATGGCGATCACGATATGCCGCCCTTGGTAGACGCTGCCGCCGCGGGTCAGGCAGACCAGCGCCGACTGCATCAGCCGGTTGCGCCGGTACTCCGGCCATTCGATTTGCAGCAGCCGATGGAAGTGGGCGTCGGCCGCGATCACGAAGCCTTGCGCGTCGACCAGCGCCGATGCCCGCTGCAGCCGCTCGCTGTCGTGCCGGTCCAGCACCCGCGACAGGTTGATGTCGAGCGAGCGCACCAGGTGGAACCAGGCAACATACAGATATTCCGCCTCATCCGCGGTGAAGGGATCGTCGCGGCGGCGGAAAAGCAGCAGCCAGCGGCCGGACTTGTCCGGGCCGGCGTTCTCTCCGAACAGCATCAGATGGCGGCATTCCTGCAGATATGGGCAATCCGCCTGGCGCTGGAGCGGATGGCTGCGGCAATCGCGCAGCAACGGCTGCTTCATTCCGCGCAGCAGCGGCTGCACCGCCGCCGACATCGCGGGCAGATAGACATCGGCGGCCGGCAATCTTGCCTGTTCATGCTCGCCGCCATGCCAATGGAAATATGCGCGCGCGTCCGCCGGCTTGTGCGGCGCTTCGCCGTCGGCGTCGCCGCTCCAGAAGATGGCGTCGTCGAAACCGACCCACGGCTGCAGCAGTTTCAGCGCGCCGTCGGGAAAGTCGTTGTGCGATGCCTGTTCCGCCAGGTCATACAGTGCGGCAAGTGCAAGAGCAAACTTCTGCATGCGTCCTCCCGACAGTCATGATGTGCCCGCCATCCTTATCCGGAACAGCGTGACTCGTTTTGTATTGCCCCGAATATCCTCGTTCCAGACGAGGGAAGGCGATGGGGTTCTTTCGTCGAAGCGCCGCGCGATCCAGCCGAGGGGCGGCTCCTCCCTGCCCGCCACCAGCTCCGGCATGCCGTCGACGCCGAACATCGTCATCTCGATACAGGCGTTCGCGGCGTGGATCCAAGCCGTCCGGCCGTCCAGCGCAACCCGGCAGGCGTCCGAGAAATGCCAGAAGTATTCGACGCGATGCCGCTCGCGGCATTCCAGCCTGTCCTCCACCCGCAAAACCTGTTGCTGCTTATCCCAGCTGATGCCGCGCCGGTGCAGCACAGGGTCCGGCAGGCGCATGTAGCCATCGTGGCTGCCGCTGAAACAATCGGCCTCCGGCCCCGGCAGCCAGGTTTCGCAGCACGCGTTCGCCTTCGCCAGCCACATGAAGTTGCCGCCCGGCGTGGACTGCTCGAATCCGTCCACGCGCACCGTGTTGTGGGCCGAGGTGCCGCGAAAATAGGCGCGCCATTTCTTCTGCGTGTGATACGCATAGGTGCCGGGATCGATCAGCAATGGCTGACCGCCGACCGACAGCGTGAACGCGAGCGCATCCGCGTGGCCGTGCGCGGCGATCGACAGGTAGCCCAGCGGGCCGGCATCCACCACCGCCTTGATCTCGCGCGGCGTATCGAAATCCTGTCCCAGCACGTAGTAGCCGCCTTCCGCAAATGCGCGGCGCAACGGCGGATGCGGCGCACCGGCGTCGAGCGCGGCGAATGCCGTTGCGCCCTGTTCGCCCAGCAGCCAGCGGCTCTTGTCGTCGAAACCGCCCGATTTCCGCTTGAAATCGCTGCGCTTGAACAGCACCGCGCCGGTGGCCAGCAGTGAGCGGTAGGCATCGAAACCGGGAGCTTGCGAGAAACGCACCATCACGGCGTCGTCGGCGTCGCCTATCATCGGCACGTTGCCGCCGGCGTCCATCACCGCCTGCACGAACTCCAGCATGGCCTCCAGCCGCAACCAGTAGGCGTCGGAAAACGTGAAGCCGGCCGCCCGGCCGAACAAGCCGGCCAGCAGCATCATGTCGGCCACTTCGTGGTGATACCAGATGCCCTGCTCCCGGTTCACGCCGTCCGGTGCATTCTGCTTCAGCGCTTCGCGTTCCAGTCCCCTGCCCGACGTTTCCGTCCAGTTTGCGCTTTCGTTCCAGCAAGGCCAGGTGAGCGAGCCGATGAACAAGCCCATGTATTCGCCCGCCAGGTGGTTATTGGCCGAAGAGTGCAGCGACAGATGGCCAGCGATGAAACGGCAATGGCAATAGATGGAATCGAGCCAGCGCTCCCTCCAGCGCCTGATACTTCCATCTTCCGATGTCCAATAGCCGCCGGCGTCCAGCAGGTGCCAGGCGACCGCCCAGTTGGCCAGCCGGATCGCGTTTTCCAGCGCGCTCGACCAGGCCTGGCCGCACGGGAACGGGCATTGCTCGAACCACGATTCCAGCAACTGCCGGCAGGCATCCGCATAGCTGCGCCGCCCGGACAACAGGAAAGCCTGGGCCAGCGTGACCAGCTCGTAATGGCGATTGAGTTCCCACAGATACTTGATATCGCCGACTATGCGTTCGTCCCGGTAATCCAGCAGCTTGCCGAAACCGAGGGGCGCGTCGATCCCGGTTTTGGGATCGCGGTTCCAGCGCGGCGGATAACCGAGTTCGGTCTGCTTCAGCGCGAACAGGTCGAAGCGCCCGGCCAGCACCTTGTCGGCTGCCCGCAGATACGGGCCGGCATCGAAGCCGTCCGGCCATTGCGCGACCCAGGGTTTCCCGCAGGCTTCCGCGGCGCGCGGCGCCGGCGCGAAACGGGGCGCGGCTACCCGCTCCCAGTGCGTGCGTATCGCCTTCCCGGTGCGCCATGCGATCTCGGCCGGACTCATCAGGCTCAACCGGTTCAGTTTCCAGGCGACCGCATTCATGCGTTCACCCCGAGCTCGCGGTACAAGCCTTCGATCCGGGGCACGATCCGGGCCGCGGAAAATGTGGATTCGGCCCTGCGATACGCCGCCAGGCCCATCTGGCGGCGCCGGTCCGCATCGCGCAGCAGCACATCGATCGCGTTCGCCAGCGCCGCGACGTCGCCCGGCGCGACCAGCATTCCTTCGACGCCGTCATCGATGATTTCCGGTATGCCGCCGACCGGGGTGCTGACTATCGGCAGGCCGGCGGCCATCGCTTCCAGCACGCTCATCGGCAAGCCCTCGGCGTAGGACGGCAATGCATACACGGCGGCGCGCCGCAACAGCGCGGCCTTGCGCTCGGGCCCGACCCAGCCGAGCACCTCGACGCGGGCCGACATTTCCAGCCGTTCGGCTTCCGCCCGCACCTGTTCCTGCTCGCCGTCCCCGCCCAGCAGCAGCGTCAACCCGGGGTGCCGGGGAAGCAGGCGCGAAACCGCGTGCAGCAGGTCGTAGGTGCCCTTGCGCTTGCCCAGCCTCCCGAGGCAAAGCACGGTGGCCGGCTCGCGCTGCGCGAACCCCGGCAGCGGCGGCACTTGCACCGGATTGTTGATCGAACGGATATGCGCGCCGCGCACGACCCGAGACAGCCAGCCCTGCCATGCATCGGACAGGACCACCACCCTGTCGGCGCGTTCGAACACGCGCCGCACCACCCAGCGCGCGGCCGGACCGCAATCGCGCTCGTAAAAGCGGGAAAATTCGGCGCCGTGCAGGTGCACGATGGTCGGCACTCCGCACAGGTAGGTCGGGAACAGGAACAGCGATTTGCGCCAGAAGCTGGCGTCGGAGGCAACATGCACGTGGACCAGCGCTACCTTTTTTCCCAGCAGCATTCCGGCATGGCGTGCCCACGCCGTCGCACACATCCGCAGCTTCCCGAGCATGTCGCCGTCCGCATGCGTGGCCAGGTAAAGAATGGGAAAGCGCTCGAACAGGCCGGCTCGCCGGTACTCGTTGACGACAGCGGAAATGCCCCCCATCGTATCGAAGCTCGTCCCCAGCATGACGATGGCCTTTTCGTTTCTCATTGCTGCACCGGGGCACCCAGGTAGCGGCTGATGTCGAGACGTTGTATCAGCAACTGGTGCTTTCCGCGCAGGGTGCGGGGAATCGCGCTCACTTCCCGCAGCTCGGCGGTGCAGCCGCCCTGCGTCTTGGCTTCCATGCTGCGGACTATCTTCTCCCTGCTCGCAGCCGGCAGCGGTTGCGGCGACACCACCTTGATCACGAAATGCCCGGGCTCCGACTGTTCCAGCTGCATCGATTCGACCACCGCCATTGCATCGGAATGGGCGGCCCCCATTCCGCATACTGCGATCAGCCGATGGTCGCGGCACACCAGGAATTCCTGGCGCCGCCCCTCGATGCTTTGCAGCACCGGGAAACCGGGCAGCAGCGGATGTTCTCCTTCGGACAGGATGCCCATGTCTCCAGTGCGATAGCGCACGAACGGCATCACATGGTTGTCATAGCCGGTGCCGACGATTTCGCCGAGCACGCCCGGCCGCGTGACCGGATGGCCGGCCTCGTCCACCAGTTCCATGTGGCCATACTGAGGCCAGAAGAAGATGCGATCGTCGTCCGGCATCGAGGCACCCATCAGCACGCGTTCGGACTGGCCGTAATGCTTGAGCACCGGGCAGGAAAAAACTTCCCTCAGCAGTGCCATGTGGTAATCCATCACGTTCTCGGAGTACAGCATGATGCCCCTGATGCGCTGCGTGACGTCGGGCGCGGGATTTTCCTTGAGCCAGCGCGCCAGCGGATAGATGGTGGAGGGATAGGCCTGGATGAAGCTCGGCTTCCAGGCGCGGATCGCCTTCAGGTACTCGGGCATATACATCCGCTCGAGAAAGTCGGAACTCAGTATCAGCTGGCGCTTGATCGGTTCGTACATCCATAGCGCCCCTCCCCGCTTCGCCGCGCTCTCCACCGTGCGGCCGCGCATCGCCAGGATCACGTCGCGCGGACCAAGGCCTACCCGGCGCTGAAAGTCGGCCATGAACGCGTACTCCCTGGTGCGGGTCACACCCTTGTGCAGGAAGAAGCGCATCGGCGTGGAGGTGGAGCCGCCGGTCGCCGTTTTCAGGCGCGCACGCGGGGAAACGCCATCGGCGAGAAAGCGCGCGGGATCGTGCTTGATATCGTCTTTCGAGACCAGCGGCAATTCGCGCAACACATCAAATGGCCGGTCCAGCTTGTCGGCCAGGTAGCGATGCCGGCGATACGCAGGCACCGATTGCAGTGCGCAGCCCAGGGTGGCTGCCAGCTTGCGGGAGCAAAGCTGTTCCAGTTCACGCCGTTCGCGCATGCCTGCGTCGTAGTGGAATTCCCTGTAACGCCGCCCGGTTCTCAGGGAAACCGGGAAGGAAGCATAGGCGCCTCCCAGCAACCGCTTGACCCAGTTCGGCGTGAGCCAGTAAAAGCCGAGCATCGGATACAGCAGGTCTTCGACAGGCATGTGTCACCTTCACGAAGTTGAGCGTCAAAGGATGTGTGAGCGCATCCCTGTTGCCGGTTACATGCGTTTACTTGGGGATCGGTCACGGCAATGAATCCGCCCGCAACAGGCGGCATCTTTGCTCTGCCGGGCCACGCGCTCAGCACCAACTCTATAGACTCCATTTCGCGATTCGATAGATTTTTGTCAAATAAGCGTCGTTATTGAGGCCGCCCGACTACACAGAAAAATCGATGTATTAATCTCCTTCGAAGCGCCGGAAATGGCGGTCCGGAGACGGCGTTGCGGCGCATCTCCCCCAGGGGAAATACGGCACAACGAAAGGCGGCACGACAAGAGGGGGCAGGCGCTGCCTGCCGTCATCGCATGGAAGCAGTACGGGGACCGATCGGGTTTTTCGATCGATCTCGGATTACATGAGGAAAGGCAGGAAGAGGTAGCGACGGAAAAGCCAGGGCGGCGCGGCGCGCCGCCTTTGCCGTTTCGCCGGAGACGGCATCGGGACGCGGCGGATCAGGCGGTTTCCTCGATCCGCCTGGCAATATGGGCAAGCGCTTCTTCCACCTGGTCGATCAGGATCAGGCACAAGTCGCCGTCCTGCAATTCCGCCAGCGCGGTATCGATGGCCAGGAATTCGCCGTGGATTTCGGTGACGGCGCTGGTACGCCGCGCCCCCGTCAATCCTTGCCGCAACAAGCGGATCACCTCGCCGTCCGGGCGTCCGCGCTGGCACTGGTCCTCGTACAGGATCACCTGGTCGAACGCATCGCCCAGGATCTCGGTCTGGCGCATGATGTCGGCATCGCGCCGGTCGCCTGCGCCGCTGATCACGACCGAGCGGCGCCGTGCCGGGATCGCATCCACCGCCTGCACCAGCGCCGCGATCGCGTCCGGGTTGTGGCCGTAGTCGGCGATCAGGGTCGCGCCCCGGTACGAAAACACGTTGAAGCGCCCGGGCGCGGTGGCGGCGTCGTTGACGAAGTTCGCCAGGCCGGCGCCGATCACGTCCCACTCGACTCCGAGCGCCCACGCCGCGCCTACCGCAGCCATCGCGTTTTCCACCTGGAAGCCGATGCTGCCGTTGCGGGTGAGCGGGATGTCGGCCAGTGCGATCCGGTGCTGGAACTCGCCTTCGCAGGCGACGATCGTGTCGCCGTCGCGAAACACCACGCGCCGCCCCTGCGCCCGGTGCGTCGTCATCACCGGGTGCTGCACGTCGTTCGCGAAATAGGTGACGGCGCCGGGACAGGCCGCGGCCATTGCCGCCACCATCGGATCGGCCGCGTTCAGCACCGCGGTGCCGGTGGGCGAAACGTTCTGCACGATCACGCGCTTGACCACCGCCAGGTCTTCGACGGTGCTGATGAAATTCAGTCCGAGATGGTCGCCGATGCCGATGTTGGTGACCACCGCCACGTTGCAGCGGTCGAAGCCCAGCCCTTCGCGCAGCACGCCGCCGCGCGCGGTCTCGAACACCGCCGCGTCCGCGTCCGGATGCAGCAGCACGTTGCGTGCGCTGCGCGGCCCGCTGCAGTCGCCGGTATCGATGCGCTGGTTCGCCACATACACACCGTCGGTGCCGGTCATGCCGACGCGCAGCCCGCCGGTGCCGAGAATATGGGCGATCAGGCGGGTGGTAGTGGTCTTGCCGTTGGTGCCCGATACCGCGACCACCGGGATGCGGCCGTCGCCGCCATCCGGGTACATCGCGGACACGATCGCCTCGCCCACCGCGCGTCCCTTGCCGTAGGAC
>CBIHOK010000010.1:0-39278 GCA_966211575.1 uncultured Noviherbaspirillum sp.
GGTTTCAGGGCGGCGCACTCGGACGCGGCTGGCTAATCTTTGTCCCCCCCCGGGGCCGACCCGGCCGGCCCGCGCGGCCGGCCGCGCGCCAGAATCGATGATCCTAATCCCCGCTGAACAGGTCGAGCACGCGCTGCCGCGCCTGGGCCGAGCTCGGCGGGGGTACCAGGGATGCGCCATCCGTCATCGGCGGTGCGCCGCCATCGAAGCCGAGCGTGCGCACGGCGCCGGACTCGGCGAATTCGGAATACATCCAGTCGCCGTCGACCAGTGCCACGCCGAGCGGCACCGGGCGACGGGTTTCCGGCTGGTCGGCCAGCGCAGCGTGCATGAAGTCGATCCAGATCGGCAAGGCGACAGTGGCACCGAATTCATGCCTGCCCAGCGATTTCGGCTCGTCGTAGCCCATCCAGCTCACCGCTACCGTGTTTTCCGCATAACCGGCAAACCAGCCGTCCATCGCATCGCTGGTGGTGCCGGTCTTGCCGGCGAGATCGGAGCGGCCCAGCCGCTGGGTGGCGGCGGCGCCGGTGCCGGTACGCACCACCTGGCGCAGCAGCGTATCCATGATGAACGCATTGCGCGAATCGATCACGCGCTCGCTTTCCTGGCCGGCCAGTACCGGCGTGGTGCGGGCAATCAGGTTGCCGCGCTCGTCGGTGACCTTGCTGACCAGGTAGGGATTGATGCGGAACCCGCCGTTCGCGAACACCGCGTAGGCGCCGGCCATCTGCAGCGGCGTGGTGGAGCCGGTGCCGAGTGCCAGCGTGAGGTTGGGCGGCTGCTTGTCGAGGTCGAAGCCGAAGCGCGTCATGTAGTCGCGCGCGTACGGCACGCCGATCGCGCGCAGCACCCGCACCGATACCACGTTCTTCGATTTGGCCAGCGCGGTGCGCAGGGTGATCGGTCCGTCGAACTGGTCGTCGTTGTGCGGCGCCCAGTCTTCGCCGCCGGAATACGACGCCGGTATCACCAGCGGCGCATCATTGATGACGGTATTCGGCGAGAAGCCTTTTTCCAGCGCCGCCGAGTAGATGAAAGGCTTGATGCTGGAGCCGGGCTGGCGCCAGGCGCTGGTCGCGTGGTTGAATTTGCTGAAGTCGAAATCGAAACCGCCCACCAGCGCGCGATACGAGCCGTCATGGGTATCGAGCGCGACCAGCGCGGCCGACACGTCCGGCAACTGCGTGATTTCCCAATGCGCCTTGTCGTCCTGCGTCACCCGGATCAGAGAACCGCGGCGAATGCGCAGCTTGTCCTTGGCACGCGCGGACAGACCGGCGGCGGCGAAGCGCAGGCCTTCGCCGCTGATGCTGATCACGTCGCCCGACAGCAGCTCCGCCTTCACCAGCTTCGGCGATGCCGACAGCACCACTGCCGGCTGCAGTTCGTCGCTGGCCGGGTGCTTGAGCAGCAGATCGTCGATCGCCTGCTCGCGGTCGTCTTCGTCGGCCGGCAAGTCGATGCCGGCTTCCGGGCCGCGGTAGCCGTGGCGCCGGTCATAGGCGAGCATCGAGCGGCGCACCGCCGCGTAGGCCGCCGCCTGCTGATGGCTGTCGATGGTGGTGTAGACGTTGTAGCCCTTGGTGTAGGCGTCGTCCTTGAAGCGCTCGACCATCATCGCACGCGCCTGCTCGGCCACGTATTCCGCATGCACCTTGTAGCCCTGGCCGCTGCCGCGCACCTCCAGCTTTTCCTGCAGCGCCTGCTGGTACTGCTGCGGCGTAATGTAGCCAAGGTCGCGCATGCGCCGCAGGATGTACCGCTGGCGCTGCTTCGCGCGCTTCGGATTGACCACCGGGTTGTTCGCAGTGGGCGCCTTCGGCAGTCCGGCCAGCATCGCCGCCTCGGCAATCGTGATGTCCTGCAGCGGCTTGCCGAAATAGGTCTGGGCCGCAGTCGCGAAACCGTAGGCGCGCTCGCCCAGGTAGATCTGGTTCATGTACAGCTCGAGGATCTGGTCCTTGGTGAGCTTCTGCTCGATCTTGTAGGACAGCAGGATCTCGTTGAGCTTGCGCGTGATGGTCTTTTCGCGGGTCAGGAAGAAGTTGCGCGCGACCTGCATCGTGATGGTGGAGCCGCCCTGCGACAGGCCGCCGTGCAGGTCGGCCAGCGCGGCGCGCAGGATGCCCAGGTAGTCGATGCCGCCATGCTCATAGAAGCGGTCGTCTTCGGTCGCCAGCAGCGCCTGCTTCATCACTTTCGGGATCTGCTTGATCGGCACGAAATCGCGGTGCTCGGGGCCGAATTCGCCGATCAGCACGTTGTCCGCGGTATAGATGCGCAGCGGAATCTTGGGCCGGTAATCGAGCAGTTTGTCGACCGGCGGCAGGTTCGGGATGGCGACCAGGAAAATATAGGCGGCGACGCCGGCGGCACCCAGCACGGCAAGACTGAACAGGGCCAGGCCCCAGCGCACAAAGCCGCGGGAAGGCGACCGTTTGGTGGATCGTGTCAACTTGATATGGGCGCGATTGCGCCGAGCGGATTGGAACCCGTCGATGGTAGCCCAACATAGTGACTGGTGACAACCGCGGACGGCCGCCGTAACGGGCGAAATTGTTACAAATCCACGAGACGTATTGGCTCTGAACACGGTACGTGGAGCGAGGCCGGCGAAAGATGGCGACCTGATATTTCGGTCAGGCAAGATTGTCTTTTTTGCCGCGCCGACTGAACTGCCTCGACGATCCGCAGTCGCATTCGTTGGTGGCTGCGTTTTGCGGCATGCCATTCCGCCTGCGGGCATCCATCGAGGAGGACACCATGGCAACCAGCACACTCGATCCCGAAAACACCCCCCGCCCCGACCGCCGGACCACCAAGGGAACCGGCACCAGCGCCCTCGGGCCGAGCGATACATCCGATAGCGGCAGCGACGTCCAGAGCGGCCTGCGCTGGACCTCGGAACGCGAAATCGGCCTCGACACCGGCACCAACGAAGACGCGAGCAGCGCACCGCGCGACCCGACCGCCGGTCCCGATATCGGCGACGCCGAACTGGACAGCGACACCGATTCCGCCGGCAGCGGCGAGCGTGCTGCCGCCGGCCGCGACACCGATGTCGAAGCCGACAGCAGCGATATCGACGTCGACCGGATCGACTACGTGAATCCGGCCGAAGACCCGGACCTGGTCGACGACCAGGCCGACAGCATGCCGCCGCCGGCGCGCGGCACGCGCCGCCCCGACCAGCGACGCTGACCGGTACGGGATGCGCGATGGAGGCAGACCGGCAGCTGCTCGATTGCCTGATCATCGGCGGCGGCGCGGCCGGTCTCACCGCCGCCATTTACCTGGCGCGCTTCCGGCGTCGCATCCGCGTGATCGACGCCGGTTCCAGCCGGCTGCTGTCGATCCCGGCTTCGCACAACTATCCGGGTTTCGCGGAAGGCATCCCCGGCATCGAAATCCGCGAGCGGCTGCGGGCCCAGGCGAATCATTACGGCGCGGCGCTCACCGACGGCGTGGTGGAGCGCATCGAACGCCTGCCCGGCGGCGTTTTTCTTGCGACGCTGAACGACGGCCGCTGGCAGGCGCGCTACCTGATACTGGCAGCCGGCGTGCTCGACGTCGAACCCGACTTTCCCGACACCCGGCGGGCGCTGGCGCAAGGCTGTCTGCGCTACTGCCCGATCTGCGACGGCTTCGAATCGATAGGCAAGAAAGTGGCGGTGGTCGGCCGCGGCAGCGCCGGCTGGCGCGAGGCGCTGTTCATCCGTCATTTCACGACCGACATCAGCCTGCTGTCGCTGACCGAGCCGATCGGGCTCGAAGCCGCACAACGCGAAGCGCTGGACCAGGCTGCTGTCCGCGTGGTGCCGGAGCCGGTGGCGCGTCTCGCATTCGACGATGCCGGCGTGATGCAGCTGCATTTTCGAGGCGGCGCGCGCGAGCGCTTCGACGTGGTATACGGCGCGCTCGGCACGCTGGTCAATTCCGGGCTGGCGCAGGCGCTGGGCGCGGCCTGCACCGGGGACGGCGAGCTGATCGTCGATGCCCATCAGCAAACCACGGTGGATGGGTTGTACGCGGCCGGCGACGTCGTGGCGGGCTTGAACCAGATCACGGTGGCGATGGGGCACGCGGCAATCGCGGCAACCGCGATCCACAACCGGCTGCGCTGAACCCGGCGTTTGGTTCGCGGCGCGCAGCCGCTGCCGGAGGAAACCAGGAAGTCGGTGACGAGCACTTGCTGCAGCTTGTCGGTATGCAGCGCTGCGTTGCCGGCGTCGCGCAGCGTTTGCTGCAGCGCCTGCAGGCCGCCCGGCCGCAGCACGCGGCGCGCATCCTGCGATATCAGCACCCGCTTTGCTACCTGCTCGAGCGCCTGCCGGTGTTCGCCCGCCCACTCGGCATTGTCGCCGCTGGTCTTAATCGCGAAACTCATCGCCACCGAATAATCGGCGGTGCCGGCCACTACCCGCGTCGGTTTCGAATAGACGGTTTGTGTACGCAGGATCTGCAGGTGACGCTGGTAGGCCCACGCGGCGGCAAAGCCCGCAGCCAGTACGATCGCGGCTATCGCCACGGTGTAGACGATGGAATGGTCGCGCGTGGATGCTTTCGGCATGGGGCAAACGGTGAGGAGTTGGATGAACGGATCGCAAGCTACCGGTATCTATTTAATGACCGCTTGCGGCGCCGGCTTTTCGCGCTGCACCAGGATCCACGGCTTGACCACCACCGTCCACAATTCGGCATCCTGTTCCAGCCACGCCAGCGCCTGCGCATCCGACACCGGCCCCAGCTGCCGTGCGGCCATCCAGCCCGCCACCGCCTTGCTGTCGTCGAGCGCGACGCGCAGTGCGACTTCAACCAGGTCGAGTCCATCGCCGACTGCCACCACGCTGCCGGCGGCAAAGAAGCGCTGCAGTTCCTTCCAGCGAAAGCGCGCGGTTTCGCCGTTGAGGCGGGCGCGCAACAGCGCTTCCTGCTGCCCGTTTTGCTCGTGTTGTTTATCGTGTTGCATGCGCGCCCTGTTCAATAGTGCGGCGGACGTTCGTTGGCCGGCCCCTCGGATGCCGAGTCGCGCAATTCCTTCACCTGGTGCGCCAGCGCCGAACACAGCTGCTCGAGGTCATCCATCTTCTTTTGCTGGAGATAGACCAGCCGGTTCAGCGATTCCAGCAGGTCATCCTGGCGCGCGGTCCGGATTTCGAGTTCGACGAGTCGGTCTTCGGTTGTCAAAATGGCCCTCCGGCACTGCTGTTCGAAACAGCGATTATCGCTCAAGCCGGCCGCCGCTCAGCGGGAATATGCAGCCGATGCGGCGCCGCGGCCGACGGCGCGCTATGCTTGCGATATGTTTCGGCATGCGCGGCGCAAAACGTTTCGCTGCCGCGCGCATCCATTTCCTGGTAAACACACGAGAGCACCGATGAGATCGACCAAAGCCAGCGCGGCCGTCACCCGCCTGAATGCGCGCGACCCCGATTACCGGTATTCGCTCGGGATGACCGCCAGCGGATTTTTCTACCTGCTGCGCAGCGCTCCCGGCGGCACGCCGGAAAAATGCAGCGGCGATCTGACGCTGGAAGAATTCGTGGAGTTCGCGAACAAGACCGGCCCGCAAAAGAAGGTGCGCGTCAGCAAGCTCGACAGCGCGTTCGAACGGCAGCTGGCCGAGCGCAAATCGCGTCCGTCCTGATCGAAGCTCGGCTCAGAACAGCGGGCCGAGCGCGCCGATGGCGATGGTCAGCAGGCCCAGCACCAGGTTCAGGCCGATCAGCTTGCGGATCTGGCCCAACGCGCCGCCGCCGGCCGTCCAATCCTGCGCCGCGATGGCGCGCCGCAGGCGCCGGGTAGGCGCGAAGAAGACGTGCGCGAAAATCAGCATCATCAGCACTCCCACCACTGCCATCAGCATCGCATAGGCGGGCGGCCGCCCAAGCGCGCCCATCATGTACAGGCCGCTGCCCAGGATCAGCAGCACGGCCAGCCAGACCCAGGCGAAGAACTTGCCGAACACGCCTTCCCACAACTGCAGCCGCTGCGGCGCTTCCAGGCGGCCGGCAGCGACCGGGCGCAGGGCCATGTAGGCAAAGAACATTCCTCCCACCCAGACCGTGAAACCGAAGATATGCAGGAATTTGGCGAGCAGCATGACGAGTTACCTTGTTGATTGACGAATGATCGGCGACGTTCAGCGTTGCCCCGGCTTGTGCAGCGGAATCCAGCGCGGCAGCATCGAAACCAGCACCCCGTCGCGCAGCAGGAAATGATGATAGAGTGCGGCCAGCGCATGCAGGCCGGCCAGCCACATGATCGCATCGCCCAGCCAGGTGTGCAGGGTGGCGATCGCAACGCCGGTGTCGTGCGAGGCGGCAATCGGCGGCGCGATTTCCACGCCGCCGAGCAAGGTCAGCGGATGCCCTTCCAGCCAGGCGCCGGCTATCGCGGTCAGCGGCAGCGCAAGCATCAGCAGGTAGAGCGCGCCCTGCACCGCCTTCGCGCCCAGGTTCATCCAGCGCGCCACCTGCGGCGGATCGGGGCGCTCGTCGGCCAGCCGCCACAGCAGCCGCAGCACGGCCAGCCCGAACACCAGCAATCCCAGGGTTTCGTGAAGATGGCGATCGAAATCGCGCGACGCCGCATACACCCGCTGCTCGGAGCCGCCCGGTCCATAGATGAAGGCGACCAGCACCACGATCGCGGTGATCCAGTGAAATGCTTGTGCGACCGCGCCGTAACGTGTGCGGGATTGTTCCATCGGCCTTCCTTTCGATCCAGGTGCAGGGCTGAGCTGCACGGCTGCTTTCGTGCCCGATTCCAGAATTATTTCCGGCTGCCTGTATGGCCTGCGCTATCGCTGGTCGACCAGGAACACCATGCCGAACGCTCCTATGGTGACCAGGCGGTGGTCAACCATTGTATAGGAGGCGATGCCGAGCGAATGGTAAGAGGACACGAACGCAGTCAACGCGCCGATGCCCAGTGCGCCGGCGAGCGGGCTGCGTTCGGCGGTCGCTTCCCGGATTTTCGCGCGGTGCCGCTCCGGCGCCGGATTGAAGGCAAGTGCCAGCGCTAGCAGCACGACGATGGTGATGATGAATGCAGGGGTCTTGTTGCGCATCGAAAGCTTGCTCTCCGATTCATTGATGCAGGCGGTCTCGCCTGTCGGAACGACAATGTACACTATATGCAAAGCGAAACCGTAACCGCTTGCAACATGATCTCCTGATGTGCCGAGTCATGCGCGCTTGCCCCGTCTGCTTTTGAAAGAGCCTTTCATGCCTGCTTCCCTTTACTCTCCGCTGCAGCGTTTGCGCCGCGGCAGCCGGCTGTTGCTGCCGGCACTGTCGATGCTGGCCACGACCATGGGTATGGCCGCGCAAAACCAGGATACGGACCGGCAAGCAGCAATCGATGCGCGTTACCGGCAAGAGCGCGCTGCCTGCGAAAGCGGAAAATCGACCGAAGACCGCGCCACTTGCCTGCGCGAAGCGGCGGCTGCGCGCGACGCCGCGCGCCAGGGCGAGCTGCAGGAAACGCAGGAAAATTACCGGCGCAATGCGCTCGCGCGCTGCAATGCGCTGCCGGCGGCCGACCAGGAAATTTGCCGGCGCCGCGTGCAGGGAGGAACGGTCGAAGGCAGCGTGCGAAGCGGCGGCATCATTCGCGAATATCGCGAATTCGTCCTGCCCGGCACGACACCGCAGAGCGCTTCGCAGCAACAGGAAAAGTAGTTTCTCCCGCAAACCCGCCCTCGGTGCGAATCCGCACCGTTCCACATCTTCATCCGACGCTCGTGCCCGGCACTGCATATTCCTTCGCCGTCTCGGACAAAGGCGCTGAATACCAGTGCGCACGCCGTTTTCCTTGCATGCCTTCTTCTCTGTAAGAAAACGTTACTCGGGCAGAAACAGGGGGAACGCGCTCCGGCGTACCGTTGTCAATACGGTAGCCGTGCAATTCAGGCATGTTCCCTGAGCAACGAACCATTGAAAGGATAAAAGCATGAATACGCGTATCTACAAGAAACCTGTTCTTTTCACGACGTGTTTGTTTGCATTGATGTCTGCAAGCGGCCTGGTTGCCGCCCAGTCGAGCACGAACACCGGGACGCCGAGCGCGCAGAGCGCCTCTGTCCGCAATAGCGGCGACGAAGCCAAGGACGCGCGCGAACATCTGCAGAAATCGGTTCAGGTGATCCAGAAGATGCAGGCCGAGCCCGGCATGAAGAAACTGCTGCAGCGTGCGAAAGGCATCTATGTGGTGCCGGAATACGGACGGGCGGCGCTGGGCGTCGGCGGCCGTGGAGGTGCGGGCGTCCTGTTCGTCAAGCAAGGCAGCAAGTGGGGCAATCCGGCTTTCTACAACATGGGCGGCATCAGCGCCGGCCTCCAGGCGGGCGTCGAGGGCGGCGCCATTGCAATGGTGCTGACCGATCAGAAGGCGATCAACAGCTTCAAGCAGGACAACAACTTTTCACTTAACGCGGATGCCGGTCTGACCGTGGTGAAGTGGAGCGGCAAGGCACAGGGATCGGCCGGCAAGGGCGATGTCGTCATGTGGTCCGATGCGAAAGGCTTGTTCGGTGATCTGGCGGTGAGCGTCACCGACATCAACTTCGATGAAGACCAGACCAGCGCGTTCTATGGCCAGAAAGTCGCGTCCGCCAAGGATGTGGTCGGCGGCAAGATGAAGGCGCCGCAATCTCCGGAACTCAAGGATGCGCTGGCTGCGCTGTCCGGCTCCAACAGTTCCACCAGCATGGGCAGCTCGGCGACCGGCGGCGCCAGCTCCGCCGGCAGCTCGGGTAGCACGGGCGGAAGCAGCGCCGGCTCCGGCAGCGACACCACCTCGCCCGGCACCACGAAGTAAAAAAACTTTCGATCCGCACGCGGATCATCCTGAACGCACCGGTTTGCGGCACTTGCGCACCGGTGCGTTTGCATGCCGCTTTGGCACCGATTGCCGGCGCCGGCAAGGCCGAATACGCGCTTCGCGATTGCTCGGTATCATGGGCATTCGTCGACTGCGAAATGCGCGGCATTTGCGCCATGGCCGAGAAAGACATATCGAATCCCTATAGCTCTTCCCATCTCTGGGACCGGCATTTTTCGCGCCCGGATTACCTGTACGGCACCCGGCCGAATGCCTGGCTGGTGCAGCAGCGCGCCTTGTTCATGCCGGGCCAGCGGGTACTGGCGGTGGCCGACGGCGAAGGCCGCAACAGCGTCTGGCTGGCGCAGCAGCAGTTGGAGGTCGATGCATTCGATGTCTCGCCGGTGGGAGTGGCCAAGGCGCGCGAACTGGCTCGCGCCGCCGGCGTCGACGTCCGGTACGAGGTGTGCGACTGCGATTGCCGCGACTGGGAAGCGGATGCCGCCCATCCTTACGATCACGTGGTCGCGATTTTCGTGCAATTCGCCGATCCGCCGATGCGGCAGCGCCTGTTCGCGCACATGGTGCAGGCGTTGAAGCCGGGAGGCCACTTGATCCTGCAAGGTTTCACGCCCCGCCAGATCGCCTACAATCCCGACGGACCGGGCCTGGTCGATCACCTGTACACCGAAGACTTGCTGAGGGATGCGTTCCGCGACCTGGAAATCCTCGATCTGCAGTCGTACGACGCGGTGATCGCCGAAGGCCGCGATCCGCCCGGGCCTTCGGCGCTGATCGGACTGCTGGCCCGCAAGCCGCGCTGACCGGACAGCAGTGTCGCCGTGCATTATTGGCGCGGCACCCTGCCCATCAGGAAAAATTCATCGTTCGGGCGCATCGTCGCCACGTTCGCGATCCGGTTCGACAAGCCGAAGAACGCAGTGATCGCGGCAATGTCCCAGATATCCTCGTCATCGAATCCATGCGCGTGCAGGCGCGCATAGTCGTCCTCGTCGACCTCCTGCGAGCGCAGGCAAACCTTGAGCGCAAAGTCGAGCATCGCCTTCTGGCGCGGCGTGATGTCGGCCTTCAGGTGATTGACGGCGACCTGGTCGGCGAGCAGCGGCTGCTTCGCGTAAATCCGCAGCAACGCACCATGCGCGACCACGCAATACAGGCAGCCGTTCTTGGCGCTGGTCGCGGTCACGATCATTTCGCGGTCGGCCTTGGTCAGGCTGCCGCTGTCCTTGAGCATCAGCGCATCGTGATACGCGAAAAACGCGCGGAACTCGGCCGGCCGGTGCGCAAGCGCAAGAAACACGTTCGGCACGAAGCCGGCCTTCTCCTGCACCGCGAGCATCATCGCTCGCAGATCTTCGGGAACCTCGTTCAGATCGGGTACGGGAAAACGGGAGATGGGACGGGACGTGGACATTGCTGGCTCCTTGAACGCATGGACAGTCGCCACAACTTAGCACGGTTGCGGATTCTGCGTTGCCATGCCTTCGCCGCCGCGCGGCTCCCGGTTCAGGGCCGGCAGCGCAATGCTTCGCCCACCACCGTTCCGCCCTTGAGGCCGCCCTCCTGCTTCGAAGAGATCACGTAGAACGCGTTGGCGCCCGCCTCGCCGGCCTGGTTCAGCGCCAGCTTCAGCGCGTCGCCGGTCTTGTCGGGACCGATCGGCTGGTTCGCCGAAATGGTCTTCACGAATTCACAATGCCGTTTTTGCGATGCGGTTACCAGCCGGATGTTCTTCGCCGCGGGAGTCTGGATGATCGCCTTAGTGCAGCCACCAAGTGCGAGCAGCATGCCGACAAGAAGTATTTTTTTCATTTCTCTCTATCGCCGATATCGAAGGGACGCAGTGTGCAGGCCGGTTGCCGCCCGCCACATGCCCGGAGAAGTCGCCGCAAGCGTCTCGTTCTTGCGGCTTGCCGCCGATTATCCCCTGCACGTGTAACGCCTGTCGAGCGCGGCTGCGCGAATCCTGGCAGGTTTTGTCCGAAAAACCATTAACCAGATGACAAGTAATTGCGCAAGCGAATAGAATTGCTTTTTTTATAAAAATATACATTGCCCTTTTGATACCTGTTGCATCGGATCAAGGGATTTCTTGATGGGACGGATAAGGGACATGCAACCGATAAATCAGGCAACATGGATTTCCAGAACGATTGCGGCGCTGGCTGCCTGCATCCTCGTCGCGTGCGGGGGCGGCTCGGCCTCATCCGCTTCGTCGAACGGGCCGGATGCCTCATCCGGCAATCAGGATCAGGCCAGCAGCAGCCCCACGGACAATCCGGGCTCGTCCAGCAGCACGCCGACCGCTACTGTCAGCGCCGTCACCAAGGTCCAGGTCCTCAGTACCGCCGGTGCGCCGGCTTCGCAAAGCCAGGTACCGCTCACGTTCGGCCAGGCGTTCCGGCCCGGCGACGTGGGGAAGACCGACGGCCTGTTGGTCACGCTGGCAGACGGCAGCAGCGTGCCCTACCAGGTAGACGTGAAGGCGCGCAATGCGGATGGCTCGCTCAGGCATGCAATCATCTCGGTCGACCTGGCGCAACTGCCGGCCGGCACCTCCGAAGCGCTGACCTTGTCGCGCACCTCGTCGCCGCCCGCCGCCGGCGCGGGCGCAACACCTGCCGCCTTGCTCAACGCCGGCTTTAGCGCGAGTGTCAACGTCAACATCGGCGGCACCGTCTACAGCGCGTCTGCGGATGCGCTGCTGGCATCGGGCAACTATACGAGCTGGCTGGCCGGCCCGCTGGTCAACGAGTGGCTGGTATCGGCCCCGCTGAAAACCGCCGGCGGCGTCGAGCATCCACACCTGTCGGCGCGCTTCGCGATCCGCTCCTACACCGGGCTCGACAAGGCGCGTGTCGACGTCATCGTGGAAAACGACTGGACCTATCAGCCGGCGCCGCAGAACTATACCTACGACGTCGACGTGCTGGTCGGCGGCAAGTCGGTCTACAGCAAGACCGGGCTGACGCATTTCCACCATGCGCGCTGGCGCAAGGTCTTCTGGTGGGGAACGGCGCCGCAGGCGGACGTCAAGCATGACATTCCCTACCTGCTTGCGACCAGGGCGCTGCCGAACTACGACACCGGCGTAACGATTTCCGCGGCCGGACTGACCGGCCTGAAGCAGCGCTGGGATGCGAAGGACACCGGACCGATGGGGCCGGGCATCGTCTACACCGCGATGCCGGGCGTCGGCGGGCGCCCCGATATCGGCCCGCTGCCGCAGTGGTCGGTGATCTACCTGCTGAGCATGGATCTGACCGCGAAGGACATCACGCTGGGGGTGGGCGACCTGGCCGGCAGCTGGCCGATCCACTATCGCGACAAGACCACCGGCCGCCCGGTGTCGCTGGACGACCATCCCTACATGACGCTGCTCGGCCACCCGGGCGACGCGATCAACCCGAAAACGAAGCAAAACGACTACTTTCCCGCCTGCGGCGGCAATTGCAGCACCGACCCCTACCACTACCAGCCGGACAGCGCGCACGAGCCTTCGCTGGCTTACCTGCCCTACCTGGTCACCGGCGATCACTACTACCTGGAAGAGCTGCAGTTCTGGGCCAACTGGAACATTCTGCAAAACAATCCGTACTATCGCGGCTTTGAAAAAGGCCTGGTGAAATCGGAACAGGTGCGCGGCCAGGCATGGAGCCTGCGCACGCTCGCGCAGACCGCCTACATCACGCCGGACGACGACGCGATGAAATCCTATTTCGTCGACCGCGTCGGCTACAACCTGAAGTTCTACAACGATACCTACACCAACGCCAATCCCAACCAGCTGGGCGTGCTGGACGGTACCGGTGGCTTTGCGGCAATCGCCTACTTCACCGCCGCCTCGACCGTGGACCGTACCGGCATCGCGCCCTGGCAGGACGACTTCTTTACCTGGACCGTCGGCTACCTGGCCGATCTCGGCTTCAGCGATGCGGTGCCGTTGCTGGCATGGAAGGCGAAATTCCCGGTGGGACGGATGACGGCGCCCGGCTACTGCTGGATCGACGGCGCAACCTATTCACTGGCGGTGCGCCCGAATGCATCGTCGCCGCTGTTCTCGACGCTGGCCGAAGCCTACCAGGCGACGATGCGCAACAGCGACGGTTCCCCGCTGGTCAATTCCACTGGCGCCAAGTACCTGGACCAGCCCTGCGGCAGCCAGGCCCAGGCCGACTGGCGCACCCAGCTGGACAAGGACAACAAGACGACGCGTGGCCCTTGGCAGGCAGGAGAAATGACCGGCTACGCGACCTCGACCGAAGGTTTTCCGTCCAACATGCAGCCGGCGCTGGCGGTTGCCGCCACTTCCGGCGTGCCGAACGCAAAGGCCGCGTGGGATATCTTCAACAGCCGGCCGGTCAAGCCGGACTATTCGGCCGATCCGCAATGGGCAGTCGTGCCGCGCCAGCCATGAACGGGCGGCGAAGGAAACGGGCAGTGGCCGCGTCGCCCCGGCGTGGTCACTGCCCGTCGCGGTAACGACTCTCCAGCGTCTGCCGGATCGCCTGCGCGCCCTGCTCGACCATCTGGCCGACCGGCGCCTGCATCTCGTCCGGCAGCAGGTCGGTCACCCACACCAGGCGGCAGGCCGTGTCACCTTCCGGAATCACCTGGAAATACGCGTTATGGTGGGAAGCGCGGCCGCCAACCGCGCTGTACGCGAGGCGCCGTCGCAGGTCGTCGATGCCGACCAATCTTTCGCATACCGTAAAACCGTTTGCAAACACCACCTTGCGTTCGTTGCCGTCAAGCTCGACCGAAGTGACGAAACCCCGGGCCAGCCGGCTGTGGACGGCACCGAAATCGCGGATTGCTTCCCAGGCGAATGCAGCCGGAACCGCGACGGGAAATTCATGATGGATGCTGGCCATGATGCACTCCTGGTTAAGTGTGGGTTGAAGCGGAGGCCGGCCGGCTCGGCCCGCGAGCGGCGCTCCGGCCCCAGGCATTATTGCGCTGCGCCGGCGGCCACGGCAAGCATGGCCGGAGCCGGTCGCGGCCCGCAAAATTTCCCGTTCGCCAACGACTCTTTCCTGAACGACGCGAAAACGCGCAATGCCGCTTGAGTGCGCTCAAGATCGGTTTATTTCGTGAATCGCCTGGCGCTGCATCACGGGATACTTATTCATCGCCATTTTCGCCGGGAGCCTGCATGATCAGCCAGCCCTTGTCGTCCGAGCTAGACCGTTTGCGCTGGCTGGCCGCATGCCTGGTGCTGCTCTCGCATCTGCGCAACCTGTTGTTCGTCGAATACGGCGAGCTGACGCACCCCACGATTCCGATCAAGCTGCTGTACTTCATCACCGGCTTCGGCCATGAGGCGGTGGTCGTGTTCTTCGTGATCAGCGGCTTGCTGGTGGGCGGAGTGTCGATAGACAAATTGCGCCGCAAGCGTTTCGACCCGCTCGACTTCGCGATCCACCGTTTCAGCCGCATCTATATCGTGCTGGTGCCGGCCCTGCTTGCCTGCCTGCTGCTCGACCGCCTCGGACTCGCATATTTCAACCACGCGCACTTGTACACGGCCGCCACCCAGGCCAGCTATTACCGGGTCTTCGCCGACCACTCGGACTGGGCAACCGCGCTCGGCAACCTGGGCATGCAGCAACACATCAACGTCGATGTACTGGGCAGCGACGCGCCGCTCTGGAGCCTGTCCTACGAGTGGTGGTATTACACGCTGTTCTTCCTGACGGCGGCCGGCATCGCGGTGGCCCGGCGGCCGGCGCTGCGGGTGCTGTCCTGCGTTGCCGCCGCGCTGCTGCTGTTCTGGCTGCCGCCCGAACCGGCGCTCTGGCTTTCGATATGGCTCCTGGGGGCCGCGATCGGCTTTTCCCCATTGCGCCGCCTGCCCATTCCTCCGCTGCTGGCATACGCGGTATTCGGCGCGGCGTTGCTCTGGTCGCGCTTCGACCATACCTATACGGCCGCACCCAGCATGTTCGTCAATTTCCGGCGCGACGCGATCGTGGCCGCCAGCTGCTTCCTGCTGTTTACCGCGCTCAACCGGCGCTCCACGGACGGCGCCGAGCGGAAATTTCATCACCACATGGCGCAGTTCTCCTACACGCTTTACCTGGTCCACGTGCCGTTCCTGGTGTTTGCAGCAGCCCTGCTGAACACGCTGTTCGGCCTTCCGCTATACCAGCAGCCGAGCACCGCCGGCGCGCTGTACTTCGGCTGCCTGCTGGTTGCCGCCTATGCCTACAGCTACGGCTTCTCCCGGCTCACCGAACGCCACACCAGCCGGCTGCGGCGGCGCCTGCTTGGCGTCGCGCGCGGATTCGTGCAGGGATTCGCACAGCGGCGCCGCGTTACTGCGCCGGCTGAAGCGGCGATCACGGGCGCGCGCTCGGCGGACGACTGATTGCCGGCACGCCGCTCCCGTCCATCCGCCTTGCCGGATCAGGCCGCCGGCCAGCGCAGGTTCAGCTGTTCCGCCGGCGCCGGCATGGCGATCAGGTAGCCTTGCACGTAATCGCAGCCGGCATCGGCCAGCAGCTTGCACTGGCCTTCGGTTTCCACGCCTTCGGCGATCACTTTCAGGCCCAGCTTATGCGCCATCACGATGATGGCTTCGCACAGGACGCGGTCGTCGGCAGACGCTTCCAGGTTCTTCACGAACGACTGGTCGATCTTGATGTAGTCGATGTCGAACTTGCGCAGGTAGGACAGCGAAGAATAGCCGGTGCCGAAATCGTCGAGAGAAACCTGGATGCCGGCATCGCGGAATTCGAGCAGACGGGCTTGGACCAGCGGCATCGTATCCAGCAACAGGCCCTCGGTGATTTCGAAGCAGATGCTGCTGCCGGACAGCCTCAGTTGCTGCAGGTGGCGTACCCAGGTGCCGATGCCGTACCGGTCGTCGCTGTGGAACTGCGCCGGCGATGCATTGACGCTGATCTGAAAACGCGGATCATGGCTGGCCTGCCAGCGCTTGGCCTGCTGCGCGGCCTGCCGGAATACCCAGTCGCCGATTTCCACGATCATGCCGGTCTGTTCGGCGATCGGGATGAAATCGGCCGGGCTGATCATGCCGCGTGTCGGATGCTGCCAGCGGACCAGCGCTTCCGCCTTGTGCACGTGGCCGGTGGCCAGTTCGACGATAGGCTGGTAGTACAACCGGAACTGGCCGCCGGCCAGCGCCGCATGCATGTCGGTGATCAGGCGCATCCGGGTTTCCGATGCCTGGTGCAGCGCCGAGGTGAAATAGCTGTAGCGGTTGCGGCCGGCGTGCTTGGCTGCGTACATCGCCTGGTCGGCATACTTGACCAGGTCTTCCAGGTCGGCCGCGTCGTCCGGATACAGCGCAATCCCGATGCTGGCTGAAATGTAGGCGCGTTCCTGTCCGAGCTGGTAAGGCGCGGACAATCCCCCGAGCACCCGGTAGGCGAGGCGGTCGATCCCGCTGCTGCCGGCCGGCTCGGACAGGATGATGGTGAATTCGTCGCCGCCCAGGCGCGCCACCGTGTCCTCAGGCCCGACGGCGGCGCGGATCCGGCGCCCCGCGTCGGCCAGCAGCAGATCGCCGATGTGATGCCCGAGGGTGTCGTTGACTTCCTTGAAGTTGTCGAGGTCGATGAACAGCAGCGCGATGCGCGCGCCTGTACTGCGGCAATGCGCGATCTTCCGCTCCAGCAGCTCGTGGAACATGCGGCGGTTCGGCAATTCGGTCAGCGTATCGTAATTGGCTGCGCGTTCCAGCGCCCGTTCCGCTTCCTTGCGTGCGGTGAGGTCGGTATTGGTGCCGGAGATGCGCAGCGGCTTGCCGTCGGCGTCGCGCAGGATGTGACCGCGCGACAGCACCGGAACATAATGGCCCTGCTTGTGGCGCAGCCGGTATTCGATCTCGTATTCGCGCTGCCCGGGATTCGCGAGCGCGTCGTCGTAGGCCCGCTCCAGCGGCCTCAAATCGTCCGGGTGCATCAGCTGGCGCCACAGGCCGGAGTCGACCGGCAATTCGTTCGGCGCATAGCCGAGCATGTGCCACCAGCGCGCCGAATAATTGATTTCACCGGTCGCCAGGTTCCGGTCCCACCAGCCGTCGTTGGTGCCCGCCAGCACCAGCTGCAGCCGCTCCTCGCTTTCCTGCAGGCGCTTCAGCGAAATCGACGCGCTCAGGTAATCCGAAATCCGCTTCGCGACGGCGGAAAAGAGATGCACCACGTCGGACGGGTAGGGATGCGCACGCTTGCAGTGATGCATCACCAGCAGCCAGGGTTTGCCCACCTTCGGCCGCAGCACGACCTGCATCTGCGACTGGATGGCGAATTGCGCGGCCACCTGCGGCGGCACCGGGCGCGGTGCGAACGGCCCATACAGCATCGGACCGTCGGCCGTCAGCATCTCGGCAAACACGGCGGCTATTTCGGGCGACTGGGGCAGGCTGCCGCCCATTTCGAACAGGCCCGGCCATTCCGGCCGGGTACGCTCCATCGGCACCCCCCAGGACGGCGCTTCCGGATCGCACGGATACAACAGGCTGGCGCGATCGGCTTCGAAGGTATCGAGCACCATTTCGAGCAGCTTGCTCAGCACATCCTCGAATTTGTCGGTCGACAGGTTGATCTGCGTGATGCGCTCCATCACGTGCAGGTGCCGGAATCCGAATTCGTATATCGGCGCGCTTTCGTTGAGCATCGGAGGAGACGGCTTTCATTGGCAAATTGTCATTTCGCCGATGATGACGCGCTTCTTGCCGGAGATCAAGTGCCCAACGGCATTGGGGGAAAAACAATGGAACGCCTGCCACGCCGCAAGGTGATGTGAACAAGGAAATGCAAGACCTGCCCTGGCGGCCCCGGCCGTCCCTGCCGCTCGCCGAAGGGGGCGTGTGGGTGGAGATGAACCGCTACGCGGCTTTACCTTACCCCTCCGTTCCGAAATGCTTGACCGGCTCCTGCTGGTGGCTCTGCACCTTGTCCTTGAATTTCACTACCTGGCGATCGAGACGGTCGACCAGGCCGTCGATTGCGGCGTACATGTTGTCTGCATAGTGGTCGAGATGGAAAATCTTTCCCTTCACACGCAAATTCACTTCCGCACGTTGCCGCTTGTCCTTTTCCGAGGGGGTTTCCGTCCCCAGGATGACGGCCACATCGATGATCTGGTCGAAATGGCGAATCACGCGTTCGAGCTTGTTTTCGACATAGGAACGAAGCGCCGGCGTGATGTCGAGATGCTGTCCGGTAAGCAGAAGATTCATGCAATATCCTCCTTCGCGGGATAAGAAACATTGTCATCATGTTGGATGGCATTCCTTGCGGATTGGTTTCACTGTGCAGCACAGTCTCGCGGGCGGCGCTCGCCGGCATACCGAATGCGCGAACTTTCGGCCACGCCCTTGTTCAACAGGGGGACGGATGTTTTCGCATGCGTCGACCATTGAACTTCGGAAAGCGGGAGGACCAATGCGCAATCCATGGACCAAAAGGAACCCTTTGCTCAGCATCTGGCTGAGCGGCGCGAATGCGGTCACGGGTTCCGCACGCAGCCGCGCGCTGGCCGAAAGCCGGCGCCAGAGCGCCAACTTGATGGCACAGAGCGCCAGGCAGATCACGGACTTCTGGAGCGGCGCGCTGCTTGGTGCGCCGCCGAAAAGAAAGAAGAAACGCCGCTGAACACGACCCTTTTCCACCACCAGGAGCGAGCAGATGAAACGCAAGGCAAGCGCCGCATGGAGCGGCGACCTCAAGAACGGCAACGGCACCATTTCCACCGATAGCGGCGTACTGTCGAATGCCCGGTACGGCTTCCAGTCGCGCTTCGAGCAAGGCCCGGGGACGAATCCGGAAGAACTGATCGCAGCCGCGCATGCCGGCTGCTTCACGATGGCAGTTTCCGCGCAACTGGCGGAGTCCGGGATCAAGGCCGACAGTTTGAAGACCACGGCGACGGTCACGCTGGACAAGGCCGATAACGGTTTCGTGATTTCCGCAGTCCACCTGGACCTGGTGGCCAGCATCCCGGGCGTGGACCGGAATGCATTCGAAAGCGCGGTGAACAATGCGAAGACCGGCTGCCCGGTTTCGAAAGTGCTGAACGCGACGATTACGCTGGACGCCAGGCTGGAAAGCTGAGCGGTTCGCCCGGCGGCTGCATCGCGTCGATCACGGCCCGGGAAACTGCAGGCAGTAATTTCGGCTACGCGCTGTAATACCTGCCGCTCGGCGGCGTGGCGAACAGCGCCATCGCTTCCGACATTTTCTCCGGCGGTATCGCCCTGGCGGCGCGCTGGTGATCGTCGATGCTGTCCCATTCCTCGATGATCGCCAGACGCGCAGGATCGTCAGTGCTGCGCAAGAGGCGGCAGGAGCGGCAGCCTGCGCAGCATTCAATGACCCCGATTACCGATTGCAGGAACGCGAACAACGCCTGCTCCTTGCCCGGTTTCGCTTCGAACTGGTTGATGCGTGTGATCGTCATCGCTTCCCTTTCATCAAGATCCGTGTCCGCAATCCGGCAAGCGCTACCGGCCGGACAAGGCCACACAAGGCCGCATGCTGCCATGGGAACGCGATATCGGCAATGAGGCTTCCGGCGGTCCTTGACATGCGTCGAACGCCAGGCAATCGGTATCCGGAATCAAGCGAACGCTTCCACCACGATCCGCGCCGCCGCGGCAATGACGTCATCGTTCCACTTCGCGCCGGCATCGTCCTGCGTGGAATAGACCGCCACGACGATGGGCGGGCGCTGCGGTGGCCAAAGCAGCGCGATATCGTTCGCGGTACCGTAATCTCCGGAGCCGGTCTTGTCGCCGACCTGCCAGCCGGCGAGGGCGGCGGCACGAATGCGCTTCGCACCGGTGGTATTCCCGAGCAGCCAGTCGTTCAACAGCTTTCGCTGCGGCGACGGCAACGCCGGGCCGAGTGCCAGCATTTGCAAGCTGCGCGCCATGGCTGCGGGTGTGGCGGTATCGCGAAGATCGCCGGGCAGCGCGGAATTCAGTTCCGTTTCCCGGCGATCGAGGCGAAACGCCGTGTTCCCGATCGAACGCGCGTAGGCGGTCACCGCAGCCGGTCCGCCGACCAGCTTGATCAGCAGGTTGGCGGCGGTATTGTCGCTGTACTGCAGTGCGGCCGCACAGAGTTCGGCCACCGTCATTCCCGCGCCCAGATGCTTCTCCGAAATCGGCGAATAGTGCGCGAGCTCCTGCCGCGTATAGCGGATGCGGCGCCGCAGGAGATCGGGAGCCTGCACGCTTCGCGCCAGTACTGCGCCCGCCAGAATCACCTTGAAGGTGCTGCAGAAGGGAAAGCGCTCGTCGGCGCGATAGCGAAGCTTCGCACCGTTGCCGGTGTTCTCTGCGTATACGCCGAGGCGGCCTCCGAAAGTGCGTTCGAGCGCCGCGAAGCTGCGGGATGGAGATGTTTCGCGATCGTCGGCTGCGCTCGCCTGCCCTGCCATCGCAAGAGGAAGCGCGGCAGCGGCCAGCAGGAATGCGCGACGCGGCGGGAGATTCGTCATGGAACTGATCCGGCGTTGCCAGTGCAAGGCGTCATCTTAACGTGAGATGTGCGGCATCGCCGTCTCGACGTCCCCGGGGAAAACAGGGAAATGCAGGCGCTTTCCGGGCGCCTGCCGCACCGGCGCCGGGCTCCGTTCAAGCGGTGGTGTTGACGTTCTGCCCGAGATGCGGCGGCAGATTGGGTACGGGTGCCGGCGGAATCGCCTGCAGCAGCGCGGCTGCGCCGGACGCCTGCGCATCCAGCGCCTTCTTGAGCACGGCCATGCTGACCGCATCATTGGTTGCAGTCGCAGCCATGCTGGTTGCAAGATTGGCAATGCTGCTGGTTTCCATCTGATTCTCCGCTAAGGCCTTACCGTCTTATCGGCCGTTGCAGCGGATTCTTTAACGCTATCCGTGCGACGTACGCGCAGTCCAGCGCATCCGCGAACGCATGATTGATGTCGCGATGCCCAGCTTCATCTGCACGTACCGCCAGCACCACTTCGCGCAACCGGGCGTCGGCCGGGAGATTCCAGTACTTGATGGCGATGGCGGGCGCCGGCACGTTCTCGTACAACCCCTTGTCGAGGCCGGCAAGGTATTCGGAATAGCTGTAATACGCTTCCTCTTCGAAGTAGCCGACGATGCGGTGCGCTGTTTTGGGCGAGGCCAGGTAGATGAAGAAGTACACGTTGTAGAACACCAGCTGCGTCATGCAGATCACCGCCCGCTCGAACAGCGACGGCTTTGCGATTTCCACGAAGGTCATCAAGTGGATGCGTTCGTTTTCGGCTTCGTCGAGCAGTTGCCTGACCCAGCCGTTGTCGTCCCGGATCAGCCGCAGCGCCTTCAGGTGCTGCAGCAGCGCACCGACCATGCCGGGAACCGCCGCCACCGTTTCCAGCACCACCGCACGGTGGCCGTAGCGCCTGGCGAAAAAGCGGTCGGCCAGAAAGCGCAGGAACTTGGTGAATCCGTATGCGACGCGGTCAGACAAGTCGCGCGGCTGGATATGAACCGGATGGTCGGCGGGGAGGCGAATGGTAGACATGATCTTTTCCTGGTCAGGTAGATAAGCTTGTGCGTCCAGGCCTTGCCCGCTTGCGATGTGCCGGCCTGGACCGCACGAACCAATTCTGCGCCTGTTTCGCCGCCCTTGGAATATAAAGTTACATATAAAATGCATCTTTAAAGGAGTATATTGGACATGTCTGATTCAAGCCACAATTTGACGATCGGCCGGCTGCCATTCACCACCGGTACGCGCTTGGTCGTTTTCGCCAAGATCGCAACTGCGCCCTGCCTTCCGGGAGCAACGCACAAGCAAAGGAGTATCTGATGCCTTATCTTCAACTGGACGTGAATGGAACGCATCGCGCGGATGACAAGCAGCGCCTGGCCAAGACGCTGTGCGAAACCTATGCACGGATGATGACAGTCGACATTCGCCGCATCAGCATTGCGATACGCGAGGTGGGCGAAGGCGGTGTCTGGCGAATCGTCGACGGTGAGCCGACGCCGGTATCGGTGCTGATGTGCGACATCCGCCGGGGGCGTTCCCCGGAACAGCGGCTTGCGCTGGCAAAACAGCTGGTCAACGACTGCGTGAGCGTGCTCGGGCTGCGCGAAGATCGCCTCAACGTCGAGTTCACCCAGCACTCGGGCGACGAAATGTACCATCCGACGCTGGGCGGATTCAGTCCGGAATGGTCGTCCGGGGAAGCCTGACTTCGCCGCGCACGGCAGCCGGGCAAGGCCGCGCTCCTGTCGCCATGCCAGCGGCACCGTGCCAGGCACGGGCCGGTTCGGGCATTTCTTAATCGCGCGCGGCCGCTTTGATTTCCCGCCGAACGATCAGCCTTGACGCCGCAATTGATGTAGCATAGTTTTTGCTGTACAAATTCAGAGCCTGTTTAGTGTTTATTTGGCAGGTGCCAAATAAACACTAAACAGGCTCTCAGGCCACGGAGACGGTGTGAAAGAAGCGGCTGCACCGCGCGGCCACGAAGGCGCGGAGCTGGACAAATACCGCCGGGTATTCCACGCGCTGCCCGACTACGCCACGTTCTCGAATCTGCTGACGGGCGTCTTCATCGACGTGAACCCGGGATTTGAACGCTTGATCGGCTATACCTGCAAAGAAGTCGTCGGCCGTACCTCCGCAAGCATCGATCTCTGGGTGCACCCGCATCATCGCGCCGCGATCGTCACGGAGCTGCAGCGGACCGACGCGATATCCATCGAAACCCAGTTCCGGGGACGAAACGGCGACATTTTCGATGTCGAAGCATCCCTCGCTTCGTTCCGGATGGAGGGTGAAATCCTGCTGGTTGCGATTGCGCGGGATGTTACCGCGCGCAAGCGCCAGGAACTGGAGCTGCAGCAGTACAAGAATTCGCTTGAACAGCTCGTCGCCCAACGCACGGCCGAACTCGAATCCGCGATGCAAAAGCTGAAGGAGCTGGCGGCGCATGACGAATTGACCGGGGTCGGAAATCGCCGCGATCTGAATTTTCACCTGGGACTGGAGCATAAGAGCTTCCGGCGCTCGGGCCAGCCCTCCAGCATCGCCGTGTTCGATCTCGACAACTTCAAGGAAGTCAACGACCGGCTCGGCCATGTCATCGGCGATGAAGTGATCCGCGTATTTGCGCAAATCATCCGGCAGACGATGCGCGAAGTGGATTACGTGGCACGCTATGGCGGCGACGAATTCGTGCTGATACTGAAAGGGGCCGCGGGCGACGGCGCAGCCGCCTCGCTTGCCCGCATCCGCGAAGCGGTGCTGGCCTATCCGTGGGCGACCGTCACGCCCGGCATTGCGCTGACCACGTCGATCGGCGTTGCATCATTTCATATGCACGAAACCGCGGAACAGACTTTTCGCCGGGCGGACAAGGCGTTGTACCGCGCGAAGCGCAGCGGGCGCAACCGGATCGTCGTGGCACGCGATCCGGATTGACGGGATAGACGCCCCGCGACGGGACTTACCGCATCGCCTGTGCCGGTCCGATTCCCGCAAAATCACGAAGCCCCATCCCTTGCCTGCTCACCCTGCCAAGCCGGGGAAATAGGATACGAGCACGCTCGACAAGACGTCTTCGAGCATCATGCCAATGATGCCGACCGCGGCAATGATGCTCATCGCAACCGACAGCCGCATCGAAAGCGCCCGATTCCTGGCGCGGAACACGAAGGGGAGATTGATCGCCACGCTGGCGACCGAGGCTGCCACCGCGCCGGTCGCCGCCACGCCGAAGGAAATGGTTGCACTTGACGAAAGACTGGCCGCTGCGGCGACCGCGCTTGCACTCGACACCGCGCCGCCTATCGCACTGACCACGTAAAAACCCACCCTGCCGAAATACTGCTGCGTCACCGTGCCTACCATGTGCAGGATCAGAAAGATGAATCCGAATTTCAGGGCAGACCATAGCGAAAACGGTAAAGCGAGTGTGCTTTCGCGGCCCTTTCCCTCTTCGGATGGAGTTTCCGAAGCCTGCCATTGACTTAAAAGCGACCATCCCACGCAGACAAGCAGCATCAGCAGGAAAGACAACAGCGCCGAGATCAGGGCACGCGGCGCAAGTAGCAACAGGATCACGGCATTACGCGTCACCATCGCCGCCGTCGCCAACAGGATGCCCTGGTAAGCCGCCGCAATTTCAGTGCGGCTTTGAGCGCCGGCGATGCGGGCCGCCAGTTCATTGACGGTGACGCTGCTGTTGACCAGTCCGCCCAGAAAACCGGCAATCGCGACTCCGCGCGTGCCGTACATCTTCCAGAGCACATAGTTGATGAAGCCGATACCGGCAATCAGTATCACGGTTGCCCAGGCAGCGCGTGGCTCGATCAAGTGCAGCGGCCCGATGGAACCGCTAGGCAGCGCCGGATAAATCACGATTCCCAGAATGGCAAGCAGCAGTGCCGAACGCACTTCGCTCTCGGTCAATCCTATGCTGAAACCCTGCAGCCGGTCTTTCCATGCCAGCAGCGCGGTAGCGATGACCATCACGGCTGCCGGCGTCAGCGTATGGCCTTTGCCGCATAGCACGCCGGCGATGCACGTAATCAGCATGGCTGCCGATGTCGTGAGCTCCGTGCTTTCGTGGGCGCGCAATTCCTGGATGTTCAAAAACACGGTGAGCAAACCGGTCAATCCAAGGGTGATATAGGCATAAGGATCGCCGAGCGCCGCCCCGACCGCGCCCAGCAGCGCGATGAAGCCGAAAGTGCGCAGGCCGGCTTCCTTCTTGCGCCGCTCCCGTTCCAGTCCGATCAGAAGGCCCAGCGCCAAGGCAAGGGCAAGGCGCGACAGGATATCGAGATAGGGCCAATCGGCAGAAGGAATGGCGCTCGCTCCAGCGAAGCCGGGAGCGGTGGCTAATTGCGTCAACATTGCGGGGGCCATGAATCGGTTTCGTTTTTCGGGGGTATTTCCGAGGATATGTTACGTATTCTATACAAGCAGAAATACATGGCGGAAATCAATGCGCAGCGCATGAGGCCGGGCCCCGCCGCAGCATGGTGATTCCCCGTGCGCATGCGCTTCTTGACCCGATGGGTGTCGAACTCGATTACGAAATTACATCTTGCCTGGCGAACCTGACATCATATTTTTTCGATTGCATCGTTTTCCCGTTTAGAATGACAGCGGAACATTTTCCGTTCCAACGTCGCTCGGACGGTTCCGGGCGCTTACGTGAAAGAGCAAACATGTCCACATCCGGCAAGCCGCGGAGCTTTCCGCGCATCGATCGCCTTCCCCCCTACGTTTTCAACATCACCGCCGAACTGAAGATGGCCGCGCGCCGCCGCGGCGAAGACATCATCGACATGTCGATGGGCAATCCCGATGGCGCCACGCCGGCGCATATCGTCGACAAGCTGGTCGAGGTGGCCAAGCGGCCCGACACGCACGGCTATTCGTCGTCCAAGGGCATTCCGCGGCTGCGGCGCGCGATCGCGCACTGGTACAAGGATCGCTACGGCGTCGATTTCGATCCCGACAGCGAAGCGATCGTGACGATCGGTTCGAAGGAAGGCCTGTCCCACCTGATGCTGGCGACGCTGGACCGTGGCGACACGGTGCTGGTGCCGAACCCCAGCTATCCGATCCATATCTACGGCGCGGTCATCGCGGGCGCCGATATCCGTTCGGTGCAGATGAGTCCCGACGTCGACTTTTTCGCCGAGCTGGAGCGCGCGATCCGCGAAAGCTATCCGAAGCCGAAGATGGTGATCCTCGGCTTTCCCTCCAATCCGACCGCGCAATGCGTCGAACTCGACTTCTTCGAGCGCGTGGTGAAGCTGGCCAAGGAGCACGATATCCTGGTGGTGCACGACCTCGCCTATGCCGACATCGTGTTCGACGGCTGGCAGGCGCCGTCCATCATGCAGGTGCCCGGCGCGCGCGATGTCGCGGTCGAATTCTTCACGCTCTCGAAGAGCTACAACATGGCCGGCTGGCGCATCGGCTTCATGGTCGGCAACAAGGCGCTGGTCGCGGCGCTGGCGCGCATCAAGAGCTACCACGACTACGGCACGTTCACACCGCTGCAGGTGGCCGCAATCGCCGCGCTGGAAGGCGACCAGAGCTGCGTCGCCGAGATCCGCGCGAAGTACCAGAGCCGGCGCGACGTACTGGCCAGGGGCTTGCATGAAGCCGGCTGGCCGGTCGATATCCCGAAGGCTTCGATGTACATCTGGGCACGCATCCCGGAAGCCTATCGCCATCTGGGTTCGCTGGAATTCGCCAAGCTGCTGCTGGAAAAGGCCAAGGTTTCGGTTTCGCCCGGCATCGGCTTCGGCGAGTATGGCGACGAGTATGTCCGCTTCGCGTTGATCGAAAACGAAGCGCGGATCCGGCAGGCTGTCCGCGGCATCAAGGCCATGCTGCGGGGGAATGCCTGAGCTTGCGGCAAGCGGATAAGAGCAACGCGCCGGGGCTCCGGCGCAGGCGGGCATTCGCGCCCGCCCGCGCGGCTTGATTCGTTCAAGAGCAACACCTTTGTTGCGTCACGCCGGAACGAAGTGCCCGTGGATTCCGAACGGCATTGCATAAGGCAGGTACGCCTGCGCGACAGGCCCGTTGCGCAGCGCCTTTGCATCGAATATCGACAGGACGGTGGCTTGCCTGCCGAGGTCCAGCGCCGTTCCGATAACCCAGCCGCTTCCCTCGGTCTGGCCCGACATATCGGGCACCAGCAAATGCTCTTCGAGGACGAAATCCGGTCCGTAGTGATACCGGTCCACTTCGCCGCTTTCCAGATCGCGGCGCTGGATCATGTCGTAGCCGAACGTCGTTTTCAACGGACTGCGGGCGACCGTGACCAGCTGGCTGTAATGCCTGCCGACATAACGCGGATCCACCGAAGGGAACTCGGTTTCTTCCGGCATCCGTTCTTCATGGACCTTGCCGCTGCCCGGATCGATCGTCATCAGGGTGGTGCGGGCGCCCGGCACATAGCTGTACTCGCCCTGCATCGCATCGTAGCCACGCTGGAAGAGAATGTCGTCGTCGGCGCGCATGCACGACAAGCGAATGATGCCCTGTTTGTCTTCCCACGCATTCCCGAAGTGGTAGACCATGCCTGCTTCGGTTTCGTAGATGCGGCGCCTGGACCAGTCGTCTTTTTCGATGGTCAATACGCGCATCCCTTTCTCGGGCCGCCAGGCATAACTCTCGCCTATGCTTTTGCCGGCGGCAATGCGCTCGGGGTCGGCCTTGAATGGAGGCAGCAGGAATACCAGGTGCCGCGCGGTGATGACGAAGTCGTGAATCATCGGCAGGTCCGGAATGGTGATCGCCTCCGCCTTTTGCACTTGCCCGTGCGGTGAAATGCGATACAGGACGAGCAGATTCGCATTCCCCAGGATCCCGAAGTTCCACATCGTTCCGTCGGTATCGATTTTCGGATGGGCGGAAAAAGGCACGCCGGTCAAATCGGAACGCCAGTTCTTCTTGCCGATGGTGTCCAGGGAAGCGGCATGCATCTGGTACGCGGAGCCGCCTTCCCACAAAGCCAGCAGTTCGCCGCCATGGTGGATGACGCCGGTGTTCGCCGTATTCATATCGTCGGCGCTAACGGGCGGTTCGGCATCCGGGATGACCGTGCCGTAGGCTTGCCGCAGAAAGCGGCCGGCCTTTTCTTCGGCGAGATATTTATCGGTATGGATATAGCGCGCGTGATGCGCGATTCCGCTATCGGTGAGGCGATACGCTTGCAGCATGCCGTCTCCGTCCAGCCAGTGGCGATACCTGCGGCCGGCCCGCTCGTGCCTGGCGGGGCCGTTCCGGTACAGAACCCCTCGCAAACCCTTCGGCAATTCGCCGCTCAGCTCAAGCGACCCGGCCTGAACGCCGTCCGTCTCGATCGTGCGATAGCCGATTGTCCATGCCGGGTCGTATTGGGTTTGGCCGCCGCCGGCCGCCTCCGGTGCAGACGTCGAATGCGTGGCGGCGGAGATGGCCGGGCTTGGGGAAAGGATTTCTCGATCCATGATTTTTCCTTTACCGCAGCTTGATGGAGATGGACAGTGTCTCGCTATCCACTTGAACGGCCGCTGCCTCGAAGCGCGGCGGCCCCATGACTCCGACCACGTCATTGCTGAAGCCGAACGGTTCAAGCGGCGCCCCGATGAGATTGCGATCCAGAACACCGTTGCCATTCAGGTCTTGAAAAACACTCACGGCATACGAACCGGAGGGCAAATTCTCGAATACCGCGACCGGCTCTGCCGGCTCGGCCTTCAGCGTGGCGAGCGGCTTTTTAAGAAAGCCCGCACGATCAAATAGAACGAAGTACAGAGTGCCGTGATCATTTTTTACTCCTTGGATGGATACTTGAAGGGCGGCGGCTTGTGCGGAAGCAGCGCCGGGGGCGATGGCAACGGGAGCCTGGAGGGGTGTATGCATTTGCTTCCTTTCGGTAGAACATGAATTCGTTGTTTGGTACTGATTGGTACCGTTAGGAGAAGCATAGCATGGGATGGTACTATTTGGTACCAAATTCGCAAAAATTTTTTATCTATGCAAAAAAACAACGAAAAATTGCCCGAGGACAAGCTCCCGGAACGCCGCCGGCAAGTCCTTGAGGCGGCGGCCAAAGTGTTTTTCGAAAAGGGATATGAGCGGGCGACCACGCTCGACATTGCCACTGAAGCCAAGGTGTCCAAGCGGCTGCTGTATGAGCTGTTCGGCAATAAGCAGGGCATTCTTGAAGCCCTGGTCAAGACCGGCACACAGAGGATGCGGCAACCTATCGATATTCCGCTTCCGGATAGCGCCGACGCTTTTTACGAAACGCTCAAAAGGTTTGGAAGCGTGTTTCTGGGTGAGCTGTTGAGCGAAAAGAACATCGCCATGACGCGCCTCGCCATTGCCGATGCCAGTTCATCCGGGACCGTGGCGAAGGAACTTGCGGCAAGCGGCAGCGGACCGGTGCTCGCCGCGACGGAGAAACTGTTCAGGCACGCAAAGGAAAAGGGTTACGCGGACTTCGACGATCCGGTGCTGATCAATTCGATTTTCTTTAACGTGCTGATTGGAGATGTGCGCATCAAGCTGCTCATGGGAGCGCAGATCAAGTCGCTTGAAAACGTCATCGAGGATCGCGTAAGGCTTGCGCTGACGGTTATCCGGAAATTGGGAAGCTGATCGGCGATGCTCGATGCGCTTCGCTGGTTGGCAACCGGCTGCGTAACCGCCGAGCGCGCCGTCCGAGTCAGATGTCCAGTACCAGCTTGTCGCCCTTGCAGCCCGACACGCAGATCATCATGGTCTTGTTGGAGGCGCGCTCGCGTTCGGTCAGCACGGCGTCCCTATGATCGGGGATGCCTTCCAGGACGGTCGTTTGGCAGGCACCGCATATCCCTTCGCGACAGCTGTAATCGGTGTCGATGCCCGCATCGATCAAGACGTTCAGCAACGACGTCTCCGGGGGCACATCGATGATCTTGCCGGATCTCGCCAGCTCGACCTGATACCCGCTGGCCTGCGAGGGCGTCATGTCGGCGGGAGCCGAGAAACGTTCGATATGGACGTTGGCGTAGCCCAGGCCCTTGCACACCGTTTCGAAGGCATCCAGCATGGGGGCCGGGCCGCAACAGTAGAAATGCGCATCCTTGGGCTGCGAACTCAGCAGTATGCGCAAGTCGGGCGGCCCACCGTGCTCGTCGTCGAACAGCATGCGGACGCGGCTGTTGCCGGACAGCAGGCCATCATCGACGAATGCCGCCTCTTTTCTGCTGCGGGCGCAATAGATCAGCTCGACCGGTTGCCCGATGCTGCGCAGGCGTTTGTACATGCAGAAGAGGGGCGTCACGCCTATGCCGCCGGCCAGCAGTACCGATCGGGGCGCGCTTTCGTCGAGCGCGAAATTGTTGCGCGGAGGCGTGATCCGGAGTTCCGATCCCACCCGCAGCTGCTCGTGCACGAACCGCGAGCCACCCCGGCTGTTGCGGTCGTTTTGCACCGCCACCATATAGCGATGGCGCTCTGTCGGCGCGTTGAACAATGAATAGCTGCGCACAAGGCCGTTTGGCAAATGCAGGTCGATGTGCGCTCCCGCCTCGAAGGCGGGCAGGTCATCGCCCTGCGGCGAGCGCAGTTCGAGACTTGCCACGCCTTGTGCTTCGAGCCGTATGGCGCAAACCAGAACCGTAATGAGAGCGGTGTTATCCATCGGTACTGCAAGTTTCGGTAAATCCTCTACCCGCCTGGAAGCCGACGAAGCTAGAGCGGCAAATGGGTAAAGGCGTCCAGCACGCGGGTATCCAATACGGCCCGATGCAATTGATACCGCCATTCGCCTTCCGTGGAACGCACCAGGACATCCTCATAGCAGCCGACGACATACAAGCTGCTGTCTCCTTGCGGCGTGGTCCGGTAGATGGAGAACGGAGACTCGACCCGGGCCACGCCCTCCTCGATCGCGACGACCCCGGCACCCACGACATGGCGACGGCGGGCCGGATCGCGGACATGCTGCCGAACCTCGGCCAGCGTCTTTGTCAGACTCGCGAGATCGGACAGCCACCATTGCTGTGGACGCCGCAATTCCGGCGAATAGGACGAGATCTCGTACGAACCCTGGCCGTCGAACAGGGCCAGCCAGCCGTCCAGATCCTCCTTGTCCAAAAGATTTGCCGTCTGCTGCACGAGCCGATGGACTTGCACGATATCGATCAGGGTTGCGGACTTGTCCATTACGCGTCTCCTTTCACGGTGCCGGCGAAGGGCGCCGATGCGCGCCGGCCCATGCGCCTGCCCCATTCGACGTAATAGGCGCGGAGATTGGCGTCATCGGTAGGATTCAAGTCTTCCTCGCGGGCCAGGATGCTATAGCGCACCGCCTCGGCCTGCATCGAGCGGTATTGCGATTCGACCGCCAGGAGATCTTCAGGCAGATTGCGGCCTGCCGGGCCCCAGAACATGTTGTGGTGCTTCAGGCGGAGCGCCCGCATCTCTTCGGAATCTCCCAGCACGCCCAATCCCCGCCATTCGACGAGGGTGCGGCCGGCGTCCAGGGGAATCATGCGGTCCAGACGCACGACGTTGGAGCGGATGTTGATCATGAAGTCCGGGAAGAGATTGATGACCCGCATCTCGTTGTCGCGCAGTCCGGGCAAGGTACCGCCGCGCGTCACGTCTGCATAGCCGCCGCGCTCGTAGGCCACGGTCGCCTCGCCGTCGGACCAGTAGCCGCTGTGGCCGTTGGGAAAGAGGCGCAATTTCATCGGGCTTGTCTTGCCCAGCACCCAGGGCTGGGTCGTGCGGTTGATGGCATGGAGCATGCTGTGGTAGCGCTCGCTGTTGTTGTCCTGCCAGAGCTTCCAGTTGGTGTGGATTATCGCCTTGTGAAAGTGGAAGACTTCCATCGGCACGGTTCCCAGTGGCTCCATGATCGGCAGAATGCTATCGCCGAGAAAATCCTTCAGCGGTTCGCAATCGGGATCCAGACACATGAACACCAGCCCCGCGATGCTTTCGGTGCGCACCGGGACCAGGCCGAGCTCACATTTGTCCAGACCGGCCCGCTCATAGCCTTCCGCCTTGGCGACAGAGCGCAGATTCCCTTCCAGCGTGTAGTTCCAATGGTGATAGAAGCAGGTGAAGGAGCGTGCATTGCCCGATTCCTCGCGGACCACCTCTGCGGCGCGGTGCCGGCAAATGTTATAGAAGCCCCGGACCTGTCCGTCGGCTCCGCGCACGGCCACCAAAGGCTTGCCTGCGATACTGGTCCGACGATAGTCGCCGGGTCGCGCGATCTCGCTTTCATGGCAGACGAACTGCCATACTTTGGATAGAATCCGTTCCTGCTCTTCCTGGAAAATCGTCTCGTCGGTAAAGATCCGGTTATCCAGATAATGCGTATCCGGCAGGGTCGGAGGTTGGTGTCCTTGATGCATGGGATGCTCCAGAAATCGCCTCTAGTCAGGTTGTTCGAATCGGCTTGCGACCGATGCCACGCTGGCGTGGCGATGAATATTCAATTGAGGTGGACATTGGCCCGCCTGGCGACCTCTTGCCAGGTTGCGGTTTCCTTGTCGATGAAATGCTTGAATTCCTGCGGGGTGCTGGCCACGACATTGAAATCGGCCGCCTCGATCGCCTTGCGGATGTCCGGCATATTCAGGATCTTGGTTATTGCGCGATGGTACTTATCCACGATATCGGAAGGCGTACCCGGCGGCGCAGAAAAGCCGATCCAGATCGTGGCATCGAAGTCCGGCAATCCCGCCTGTGCCATGGAAGGCACATCGGGCAGCGACTTCAGGTTCTTGCTGCCGGTAACCGCCAAGGCTTTCAGTTTTCCGGCCTTTACCAGCTGGATCACGTTGGCGGTGGCGAAGAAGGCGGCGTCCGTATTTTTGCCGAGCAGGCTGTTGATGGCGGGCCCCGCACCTTGATACGGTATGTGGGTCATGTCCACGCCCGCGCGCGTCTTGAAAAGCTCCATCGTCAGGTGCGACGCGCTGCCGAGTCCGACCGAGGCATAGTTGAGCGCACCCTTTTTGCGTTTGGCCAGCTCGATGAACTGTGCCAGGTTTGCCGCCGGCACCTTCGGATTGGCGACCAGTACCTGTTCCGAGGAGACGGCGAGCGTGATGGGCTGGAAGTCTTTGAACCGGTAGGGCAAGTCCTTCCTGAGGAATGCGGTGTTGACCAACGGGTTATAGCTGACCAGGATGGTATAGCCGTCGGGAGCTGCCTGGGCCGCGACGGAAGCGCCGATGGCGCCCGAAGCTCCCGGTTTCGCATCCACCACCACGGGCTGTCCCCAGGCGCCGGAAAGCTTGGGAGCGACATAACGTGCGATGAGGTCCACGGTACCGCCCGCTGTCGGCACGATCATGTGGATGGGCTTGGAGGGAAATGCCGGCTCCGCGGCATGTGCAGAAAATGACGAGACCGTGAACAGGCTGGCCAGCAGGCCGAAGGCACAGGCTCTGCGAAGCAGGTGGGATCGATGCTCCATGTTTGCTCCTTTGATGTGACAACTGGTATCGTTATCGGACCAATGTAAGTTCACATATATAAGTACACTTACATTGATACTTACATTAACCGACTCCGGTTAACATTGTCAACTACCATGAAAAATATCAACTCGAACAAAACACAAGGCAATTCGCCTCAGGCAGGCGGGATGGAGAAGCTGTACACGCGGCCCGGCGTGCTGTTCCGGCGTGCACACCAAATCGCGGTAGGCATCTTCATGCAGGAGGCGGCCGAGTTCAGGCTTACTCCGCCGCAACACTCGATCATGTTCACCATTAGCCGCTGCCCCGGACTCAATCAGTCCGAAGTCGCGCGGGCACTCGGATTCGACCGTGCCACCACCGGCCAGATCATCACCGGCCTGGAGGCGCGCGGCCTGGTTGAACGGAGTCCATCGGCCGCCAGCAAACGAAAAAACGCGTTGCAGCTGACGCTCGACGGAGTACGTACGCTGCGTGCCGTCGAGGAACCGAGTAAGCGTAGCTCCAAGCGCTTGCTTTCCCCGTTGAGCGCAGACGAGCAGCGGCAGCTGATCGTGCTGATCACCAAATTGACCTCCGCCCTCAATGAGGAATCCCGCACACCTCTGACGCCCCTCGATACCGAGGAGAGCGGAGCCATGGAGGAAGCACCTGCGCGGAAGACTGCCCGCAAGCGGTGAATCAGGTCAGGCCATCCAATCGCAATGATCGTACAGCGCCCCCATGGACAGAATGCCCAACCTGCCCGGCTTATCCCCGCAGTTCCGAAACCAGTTGCTTCACATGGCTGCCAAGCGATTCGAAGCTGCGGACGCAGATCAACAGTTGGCGGTCGGCCCACGCCTCTTCCAGGGCAAGGTGGCGGATTGCCATGGTCTGCTCGCATCGGCGCGCCGCGGATTCCGGGACGATGGCGATGCCCGCGCCGTTTTCGACGAGCTGGCAAATGGCCTCGAAACTTCGCAGAAGAATCCGGTATTTCATGCGCTTCCCGATCCGCAGCGCCTGCCCGTTCAAATACTGCTGCAATGCGCTGTCTCCCGCCATGCCGATGAAATCGTGCTCCAGCACGTCGCCGAAGGAGACCGTCCTTTTCTTTCGCCGGTCCGTGCCGACTGCCAGCGAATGCCGTGCCGGGACCACGAGCACCAGCCGATCCGGACGAAACGGAAGGACTTCCAGTCCGTTCAATTCCACGGTATCGGCCACCACGCCGATATCGGCCATTCCCCGGGAAACGGCACGGACGATCTCGTAGCTGAGATGCTCCTCCAGGTCGATGGCAACGTTCGGATGTTTGGTCATGAAGGCGTTGAGCGCGGACGGCAGATGTTCGGCCAGCGCCGACGTGTTGCACAGCAGGCGGATCCGCGCCTGTATGCCACCGCCGTACTCGGCCAGCTCGCCCATCATCCGGCCCACCTGTTGCAGCACGATCCGGGCATGGTGGGCAAACGTCCTTCCGGCATGGGTGGTTTCGACGCCGCGTCGTCCGCGCACCAGCAGGGGCGTGCGCAGATCCTCCTCCAGTCCGCGAATGCGTGCGCTGGCCGAAGCCAGCGCCAGGTGCGCTCGCTCCGCGCCTTTCGTGATGCTTCCGGTCTCCACGATGTGAAGAAACAGCCGCATGTCGGTCAGATCGAAATGCATGGTGCCCTCTTGCCTTCTCTTCGCCTGCCTTCGTTTATAACATAGTCACGCTTCGCAAAAAGCAAATTTTCAGATACCGAAAGGCGTGGCAAAGTGCCTGCATGACAAACGTCTTTCTTTCCGTATTGGGCGAACCCCTGCCCTGGCTTGCGCAGGTTTCCCTCGTATTTTTGATTGCCGGCATGGTAAAGGGTGTGATCGGCATGGGCTTGCCGACGGTTTCGGTCGCCCTGCTGAGCATGTCGATGGCGCCATCCGAAGCGGCGGTGCTGATGATTGTGCCTTCGCTGGTGACGAACGTCTGGCAGCTGATGGCGGGAGGCCGCCTGGGGCGGCTCGCGTTCCGGCTGCGATGGATGCTGGCCGGAATATGCGGCGGCACATGGGCGGGTGTCCGGCTCCTCGAAGCGAAGCCGCTGCAGGGCGCCGCTGCCGCCCTGGGCATTTTCCTGATTCTGTATGCGGCGGCCGGCCTGTACTCGCTGCGCCTGGCGGTTCCGGCGCGCCTGGAGCCGTTCCTGTCCCCACTCATCGGCGCGCTTACCGGCGGCGTGACGGCAGCCACCGGCATATTCGTCATTCCCGCCGTGCCTTATCTCCAATCGCTTGGGCTGGAAAGAGACGAGTTGGTCCAGGCGCTTGGCATCGCGTTCACGACTTCCACCATCGCGCTGGCGTTGAGCCTGGCATCCACCGGAACACTGCACCTGTCGTCCAGCGGCGCTTCGGCGCTGGCGCTGTTGCCGGCGCTGCTCGGCATGTATCTGGGACAGACAGTCCGGGCACGCGTGCGCCCGGCCACGTTCCGGCTGGCATTCTTCATCGGCCTGATACTGCTCGGCCTTCATCTCGTGCTGAAGGAGATCATCGGATGACGGCGCTGTTGCTCCCGCATTGCCGGGCAAAGCCGGTGCCCTGCCGGCATGCAATCGAATCCTCGTGCCTGCCCGGCCCATGAATCGCGAAACCGCAGACCAAATCACGCCGCTCTCCATCGAGGAAGTGCGATCGGAGAATCCCGAACACGTGATCCAGGGGACTTTGTATGCCTACCATCACCAGGAGTGCATCGGCGCACTGGAATTCACGGTATGCACGGGCACGATCTTCATTCGGCTGATCTTTGTAAAACCCGACTATCGCGGCCGCGGAGTGGCGCACGCGCTTGCGGAGGCGCTTCTGCGTCGTTATCCCGGCTTTCTCCCCCGCACACCGGCGTGGGCATTCGTTGATTGTTGAGCGTTACATAAAGGACGGCAGTCAGAATGCTCCATCCCTCTCCCGGAGGGAGAGGATGAGATCAGGTGGAGGACACCAATTCGTTCCCGGCATCCGCCGCGGCCAGCATGCGATAACAAGCAGATGCGTCCTCATCTTCGAGGCACGCATCGGCCAGCTCGGGACCGAGTACCCGGTGTTGCACCAGCGCGCGGATCTTCGCGATGCGGTCCGCCAGATGCAGGACCTGGCCGAAATCGTCTCCCGGCACTGTCGCGTCGCGATCGAGTGCTGCAATCGCCCGTTCCGGAAACTGCCAGTGGGCGCCGGCCAGCCGCGCCAGCCGCCGGGTGTAATGCACGAAGGATCCGTAAAAGCTCAACGAGCGCAAATCGCCCGGCGCGGCGCCCCCGGCCTGGTCCAGCAGGCGCAATGCGACGACCACGCCGACATTCTGCAGCAGCCCGGCAAGGAACACTTCGAACACATCGGTAGGGCGGCGCCTTGCCAGCTGGCGGCTGGCAAAGCCGTACGGCTCCGCCAGTTCCCACATCCGGGGCGCGCCGAGCTTCGTGAAATGACCGAGGCCAGTGCTGAACAGCGGCTTGAACGCGACGCTCGCGACCAGCATCCGCAAGCCGTTCTGGCCGAGCAGCGCAAGCGCATCCTCGATGGTCCTGACCGGCGCCGTGCGATGAAAGCAGGAACTGTTGATCTGCCTGAGCACCGCGGCGACCAGCACCGCATCCTGCGCGGTCTGCGCCGCCAGCTCGCCGTTCGATATGTTCGGATCGCGCAAGCTGCGCAGCAGCATCGGCACGACCGACGGGATGCGCGGCACCAGGTCCGCGACCGACGGATCCGCCGCGTCGGCGACCCGCTTGAGCGCACGCAGAATCCGCCTTTCGGCGTCGTTCAAATCCGCTGCTGCCGCTTCCCCCGTGTCCAGCAGCCATGGGAAAAACAGGTTGTCCACGTCGATCAGTTCGACCGCCGGCGGCGCGGGATCGACCGCCAGTATCGTCAAAGGACTGAGCGGGAGCTCGTCCGACGGCGGCGGCTCGGCCGTCGTCCTGAACAGCCGGTGCAGGAATGTTTTCAGCATAGGATCGGAAGGAAGTGCCGCCGCCGCGAACATGTTCGGTCGTCCGCCGGCCGGCAGGCAAGCGCGCTTGCCGCGCAACGGCAAGTGTACTGTGCTGCGGGCTGGGGGAAATGGATTTCCTGCCGGGGTGATGCTGAAATGCGACTATCTTCGGGATCTTCGCCGGCTGCGCCCCAACTCCATGGTCCCCATTCTCAATCCACTCGCCGTCTCTCAGCGTGGTCCGCCCGCCCGGTGCGACATCTCGTCATGCGTGTCGTCGGATTCGCGACGCAACGCGATGAAGCGCTGCTCCGCCTCGACCAGGTGGCTGACCAGGACATGCGATATCACATTGATCCCGATGCCGCCGAACATCGCGGGAAGCAGGTAAAGGGCAACCGAAAGTTCGGACACGAAAAGTGCGTCGTCGGCAAGCGAGGGCGAACTCCGCGCGGCGGCTGCAATGACCTGCAGGAACAGCACGTCCATTCCGGCTATCAGCACCAGCGCAAAGCCGAGCAGCAAGGTGGTGGTGCGGGAAATCGCGCGCTTGAGCTGCAGCACGCCGTACACCGCGAATGGAAGAAGAATCGAAAAAATCACCATCAGCCAGAAGCTGGCCTGGGTGAACACCGAATAACTCATCAGACTGTTCCTTGAAACGCTTGCCGCGTTGCGCGGCATCCGTCGTCAGCGCGAATGGGCGGCGTCGGGCGGTGGCGGCGGCGGATTGCCGGGAGGTGGCGGCGGCACGTCATCCGGACGTCGCTGCACCGGGCGTTCGTCGTGCGGCAGCGCTGCCATGCTGCCGGCGACCGGCACCCGGTTTCCCTTCGCGTACATGCATTGCTCGTAGCTGAAGTCATAGCGCCGCTGCACGCCGTAGGAGCTCGCATTCGCAGTGTCGGCACCGGCCATGCCGCCCACCAGCAGGCCGGTGCCGGCGCCGACCCCGGCGCCGTGCCCGCCGTCTATCGCCGCTCCCGCCGCCGCTCCCAGCAAGGTGCCGACTGCGGCACTGCTCATGCCGCTGTTGACCGCCGCCGCTGACGCATTGGGCCCGCCGATCTGGTTGAAAGCGAATTGCCGGCATTCGGCATCGTCGACGCGGAACTGGTCGAAATTCTTGCCGCTGCCAGGCAACACCATCACGCTGGGGCCGATCGGCACGGTGGTGCAGGCGCCCAGCAGGCATGCGGCGCCGACCGCAACAGCCAGCGACGACATTGCTGGAATATTGTTGGACATGATGATTTCCCGGCGCTCAATGTGAATCGGACGGCCGCGGCGGAACTCTTTCCCATCCGCCTGGGCATTGCCTTACATACGGGTAATAACCATCGGGCTTCCTGCAGTAATACCAGTAACCGGCGTCCTGGTCGGCTTGATTCTCCGATCCGGCCGGCGGCGGATTCTGCTCAACGTAGGTTGGCGGCGCGGTCACGACCGGCGCTGCCGGCGGATACACGTAATAGCCCGGCGCATACGCCGGCGGATAGTAGTAGCCCGGCCATATCCACGGGCCACCGAAATAGACGCCGACATGCGCCCGCGCGTGACCATGGGCATACGCCACCGTGCCGGATGTCGATGCGGCAAGCAGCATGGCGACGGCAACAAGTCTCAGATGCTTCATCATTCACCTCCGCGAACTTCCCATTCGGGCCGAAATGCCGCGCTGCCTGCGCCAGTGGCCATGAATGGCAGTTGCGGCCAATCCGGCTCGAATGATTAGACACCGTCCATGTATCGGAAATGTGTCGGCGGCCGGAATATTTGTAGGTGTTCGGTAAAGGGATGTAAGGCGGCAATACGGAGGGTTGTCCGCTGCCGGTGTGGACGGCCTTGCGACTTCTTGTGCTTGCTGCGGGCGTCGGCGCGGCGGAGGCGCGTACAAGCCGCGGCATATCTGGGGTTCGGCCCTACATGAGCGATTATTGAGTTACACCAACATATGCTGCGTCTGGCTCCGACCTGTCCCGATATTTTCGAACCAGAAAGAATTTGAGAAGATGGCTCCCGAAACGAAAGGGAACCATGAAGAAGAGCCGCTACAGCGACGAGCAAATCGTCCGGATTTTGTGGGAAGCTGATAAGGCGACGATTGCCGAGGTTGCCAAGCGCCACTACGTGAGTCAGCAAAGCATTTACGAGTAAAGCCGCGAACATGCACCGATATGCGTCATTTCTCGATGTCGGCCTTCATTAACAGTGACGCAGATTCCATGTCGACACGCGTCAGTAACGAACCCACTACAGATGCCAGATATACGACTGCAGGCTCATCCCTCATGCCATTCCCGTCGATCAGTTTCTTGTACTTGGGAGGGAGTCCATATAGGAGAAGTTAGGCCTCATCGTGGCACCGACGACGGCCGAAGCCATGTTCATGTCCATGTTCTGTGCATGCTCAAGGCCGTACTTCTGCTCAAGGTAGCGAATGACTGCGGCAAGGTTTGAGCGAGGAAGATCCGTATCGGGAGTATCAGTAATTTCGTGTTCAAGGCATATCATGCTCGCAAGGAGAATGTA
>CBIHOK010000011.1:0-38422 GCA_966211575.1 uncultured Noviherbaspirillum sp.
CAAGGGCACGATCGGACCGGACGTCGTCGATATCCGCAAGCTGTATGGCACCACCGGAAAGTTCACCTACGACCCGGGGTTCATGTCGACCGCCTCCTGCAATTCGTCGATCACTTATATCGACGGCGACAAAGGCGAACTGCTGTACCGGGGCTATCCGATCGAACAGCTCGCGGTCAACTGCGATTTCCTCGAAACCTGCTACCTTCTGCTGAACGGCGAGCTGCCGACCGCAGCGGAAAAGGACAAGTTCGTCAGCACCGTGACCAAGCACACGATGGTGCACGAGCAGATGCAGTTCTTCTTCCGCGGCTTCCGCCGCGACGCGCACCCGATGTCGGTGCTGGTCGGCACCGTGGGCGCGCTGGCGTCGTTCTACCACGATTCTCTCGACATCAATGACCCGCATCACCGCGAAGTGTCGGCGATCCGCCTGATTGCCAAGATGCCGACCCTGGTCGCGATGGCGTACAAGTATTCGGTTGGACAGCCATTCGTATATCCGCGCAACGACCTGTCGTACAGCGCCAACTTCATGCGCATGATGTTCAGCAATCCCTGCGAGGAATACAAGGTCAATGACGTGCTGGTGCGCGCACTCGACCGTATCCTGATCCTGCACGCGGACCATGAGCAGAACGCGTCGACCTCGACCGTACGCCTGGCCGGTTCGAGCGGTGCCAATCCGTTCGCCTGCATCGCGGCCGGCATCGCCTGCCTGTGGGGCCCGGCACACGGTGGTGCGAACGAAGCGGCTCTGAACATGCTGAAGGAAATCGGCAGCGTCGACAAGATCGGCGAGTTCGTCAAGCAGGTCAAGGACAAGACTTCCGGCGTCAAGCTGATGGGCTTCGGCCACCGGGTCTACAAGAACTACGATCCGCGCGCCAAGTTGATGCGCGAAACCTGCTACGAGGTGCTGAACGAACTGGGCCTGGAAAACGACCCGCTGTTCAAGCTCGCAATGGCACTCGAAAAAGTGGCGCTGGAAGACGACTACTTCGTGTCGCGCAAGCTGTATCCGAACGTCGACTTCTACTCCGGCATCGTGCAGTCCGCGCTCGGCATCCCGGTCTCGCTGTTCACCGGCATTTTCGCGATGGCGCGTACCGTGGGCTGGATTGCGCAATGGAACGAGATGATCTCCGATCCGGAGCAGAAGATCGGCCGTCCCCGCCAGCTGTATGTCGGTTCGCCGAAGCGCGACGTGCCGGCCCTCGACAAGCGCGGCTGATTCCACTGGTGCAAAAAAAAGCGGGCCCGGGCGGCCCGCTTTTTTATTGGCAAACGCAATTGTGCTATGCTACCGGCTCCAGAAACTGGAACCACTTCAGGTCACGTAGCCCTTCCCCCACAACTTGATGTGCGATCCGCTAACCGGTCAGGCCGTGTCGCGGAAGGTTAAATTAACCCGCTAATCTCGCGAAACGCGAAGAAAAGGTGAGCAAGATGATGCAGCAGTACCTGTCCAACTCCTATCTGTTTGGTGGGAATGCGCCGTACGTTGAAGAACTGTACGAAGCCTATCTCAACAATCCCGGTTCAGTCCCTGACAATTGGCGCGCCTATTTTGACGCGATGCAGCATGTTCCTGCGGTCGACGGCTCCACCAAGCCGGACGTTGCGCATGCTCCTGTGGTCGCCTCGTTTGCCGAGCGTGCCAAGCAAGGCCCGATCCGCACGGTGGTCGCGTCGCAGGACGTCGAGATGGGACGCAAGCGTATCGCCGTCACACAACTGATTTCCGCCTACCGCTTCCTCGGCAACCGCTGGGCCAACCTTGACCCGCTGCAGCGCCAGGAACGACCCAATATTCCCGAGCTGGAGCCCAGTTTCTATGGCTTCAGCGACGCCGACATGGACATCGTGTTCAATGTCAGCAATACCTATTTCGGCCAGGAGAGCACGACCCTGCGCGACCTGGTGCAAGCCCTGCGCGACACCTATTGCCGCTCGATCGGCGCCGAGTTCATGTACGTGAGCGACCCGGCACAAAAGCGCTGGCTGCAGGAGCGCCTCGAATCGGTGCGCGCGACCCCGAGTTTCAGCGCCGAAAAGAAGAAGCATATCCTCGAGCGCCTGACTGCCGCCGAAGGCCTGGAGCGCTACCTGCACACCCGCTATGTGGGCCAGAAGCGCTTTTCGCTGGAAGGCGGGGAGAGTTTCATCGCGTCGCTGGACGAAGTGATCCAGCGTGCGGGCCAGCGCGGCGTGCAGGAAATCGTGATCGGCATGGCGCACCGCGGTCGCCTCAACGTGCTCGTCAATACCCTGGGCAAGATGCCGCAGGACCTGTTTGCCGAATTCGAGGGCAAGCACGCGGATGACCTGCCGGCCGGCGACGTGAAATATCACCAGGGCTTCTCGTCCGATATTTCCACCCCCGGCGGCCCGATCCACCTGTCGCTGGCGTTCAACCCGTCCCACCTGGAAATCGTCAACCCGGTCGTCGAAGGCTCGGTCAAGGCGCGCATGGAACGCCGCGGCGACAAGGACGGCTCGCAAGTGATGCCGATCCTGGTGCACGGCGACGCCGCGTTCGCCGGCCAGGGTGTGGTGATGGAAACGCTGAACCTGGCTCAGACCCGCGGCTACGGCACCGGCGGCACCGTGCATATCGTGATCAACAACCAGATCGGTTTCACGACCTCCGATCCGCGCGATTCGCGTTCGACTCTTTATTGCTCGGACGTGGTCAAGATGATCGAGGCGCCGGTACTGCACGTCAACGGCGACGATCCGGAAGCGGTGGTGTTCGCGACCCAGCTGGCGCTCGATTACCGCCTCGAATTCCGCAAGGACATCGTGGTCGACATCGTCTGCTTCCGCAAGCTCGGCCACAACGAGCAGGACACGCCGGCATTGACGCAGCCGCTGATGTACAAGAAGATCGCCCAGCATCCGGGCACGCGCAAGGTGTACGCGGACAAGCTGGTCCTGCAGGGAACGATCGCGGCCGATACCGGCGATGCGATGGTCAAGGCTTACCGCGATGCGATGGATGCGGGCAAGCATACGGTCGATCCGGTGCTATCTAACTTCAAGAGCAAGTACGCGGTCGACTGGATGCCGTTCCTGAACCGCAAGTGGACCGACGCCGCCGATACCTCGGTGCCGCTGGCCGAACTCAAGCGCCTCGCCGCCCGCATCACCGAAGTGCCCGACACGCTGAAGCTGCATCCGCTGGTCGAAAAGGTGCTGGCCGACCGCGCCGCGATGGGACGCGGTGAATTGAACCTGGACTGGGGCATGGGCGAGCATCTGGCCTACGCCTCGCTGGTATCGTCCGGCTACGCGGTGCGCCTGACCGGTCAGGATGCCGGCCGCGGCACCTTCGTGCATCGCCATGCGGTGCTGCACGACCAGAAGCGCGAGCGCTGGGACGCCGGCAGCTACATCCCGCTGCAGAATGTGTCGGAAAACCAGGCGCCGTTCACGGTGATCGATTCGGTGCTGTCGGAAGAGGCGGTGCTCGGCTTCGAATACGGCTATTCGACCGCCGAGCCGAATACGCTGACGATCTGGGAAGCCCAGTTCGGCGATTTCGCCAATGGCGCCCAGGTCGTGATCGACCAGTTCATCAGCTCCGGCGAAGTGAAATGGGGGCGTGCTTCCGGCCTGGTGATGATGCTGCCGCACGGTTACGAAGGCCAGGGGCCGGAGCATTCGTCGGCTCGCCTCGAGCGCTACCTGCAACTATGCGCCGACAACAACATGCAAGTGGTGCAACCGACCACTGCCGCGCAGATTTTCCACCTGCTGCGCCGCCAGATGATCCGCCTGTTCCGCAAGCCGCTGATCATCATGACGCCGAAGTCGCTGCTGCGTAACAAGGATGCCGGTTCGCCGCTGTCCGATCTGGCCAAGGGATCGTTCCAGACCGTGATCGGCGAAGTGGACGCAAAGATCGATCCGAAGAAGGTCAAGCGTGTGCTGGCCTGCTCCGGCAAGGTCTACTACGACCTGGTCAATGCCCGCAAGGAGCGTGGCCAGGCCGACACGGCAATCATCCGTATCGAACAGTTGTATCCGTTCCCGCACAAGGCATTCGCCGCCGAACTCAAGAAATTCCCGAATTTCTCCGAGCTGGTCTGGGTGCAGGACGAGCCGCAGAATCAGGGCCCGTGGTTCCAGATTCAGCACAACATCTTCGAGAACCTGGAGGAAGGCCAGAAGCTGGCGTACTCCGGCCGTCCGGCAAGCGCATCGCCGGCCGTCGGTTACTACGACAAGCACTATGCGCAACAGAAGGCATTGATCGACACCGCGTTTTCGAAGCTCAAGGGCTTCGTCCTGACGAAGTAAAGACCCGACGGCGCGCTAGAAGCTGGCGCGCCGAACGAACAACCCGAAACGGAGAGTTAAATGGCAATTCTTGAAGTGAAAGTTCCGCAATTGTCGGAATCGGTTGCGGAAGCGACCTTGTTGCAGTGGCATAAAAAAGTGGGCGAAGCAGTCGCACGCGACGAAAACCTGATCGACATCGAGACCGACAAGGTCGTGCTGGAATTGCCGGCGCCCGACGCCGGTGTGATCACCGAAATCATCAAGGCCGACGGCAGCACCGTCGTTGCCGGCGAAGTCATTGCAAAGATCGATACCGAAGCCAGCGCAGCCGCGAGCCCCGCTCCGGCCGCAGCCGCAGCTCCGGCAACTGCAGCTCCGGCAGCGGCCCCCGCCGCAGATCCTGTGGCAGCAGCGATTTCGGCGCTGGCCGCCAATCCGGCTCCGGCTTCGTCCGGCAGCGCAAGCGGCGTGGCAATGCCCGCCGCCGCCAAGATGCTGGCCGAGAACAGCATGTCCGCGTCGCAAGTCGCCGGCACCGGCAAGGATGGCCGTGTAACCAAGGGCGACGTGATCGGCGCGCTGCAGCAGAAGCCGGCGCCGGCCGCTCCCGCCGCCAAGCCGGCGCTGCAGCAGGTTGCCGCTCCGGCCGTGGCGAACCTGGGCAATCGTCCGGAAGAGCGGGTGCCGATGAGCCGCCTGCGCGCCCGCATCGCCGAGCGCCTGCTGCAGTCGCAAGCGACCAACGCAATCCTCACCACGTTCAACGAAGTGAACATGCAGCCGGTGATGGACCTGCGCAACAAGTACAAGGACAAGTTCGAGAAGGAGCACGGCGTCAAGCTCGGCTTCATGTCGTTCTTCGTCAAGGCAGCGGTTGCCGCACTGAAGAAGTACCCGGTGATCAATGCTTCGGTGGACGGCACCGACATCGTCTACCACGGCTATTTCGACATCGGCATTGCGGTCGGTTCGCCGCGCGGCCTGGTGGTGCCGATCCTGCGTGACGCCGACCAGATGTCGATCGCCGACATCGAGAAAAAGATTGCCGAATTCGGCGTCAAGGCCAAGGACGGCAAGCTGACGCTGGACGAGTTGAGCGGCGGCACCTTCTCGATCTCGAACGGCGGCGTATTCGGCTCTATGCTGTCGACTCCCATCATCAACCCGCCTCAATCGGCCATCCTCGGCGTCCACGCCACCAAGGAACGCGCGGTCGTGGAAAACGGCCAGATCGTGATTCGCCCGATGAACTATCTGGCGATGTCCTACGACCACCGCATCATCGACGGCCGTGAAGCGGTCCTCGGCCTGGTGGCGATGAAGGAAGCGCTGGAAGATCCCGCGCGCCTGCTGCTGGATCTGTAAAGAATCGCCGGAAATTTGCCGCGCCGCCCGGAACCTGTTTCCGGGCCGCGGCAATTCTCTATTTTCCGGCGGAATCGCTTACGAACGAGGATTAAGAAAATGTCGAAAAAATTTGATGTGGTTGTTATCGGCGGCGGCCCTGGCGGCTATATCGCCGCGATCCGCGCGGCGCAGCTGGGTTTCAGCACCGCCTGTATCGACGAGTGGAAAAACGCAAAGAATGGGCCTGCGCCGGGCGGAACCTGCACCAACGTCGGCTGCATTCCGTCGAAGGCATTGTTGCAATCTTCCGAGCATTACGAGCATGCCGGCCATGCGTTTGCCGATCACGGCATCGAGGTCAAGGGATTGGGACTCGACCTGGACAAGATGCTGGGCCGCAAGAATGCGATCGTGAAGCAAAACAACGACGGCATCCTGTACCTGTTCAAGAAGAACAAGGTGACGTTCTTCCATGGCCGCGGCTCGTTCGTCAGCGCCGGTGCCGAGGGCTACGAAATCAAGGTGGCCGGCGCGGCCGAGGAAACCATCAGCGGCAAGCACATCATCGTCGCCACCGGTTCCAATCCGCGCGCGCTACCCAACGCTCCGTTCGATGAAAAACTGATTCTGTCCAACACCGGTGCACTGGAAATCGGTGCGGTGCCGAAGCGTCTCGGTGTGATCGGCGCCGGCGTGATCGGCCTCGAAATGGGCAGCGTCTGGCGTCGCCTGGGCGCCGAAGTCACGGTGCTGGAAGCGCTGCCGGCTTTCCTTGGCGCGGTCGACGAGCAGATCGCGAAGGAAGCGCACAAGCTGTTTGCGAAGCAGGGCCTTGCCATCAGCCTCGGCGTCAAGATCGGCGCGATCACTGCCGGCAAGAAGGATGTCACGGTCGAGTACAGTGACGACAAGGGCAACGCGCAGAAAGCGGTGTTCGACAAGCTGATCGTATCGATCGGACGGGTTCCCAACACCATCGGCCTGAACGCGGAGGGTATCGGCCTCAAGCTGGATGAGCGCGGCTTCGTTGCGGTCGACGGCGACTGCAAGACCAACTTGCCGAACGTATGGGCGGTGGGCGACGTGGTGCGCGGGCCGATGCTGGCGCACAAGGCGGAGGAAGAAGGCGTTGCGGTGGCCGAGCGTATCGCCGGCCAACACGGCCATGTGAACTTCAATACGATTCCCTGGGTCATATATACGTCTCCGGAAATCGCATGGGTCGGCAAGACCGAGCAGCAACTGAAGGCGGAAGGCGTGTCCTACAAGGCAGGCACCTTCCCGTTCCTGGCCAACGGCCGGGCGCGGGCGCTCGGCGATACCTCGGGCATGGTGAAGTTCCTGGCCGACGCGAAGACCGACGAGATTCTCGGCGTGCACATCATCGGGCCGATGGCGTCGGAACTGATTTCGGAAGCCGTGGTCGCGATGGAGTTCCGCGCGTCGTCCGAGGATATCGCGCGTATCTGCCATGCGCATCCGTCTCTGTCGGAAGCGACCAAGGAGGCGGCGCTGGCAGTCGACAAACGCTCGCTCAACTTCTAGGGATCGTCATGCGCCATCTGATTCTGTCGTTGCCGATCGCGCTAGCCGCTTGTGCCACGACAGGATCGGGCGGGCGGATCGCAATCGACGCCGCTTCCGGCGGGCAGCCGCTGACCGGCGCCAATTGCGTCGTCTCGACCAACGGGGGCAGCTGGAACATGGTTCCGCCGGCAACCCTGCCGGTGGCCGTGAACGGCCCCTTGCATGTTGTCTGCAGTAAGCCTGGCTACCGCACTTCCGAACTGATTTTCCAGCCGGAACCGCCGTATGGCTCCAGCATGGGACTGGGTGTGGGAGGAGGCGGCAGCCACGTGGGCGTGGGAGTGGGATTGAACGTTCCGATAGGCGTTGGCGGAGGCGGCTATCCGTCGCATGTCACGATCGAGCTGCGTCCCCAGTGAATCCGTGTATAGGTGCCATGCGACGCGGGAATCCGGGCGCGACAACTCTTGCAAGCTGATGCTGATGAAAATGGGCGAGGTGATCTCGCCCATTTTCATGTGCTCCCGTGGTTTTGCCATAGCGGAGGCACGGCGCCCCGGAAAACAATGAATCAACAAGCGATATGAATGTCAGGGAGTTTTACGAGCACGCGCTGGCGCAGCGTGGCTACCATTCCGACGAAGCGCAACGCAGGGCGGTGGATCGCCTGCAGCAGGCTTACGATGAATGGGTGAGCTACAAATCGCGCCGCAACGGGCGCTTGCGACGCCTGATCAACCGGCCGGAAGTGCCGCGCGGCATCTACATGTGGGGCGGCGTCGGGCGCGGCAAGTCCTTTTTGATGGACAGCTTTTATTCTGTCGTACCGGTGGTGCGCAAGACCCGGCTGCATTTCCACGAATTCATGCGCGGCGTCCATCGTCAGCTGGATGATCTGAAGGGAGTGGCCGATCCGTTGAATGAAGTCGCACGCCGGATTGCCCGCAAATACCGGTTGATCTGCTTCGATGAATTCCATGTGTCCGACATTGCGGATGCGATGATCCTCTACAACCTGCTGAAGGCCATGTTCGAAAACGGCGTGTCGTTCGTGATGACGTCGAATTACGTGCCGGACGCGCTGTATCCCGAGGGCTTGCACCGCGATCGCATCATGCCCGCGATTGCATTGCTCAAGGAGCGGCTCGACGTGCTCAACGTCGATGCCGGGCTCGATTACCGAAAGCGGGTACTGCAGCAGGTCGCGGTTTACCATACGCCGTTGAGCGCCGCCGCCGACCATGCATTGCGCCATGCATTTGCCGATATTGCCGAAACTACCGACGAAGATCCTCGCATCCATATCGAGTCGCGCGAGATCCGGGCGTTGCGCCGGGCCGGTGGCGTGGTCTGGTTCGATTTCGCCACCTTGTGCGGTGGCCCGCGCTCGCAGAACGACTATCTCGAAATCGCAAGCCGCTTTCACACCGTCATCCTGTCCGGCGTTCCGCGCATGTCGGCCGCAATGTCGTCGGAGGCGCGGCGCTTCACCTGGCTGATCGACATCCTGTACGATCACCGGGTGAAACTGCTGATGTCAGCCGAAGTGGAACCGGACGAGCTGTACACCCAGGGGATGCTGGCCAACGAATTCCATCGTACCGTTTCGCGTATCATCGAGATGCAATCATCCGAGTACATGCAATCGGAGCGGCGCGATTCCGCCGCATCGCTGGCCTGAAACCCGGTGCCCCGCTTGTTTTTCTGATCTGCAAAGCCGGAATATGCCTATCCGTCCAGACCTGCTAGTTGCCGCCGCCGTGGCGGCGATCATTTCCTGCCACTCAGCCTTTGCTATGGAAGCGGCGGCTGCTGCGCCGTCCGCGGCGGAGCTTGCCGCACGTTATCCGAAGGGTTCGATAGAGTCGGCGGATGCGGCACGAAAGGCATTGACCGAGGTGGAGGCGGCGCGGGCGGCCGTCGCCGAGCGCTTCACGCAGGAGCAGAACGCCTGTTACGCGAAATTCTTTGCGACTTCATGCATGGATGCGGCGAAGGAGCGCCGCCGTGCCGAGCTGGAGCAGTTGCGCTCGGTGGAGGTCGACGCCAATTACTATCTGCGCAAGGAGCGCGCCGACGAGCGCGACAAGGCGCTCGCCCAAAAGCGGGCCGAAGATGAGGCGCAACGCGCCGAGCATGAGGAGCGAGCCGCGAAAGCTGCCGCCGCGCGCGCCCGGGCCGACGCAAAACGGCAAGCGCCGGATTCGGGACCGCAGGGAACCCCCGATCCCGACCGGGTGGCTCGTCACGAAAAGCGCTTGCAGGAAATACAGGCTCGTGACGCCGCCGAAGCATCGGAGCGGGCGGCCAATATTGCCGCATACGAGCGCAAGGTCAAGGAAGCACAGGCGCGCCAGCAGGAAATCGCGCGCAAGAAGGCGGAAAAGGAAAAGGAGCGCGCCGGCAATGGAGCGCCCGCGCTCCATTGAGCCGATGCATCTTATACCGCGCGGCGCATCTTCTCCGCGGTGTAAGCAGTCTTTTCTCTGGCTACCTCGACCAGTTTCACGATCGCCAGCGTGCAATTGTCCGCGGCGCCGTCCACTGCACGCTCCCGCGCCTTGGCGATCAGCATTTCAGCCGCGCGCCGCGGGCCGTTCATTGCCAGCGCCACGCCCAGTTCGGCATCCGAAAAATAGTGCCACAAGCCGTCGGTACAGAGCAGGAAGGCATCGCCGGTCTTGAGTCGCTCGCAGCGGCCCAATGTCACTTCGGGACTGCCTTCGCTCATTCCCAAGGCATTCACCAGCACGTTCGCGAGGCGGTGATTCTGCGCCTCCTCGCGTGACAGTACGCCTTTGCCTACCAGGTTTTCGACATAGGAGTGATCGATCGTGCGTTCCGCGCAGTTGGGGCCGTCGAAGCGGTACAGCCGGGAATCGCCGACATGGGCCCAATAGGCTTTCCGTTCCGGCGTCAGCACCAGCAGCACCATCGTGCTGTGCGGCTTCTTCTCGGTCGAAATCGCGGTCAGCTTGATCACCGTGTGCGCTTCCTGGCCGATGGTTTGCAGCATTTTCTCGATGCTGTCGGTTTGCGGCGAGAACAGGTCGAAGGTCTGACGTGCAGAGCGCAGCACCTGTTCGGCCGCCAGCGCCCCCCCGCTCAAGCCGCCCATGCCGTCGGCGATCACCGCCATCATGTAGCCGGGTGCGCGGGGCGACGCAAACAGCGCCACCCGATCCTGCTGCTCCTTCCGGTCGCCGATATGCTGGCCGGTTCCCGCTTCGATCTTGTATTGGCTCATGGGTCGGAGTGGATTAAACTTCTGGCTGGGCACAAATTATTGCATGAAGAAAATTTCGTCGGCTGCCTGTCGATTTTTGTTACATTCGCGCCAGCCCTCCGCAGCCGGATTCCGGTTGCCGATCTCTCAAGAATACATCATGATCCCCTCGGAAGATCTCCAGCGTCGAATTGTCGAACTCGAAGTCGAGCATCGCGACCTGGACGCGGTCATTCAGCTGTTGACGCAGGAGGTCCGGCACGATGAGTTGCAGTTGCGGCGCCTGAAGAAGCGCAAGCTGCAGCTGAAGGATCACATCACCCTGCTCAAGATGCAGCTGGTTCCCGACATTCCCGCCTGATGAGGCCAAAGCCGTTTTGTCCGCTGCCTTGACTGACAATCCCGTTTCCAAGCCGGTTGCCGACCATGATGCGGAAATCGAGCAGCTGTTCGATTCCGCCGGCCCCCTGGGCCAGGCAGTTCCCGGTTTTCACCCGCGCCAGTCGCAAACCGAGATGGCGAAGGCGATCGCGCGCGCGATCGCGCAGCCGGCGACCCTGATCGCCGAGGCCGGCACCGGTACCGGCAAGACCTTTGCGTACCTGGTGCCGGCGCTGCTTTGGGGCGGCAAGGTGATTCTTTCGACCGGTACCAAGAATCTGCAGGACCAGCTTTTCCTGCGCGATATACCGACCGTGCGCAAGGCCTTGAATGCCCCGGTTTCCGTTGCCTTGCTGAAAGGGCGGGCCAATTATGTCTGCCACTATCACCTTGAACGGACGCTGCAGAACGGGCGGCTGACCTCGCGCGACGATGTGGGGTATCTGCGCGAGATTTCGCGGTTCATGAAGACCACCGGATCCGGCGACAAGGCGGAGCTGGCGCGGGTGCCGGAATCGGCGCCGGTGTGGAACCTGGTGACGTCGACGCGCGATACCTGTCTCGGCGCCGAATGCCAGTATTATCAGGATTGCTTCGTGATGAAGGCGCGCAAGGAAGCGCAGCAGGCGGACGTGGTGGTGGTGAACCATCATCTTTTCTTTGCCGATGTGGCGCTCAAGGATACCGGGGTCGCCGAACTGCTGCCCTCGGCCAATACCGTCATCTTCGATGAAGCGCACCAGTTGCCCGAGACGGCTACCCTGTTTTTCGGCGAGACTGTCTCTACCTCGCAAGTATTGGAATTGTGCCGGGACGTGCTTGCTGAAGGACTGGCGCACGCACGCGATGGTGCCGACTGGGCGAAAGTGGTGGCGCCGGTGGAGCGCGCCGCACGCGACTTGCGGCTGGCATTTCCCCAGGATGCGGTACGGCTCGCATTGAACCAGATCGCGCCGTCCAGTCCGTTTTTCCCCGCACTCGAAAAGCTCAAGGGCGAGCTGCAGGCAATGATCGTGACGTTGAGTGCGCAGGCCGAGCGCGCGGAAACCATCGAACAATGCCGGGCACGGGCGCTTGACCTGGACCATCGCCTGGAAGCCTGGAGCGGCGCTGCACATCCCGACGGCGCAGAGGCGCAAACGGAGCAGGAGCGGGTGCTTTGGGTCGAGGCGTTTTCCTCGTCGCTGCAATTGCACCAGACGCCGCTGTCGATCGCGCCGATTTTCAGCAAGCAGCGCGAAGGCACGCCGCGGGCCTGGATTTTCACCTCGGCGACCCTCGCGGTGAAGAGCGATTTCAATCATTACACCTCACAGATGGGCTTGTGGAACGAGCCGGCGCAGACTTGGCCCAGCCCTTTCGATTACGGCCGCCAGGGGTTGCTGTACGTGCCGCAAAACCTGCCGCAACCGAATGCGCTCGACTATACCGACGCCGTAATCGATGCGGCGTTGCCGATGATCGAGGCAGCCGGCGGCCGCACCTTCCTGTTGTGCACGACGATTCGGGCAGTGAACCGGGCGGCCGAGCGTCTGCGCGAGGAGTTCGCGCGCCGCAAGCTTGAGTACCCGCTGATGGTGCAGGGCGAAGCGGGGCGCACCGAATTGCTGGAACGATTCCGTAACGCCGGAAACGCGGTGCTGATCGGCAGCCAGAGCTTCTGGGAAGGCGTCGACGTGCGCGGCGACGCGCTATCGCTGGTGATCATCGACAAGCTGCCGTTCTCCCCTCCGGACGATCCAGTATTGGCGGCCCGTATCGAAGTGCTGGAGAGGAAGGGGCTGAACGGATTCATGCATCACCAGCTACCTGCCGCGATCATCAACCTGAAGCAGGGCGCAGGCCGCCTGATTCGCGACGAGGCGGATCGCGGCGTGCTGATGATTTGCGATCCGCGCCTGATCTCCAAGCCATACGGACGCCGCATCTGGCAAAGCCTGCCGCCGTTCAGCCGCACCCGCGATGCGGAGGTGGCGCGCGCATTCTTCGCGACGGCGCCATCCGCCGATGAAGAACGGAGCGCTTCGCAGTAAACGCATGACGGGCGGTGCGGAGGCGGAAGCATCGCGGGCGGTGCAAACCGCGATGATAGTGGCTTATACTGCTTGCAGTTCCTGCATGCCGGCAGCCGGTGCGACCGTACGGCGCGGGGTTTCCCGCTTCACGCCTTTCATGCCGCATTTGACGAGACACCATGACAGAACCTGTAATTTCACTGGTCCCGGTACGGGCCGGCGACCTGGCGGTCGGAAAGCCGTTGCGGCAGGCGATTTACGATTGGCATGGAAAGCTGCTGCTGGCTGCGGGCGCCACGGTTGGCAGCCGCGAGCAGCTTGAGGGCTTGCTGGCAAACGGTTTTGTCCAGGACTCCAGCTGGGACGCGGTTCCGCTCGCACCGAGGCGAGCGCCCGCCGCGCCGCTGAAACCCGGGCGCGCAGCCGAAGCCGAGCCGGAGCAGGCCGACGAAGGCAAGGAAGTGGTCGTCGCGATGGACGACATCCGCTGGTATGTCGGCGAAACCTTGTACCTGCAGCTGGCCGACAATCCCTCGCTGCGCTATACGGTGCGCCTGATCGGCTTCGTGAAAAACAAGACGGTGTTCGTGACGGCGCCGGCGGTGGACGGCAAGTTCGAGTTCATCCGCGATGGCCAGTTGTTCATCGTGCGCGCCTTCTCCGGGAAGAAGGCCTATGCATTCGCCGCCTCGGCAATCAAGTCGGTGCATTCACCGCATCCCTATCTGCACCTGTCCTTCCCGCGCGAAGTCCGCTGCACGGTAGTGCGGCGCGGTGCGCGCGCCGACGTGAAGATCATCGCGTCGGTCACGCTGGCCGGGGTCGAGCATGCAGCGGCCGCGGTGCTGACCGATCTCAGCATGGGCGGCGCTTCCGGTACCATCAAGCAGGCGCTCGGCAAGAAGGGGGCGGAAGGACTGATCAAGTTCAAGGTGCATGCCGCCGGCCAGGACGAATACCTGAGCCTGCGGATGGCGCTGCGCTCGATTGCGCCGGCTGAAAACGGCGAAGGGTTCAAGCACGGCTTCGAATTTCTCGACGTCTCGATTCACGATCGCCTGATCCTGTCCGCCTTCGTCCACCAGACCCTGGCCGAAGGCGGCTGAATACCGGTTCCTGCTTCTCAGCGCTGCGGCTGGATCACCACCTTGCCGGTCACCTTGCGCGCTGCCATGTCGTTCAGCGCGCGCGCCGTGTCCGCCAGCGCATAGCGGCCCGAAATGTGCGGCCGGATCTTGCCCTCGGCCATCCAGCGCATCAATTCCTGCATCGCGGCCTGGTTCGCCTTCGGTTCGCGCCGCGCAAATTCACCCCAGAACACGCCCACCAGCGAAGCGCCCTTGAGCAGCGGCAGATTCAGCGGCAGCTTGGGAATTTCGCCGTTGGCAAAGCCGATCACGAGGTAGCGGCCGCGCCACCCGATCGAACGAAACGCCGGCTCCGCGTAGATGCCGCCGACCGGATCGTAAATGACATCCGGACCCTTGCCGCCGGTCGTCGCCTTGATCGCTTCGCGCAGATCCTGCGTGCTGTAGTTGATGACTGCATCCGCACCATGCGCCTTGCACACTTCCAGCTTTTCGTCGGACGAGGCGGCGGCAATGACGCGCGCTCCCAATGCCTTGCCGATTTCGATGGCCGCCAGTCCCACGCCGCCGGCCGCGCCCAGCACCAGCATGGTTTCGCCTGCCTTGAGCTGCGCGCGGTCGACCACCGCGTGGTGCGAGGTGCCATAGGTCAGCGTGACGGCGGCTGCGGTATCGAAATCGAGGCCGGGCGGCATCGGCATCACGGCTTGCGCCGGCACCGCGATTTGCTGTGCGAACGCACCCTGGCTGACGAACGCAAGTACCTTGTCGCCCGGCTTGAACTGGGTCACGCCTTCGCCCACGGCTTGTACTATTCCTGCCAGTTCGCTGCCCGGCGTGAACGGCAGTTCGGGCTTGAACTGGTACTTGTTCTGGATGATCAGCACGTCCGGAAAATTGACGCCGGCAGCCTGTACTTCGATCGCGACCTGGCCGGGCCCAGGGGAGACATCCGGCAATTCCTCCACAACGAGCGTATCGGGTAATCCCCAGGATTTGCAGAGGATGGCTTTCATGGTGTCTCCTTTGAAATGATAAAAAAGAACGATCGTTTTATTTTAAGAGTGTGCCACAAAATGTCAACTCCGGTGAAAGACGGCCGGAGTGCTTCAGGTAAAATCGCCTTATGAAAATTCTTGTTAGCAACGACGACGGCTACCTGGCGCCCGGCATCATTGCTCTTGCGGAAGCGCTGGCGCCGATCGCGGAAGTGCTCGTCGTCGCTCCCGACAGCAACCGCTCCGGCAGTTCCAATTCCTTGACGCTGGATCGTCCGCTTTCCGTATTCCGGGCCGGGAACGGCTTTCATTTCGTGAATGGTACCCCGTCCGATTGTGTGCATATTGCGCTGACCGGAGGCCTGGCGTTCCAGCCCGATCTGATCGTGTCCGGCATCAACCAGGGACAGAACATGGGGGACGATACCTTGTATTCCGGTACCGTCGCGGCGGCCACCGAAGGCTTTCTGTTCGGCGTGCCGGCGATCGCGTTTTCCCAGGTCGAGCATGGTTGGGCGAACCTCGATGCGGCGGCCCGGGTGGCGCGCGAGATCGTCGAGCACCGGCTGGACATGCTGCCCAAACCCTACCTGTTGAACGTGAACATTCCCAACCTGCCGTATGAGCAGATCAAGGGAATTCGTGCGGCCCGGCTGGGCAAGCGCCATGTGTCCGAGCCGGTGATCAAGACCAGGGATCCGCATGGCCGGGAGATTTTCTGGATCGGTCCGGCCGGGAAGGCGCTCGATGCCGGCGAAGGGACGGATTTCCATACCGTGTCGAACGGCTACGTGTCGATCACGCCGCTGCAGATCGACCTGACTCATGTCGCGCAATTGAACGCGCTGGGCAAGAGGTTGGCATGAGCGACAAGGGCAAGCGCTTTCCGCTTTCGCTATCGTCGGTGGTCGATAACAAGGCGCAGCGCAATTCGGCGACCGTCCGGACCGCCGTCGAGGTCGTCGCGCGTCCACAGACCGCCACCCGGAATGCGGCGCAAAATCCGGTGGCCAAAGCAGTGGGCGTTGCAGCGCAGGGGCGTGGGGGAAGCGTCACAATGCCATCGTCGCCGCTGGTTACGCGTCCGGCTGCGCTGATTTCGGAGGCGGTGCGCAACGCGATGGTGGAACGGCTGGCGCGCCAGGGCATTGCCGACGGCACGGTACTGGCGGCGATGCAGGCAATTCCGCGCCATCTGTTCGTCGAACCCGGCCTCTCGAGCCAGGCCTACATCGACGCCTCGCTGCCGATCGGCCATCACCAGACCATTTCGCAGCCGTATATCGTGGCGCGCATGATCGAGGTGCTACGGGCCAACCGGAACGGCGGCAAGCTGCAGCGGGTGCTGGAAATCGGTACCGGCTGCGGCTATCAGGCCGCAGTCCTGTCCAGGGTCGCGCAGGAAGTCTATTCGATCGAGCGCATCAAGCCCTTGCACGAGCTGGCCAAGGCGAATCTGCGTCCGCTGCGCATAGCGAATATTCGATTGCACTATGGAGATGGTATGCTTGGGCTTCCCCAGGTTGCCCCGTTCGACGGCATCATTCTCGCTGCCGCCGGACTGCAGGTGCCGCAAGCATTGCTGGACCAGTTGCAGATTGGCGGGAGGCTGGTGGCGCCGGTCGGGTCGCAACAGCAGGTATTGCAACTGGTCGAGCGGGTCGGAAAGTTCGAATGGACCAGCAGCGTTCTGGAAGAATGCCATTTTGTTCCACTGCGGCCCGGCGTTGCCTGAAGCCTCGCCTGCCGCCGTTGCGCGTCCACCAAACTGATTGAATGTATGAGAATGAAAAAAGCGCGTTTCCTGTTTCTTCTGATTTTTTCCGGCATCCTGGCCGGATGCGGCACAACCCGCCATACCGCTCCGGTGGTCGAGCGCAATACCGGGGTCACGCCGGCCGGGGTGCCGGTCCAGGGCGGACAGCGGCGCGCCGACAGCCGCGGTTATTATGTGGTTCGCAAGGGAGATACGCTGTACCAGATCGCGGGCGACTTCGGACAGAACTACCATGACCTGGTTGCATGGAACAACCTTTCCAATCCGAACGATATCAGGGTAGGGCAGAGCTTGCGGGTGGTGCCGCCGGAAGGTGCGCCCCAGATTGGCAGCGTGGCTACCAATTCCGGCATCGAGGTCAGGCCGTTGAACTCGCCGCCTCCGTCCGGTGTCAATGCCGCTCCCAACAAGAGCGGTCCGCGCGGCGACAAGCGGCCGTATTCCGACAGTGCGCTGGCCGAGCTGCAGAAGCCGGAACCTGCAGGGACCGAACCCCGGGCCACTACCACCCCCAAAGCCGGGGAGCCGCCGGCCTCTGCTGCCACTCCGAACCCGGAGGATGCGAAGGTGTCGTGGATGTGGCCGGCAGCCGGCAAGGTGATTGCTCCGTTCAGCGACAGCAACAAAGGCATCGATATCGCAGGCAAATTGGGCGAGCCGATCTATGCAGCCGGCGCCGGCAAGGTGCTGTATGCGGGCAGCGGCATTCGCGGCTACGGCAATCTCGTGATCGTCAAGCATACGAACAACCTGCTGTCTGCCTACGCGCACAACAAAACCATCTTCGTGAAAGAGGATCAAATGGTCGACAAGGGCCAGAAGATTGCCGAAATGGGCAACTCCGACAGCGATACCGTGAAACTGCATTTTGAAATCCGGCAGCAGGGAAAGCCGGTCGATCCGTCCAGATTCTTGCCGAACCGCTAACTGAAATACCGCTAAATGACAAGAAACCCCCGGGACCCTCGCAACGACGACACATCGGGCGATGACATGTCCGATGACATGCCCCTCAACGAGGCCGACGATGCGGACGATTCGCTTGCCGGCGAAACGCCGGCAAGCGGCGACGGCGAGGCGGTGGTGGCGGTGGACCCGGTTGAAGAATTGAAGACAGTGCTGGCGGCCGAACTTTCCACCGATACCACGCAGCACTATCTGAACCAGATAGGCGCGCGCCCCTTGCTGTCCGTCGAAGAAGAGATCCATTTTGCAACGCTGGCCAAGCAAGGGAATTTCGAGGCGCGCCAGAAGATGATTGAACACAACCTGCGACTGGTTGTGTCGATTGCCAAGCACTACATCAATCGCGGCGTGGTCCTGCTCGACCTGATCGAGGAGGGCAATCTGGGCTTGATGCGGGCAATCGACAAGTTCGAGCCGGAGCGCGGCTTTCGCTTTTCCACCTATGCGACCTGGTGGATACGGCAAAGCATCGAGCGGGCGATCATGAATCAGGCGCGTACGGTGCGCCTGCCGGTGCACATGGTGCGCGAACTGAACCAGATCCTGCGCGCCAAGTACCACTTGGAAGCGCAGCATCACGACGGCAAGGATGCCACCGCGGAAGACATCGCCCACCTGGTCGACCGGCCGGTGGAGGATGTGCAGGACATTCTCGCATTGTCCGAGCACGCAACCTCGCTCGATGCGCCACTCGACAACGACCCGCAGGCCAGCCTGATGGACATGCTGCCGGGCGACAGCGACGACGGCCCCGACTCGCGCGCCGAGCATCACGAGATGATGGTGCTGGTGCGCGACTGGTTGAAAAAACTGCCGGACAAGCAGCGCATCGTCATCGTTCGCCGCTTCGGACTCGACAACGACGATCCGGCTACGCTGGAAGAACTGGCGGCGGAGATGAGCGTCACCCGCGAGCGGGTGCGCCAGATCCAGCAGGAGGCGCTGGTCAAGCTCAAGCGCGCATTGACTGCACGCGGCGTCGGCAAGGACGCGCTGTTATGACCCCGGTGCTGGTTTTCGACATCGAGACGATTCCCGATGTCGCCGGTCTGCGGCTGCTGCACGGACATCCGGCTTCGATGTCCGATGCGGAAGTGGCCGAAGCGGCATTCGCGGCGCGCCGGGAAAAGGGCGGCTCCGATTTCCTGCAGCATCATTTGCACCGAGTGGCCGCCATCTCCTGCGTGTTCCGCGACGACGACGGCTTCCGCGTGCGTTCGCTCGGCACGCCGGACGATGCGGAGCCCAGGCTGGTGCACGACTTTTTCCGGACCATCGACAAGTACACGCCGCAACTGGTGTCATGGAACGGCGGCGGTTTCGACCTGCCGGTGTTGCATTACCGCGCCATGATCTGCGGCGTGACCGCATCGCGCTACTGGGAAACCGGCGACGACGACCGCGACTTCAAGTGGAACAATTACTTGAGCCGCTATCATACGCGCCACCTCGACCTGATGGACCTGCTGGCGCTGTACACCGGCCGCGCCAATGCGCCGCTGGACGACCTTGCGAAGTTGTGCGGCTTCCCGGGCAAGCTCGGAGTCGACGGCTCGCAGGTCTGGAACCTGTACCAGGAGGGGCGCCTGCGCGAAATTCGAGACTATTGCGAAACCGACGTGGTCAACACCTACCTGGTTTACTGCCGCTTTCAACTGATGCGCGGCGTGCTGACGCGGGCGATGTACGAAGCCGAAGTGGAACTGGTGCGGAGTGCCCTGCAGGCGCTCGACGGCCAGCACTGGAGCGAATATCTGGCTGCCTGGCCGGCATCCGCCCGGATCTGAACACAGGCACCGCAACTCCTGCTACCATCCGGGCCGTTCGCCCCCAGCAATCATCATTTTCCCTATGCAGCACGACAGCATCGACATCGAATCCCTGGACATGGAAGGCCGCGGCGTCGGCCACGCACAGAACGAGGACGGCTCCCCCGGCAAGGTGATCTTTGTCGAAGGAGCACTGCCGGGAGAGCGCGTCCGTTACCAGTCGTTCCGCAGGAAGCCGAAATGGGAAGCGGCGACGCTGACCGAGTTGCAACGCGAATCGGCGCTGCGGGTGGCTCCAAAATGCCGCCATTTCGGGGTGTGCGGCGGTTGCGCGATGCAGCATCTGGAGCCCTCGGCGCAGGTCGCGATCAAGCAGAGAGTGCTGGAAGATAATCTCTGGCATCTCGGCAAGGTGCGTGCCGCCACCCTGTTGCGCCCGATCTACGGACCGACCTGGGGATATCGCTATCGCGCCCGCCTATCGGTACGCAACGTGCGCAAGAAGGGTGGTGTGCTGGTTGGCTTCCACGAACGGAAGTCTTCGTTCATCGCGGACATGGAAACCTGCGAAATCCTGCCGCCGCACGTATCGGCGATGCTGGTGCCGCTACGGCGCCTGGTGGAGTCGCTCTCCATCTTCGAGCAGATGCCGCAGATCGAACTCGCGGTCGGAGAGCAGGTGACGGCGCTGGTGCTGCGCATCATGGCGCCGTTGACGGAAGATGACCAGCAGCGTCTGAAGGCGTTTGCCGATGAATACCGGATTCAATGGTGGCTGCAGCCGAAGGGGCCGGACACTATCTATCCATTCTATCCGCTCGATGCGCAACTGTATTACCTGCTGCCCGAGTTCGGTATCCGGATGCCGTTCAAGCCGACCGACTTTACCCAGGTCAATCATCACATCAACCGGGTGCTGGTGGCGCGCGCGCTGGGCCTGCTCCAAGTGCGGCCGGATGAGCGTATCGCCGATCTTTTCTGCGGCCTCGGCAATTTCACGCTGCCGATTGCGACCTTGGCACGCGAAGTGGTTGGAATCGAAGGCAGTACTACGCTCACCGAGCGTGCGATGGAAAATGCGCAACTCAACGGCGTCGCGGGAAAAACCTCGTTTCAATGCCGCAACCTGTTCGAAGCGACCGCGTCCGACTTGCAGGCGCTGGGGCGTTTCGACCGGATGCTGATCGATCCGCCGCGCGAAGGGGCGCTGGCGGTCTGCCAGGCGATCGTGGGCCTCAAGGAAATCGATGCGGCGCTGAAACCGGCACGCATTGTCTATGTATCCTGCAATCCGTCCACTTTGGCGCGCGATGCCGGCTTGCTGGTGCATCAGGGCGGTTACGTGCTGACACAGGCGGGAGTGGTCAACATGTTCCCGCATACCGCGCATGTCGAATCGATCGCGGTGTTCGAGTTGCAAGCCTGATTGTGGACATGAAAAAGCCGGCGCGGGCGCCGGCTTTCAGGGAAAAGGCAAACGTCAGTTACGGCGTCCGCCGAACATGCCGAGCAGTGCCAGAAGGTTGACGAATATGTTGTACAGATCGAGATAGATCTTCAGCGTCGCCGAAATGTAATTGGTCTCGCCGCCGTTGATCACCTGCTGTACATCGAACAGGATGTAGGCCGAAAAAATCGCGATGGCCAGCACCGATACCACCAGGTAGAGCGCCGGCAGGTGCAGGAAAATATTGGCGACCGCGGCTACCAGGATGACCAGTACGCCGGCAAACAGCCATTTGCCCAAGCCGGAGAAATCGCGCTTGGACACGGTAGCTACGCTTGCCATGACGCCGAAGATGGTCGCGGTGCCGCCGAATGCGATCATGATCAGCGAGGCGCCGTTGGCGAAGCCGAGAATGTGGCCGATCATGCGCGACAGCATCAGGCCCATGAAGAAGGTGAAGCCGAGCAGGATGGCGACGCCCAATCCGGAATTCTTGGTTTTTTCGATCGCGAAGAAGAAGCCGAAAGCGATCGCCATGAAGGCAATGAAGCCGAGGCCGGGGCTGGCGCTGAATAAAGCAAAGTGGAATTGCACGCCCAGCCATGCGCCGAGGATGGTCGGGATCATCGAGATCGCGAGCAGCCAGTAGGTATTGCGGATGACCCGGTTGCGGGTAACCGAAAGGCCGATCCCGCCGCTGTAGGTTTGTTCCAGATTTCTGTCCATGTTGTCTCCTGTTACATGTGATGCGTATGCCAGTGAAAAGAATAGCACGGCTCGTTGCAGACCGGGATGGAGGCTGCCCGGCAGGGGCGGCGGAGTCGATTCTTTCCTCTCTGGAAACGCGTTCGGGCTTACCTTTCGTGTTAGAATCTAAGGTTAGTCGAATTCTTGATTATTCACCTTAACCCTTTATTTTCATTGGAGTTTTTACAGATGGCAATCGAACGTACCCTGTCGATCATCAAACCGGACGCAGTCGCCAAAAACGTGATCGGCCAGATTTACACGCGTTTTGAGAACGCCGGGCTGAAAGTGGTTGCCGCCCGCATGATGCACCTGTCGCGCGCTGAAGCCGAAGGCTTTTACGCGGTGCACCGCGAGCGTCCGTTCTTCAAGGATCTGGTCGACTTCATGGTATCCGGCCCGGTCATGGTGCAGGCGCTGGAAGGGGAGAATGCGATTGCCAAGAACCGCGAACTAATGGGCGCCACCGACCCGAAGAAGGCGGACAAGGGCACCATCCGGGCCGACTTTGCGGATTCGATCGATGCCAATGCGGTGCATGGTTCCGACGGCGCCGATACTGCGAAGGTTGAAATCGCGTATTTCTTCCCTGCGTTGAACGTCTATTCGCGTTGATTGATCGCGCTGTTCATTCCGGTCTGGCATGCCTGGCATTCGGCGCCCGGAATGAACAATCTGAAGAGAATTTGTGATGACGGCACCCACCAACCTGCTGGATCTCGATCCCGCGCAGCTTGTCGCATTTTGCGGCGAGCTGGGTGAGAAGCCGTTCCGCGCCCGGCAGTTGCAGCGCTGGGTCCATCAGTTCGGGGTGGCCGAATTCGATGCGATGACCGACCTGGCGAAGTCGTTGCGCGACAAGCTCGAGCTGCACGCGACCGTGCGCGCGCCTACGATCATCAGCGACCACACCTCGGCCGACGGCACCCGCAAGTGGCTGCTCGACGTCGGGCAGGGCAACGCGGTCGAGACCGTCTTCATCCCCGAAGAAAACCGCGGGACCTTGTGCATCTCCACCCAGGCCGGCTGCGCGGTCAATTGCCGCTTCTGTTCGACCGGCAAGCAGGGCTTCAGCCGCAACCTGACGGTGGGGGAGATCATCGGCCAGTTGTGGATGGCTGAATTCGAGCTGCGCCGGACCAAGGGCATCGTGCCCGGTCCAAAGGGGGAGCGCCAGATCACCAACGTGGTCATGATGGGCATGGGTGAGCCGCTGCTGAATTTCGAACCGACGGTGACGGCGTTGCGTCTGATGCTGGACGATAACGCATACGGTCTGTCGCGGCGCCGGGTGACGGTTTCTACCAGCGGGGTGGTGCCGATGATGGACAAGCTGGCGCAGGAATGTCCGGTCGCATTGGCGGTGTCGCTGCATGCGTCGAACGATACCCTGCGCGACGGCCTGGTGCCCCTCAACCGGAAATATCCGCTGGCAGACTTGATGGCTGCCTGCGTGCGCTATCTGGAACACGCGCCGCGTGACTTCATTACCTTCGAATATTGCATGCTCGACGGCGTCAACGACAGCGATGCGCATGCACGCGAACTGATCGCGCTGGTGCAGCAAGGCGCGCAGCCGGTGCCATGCAAGTTCAATCTGATTCCGTTCAATCCTTTTCCGGAATCCGGACTGACCCGTTCCTCCAATGCACGGATCAAGGCATTCGCCCAGATCCTGATGGATGCCGGCATCGTCACTACAGTGCGCAAGACGCGCGGTGACGATATCGACGCCGCTTGCGGGCAGTTGGCAGGCGAAGTGCAGGACCGCACCCGGGTCCAGCAGCGAATGCAGAAAATGGCCGAATACCGAAACAAGTTCGGCAAGGATTTCGGTCGTATCGTGGAGGTGCCCCGGTGAGCAAATCTTGGTTTCGCTCTTGCGTATTGTCCCTGCTGACGTTGGCGGCTCTGGCCGGCTGCGCCTCCGGCTCTCCCGGTGTGCGGACGGGGACGTCGTCGACGTCCGACCAGAGTGAAAACCAGAAGCGTGCGCATATCCGGTTGCAACTCGCGGTCGGGTATTACCAGCAGCACGAGCTGAAGGTTGCGCTGGACGAGGTCCGCAAGGCATTGAGCGCCCAGCCCGATCTGGCAGATGCGTACAGCATGGCCGGGTTGATATACATGGCTCTGGGCGAAACCGGCCATGCGGACGAAAATTTCCGGCATGCGCTGCAGCTGTCGCCGGACAATCCTGATTTCAGCAACAACTACGGCTGGTTCCTGTGCCAGAACGGGCGCGCGCGCGACTCGATCGCTTATTTCGAAAAGGCGATCGACAATCACAGCTACGAATCGCCGGCCAAGGCGCTCAACAATGCCGGCACCTGCAGCCTCAAGCTGAAGCAGTCCGACCAGGCGCTGCGCTATTTTCTGCGTGCGTTCCAACTGGCTCCTGCAAACCTCGCGACCAGTGCCGCGCTCGCGCGCATTTACTACGACAGGCAGGATTACGAGCGCGCCCACTTCTATATCAACCGGGTAGTGAAGGCGGAGAACGTGTCGGCCGACGCGCTTTGGCTCGGAATACGGATAGAGAGAAAGTTTGGCGACCGGGCATCGGAAGCCAGCCTCGCGACGCAACTGAGCCGACGCTACCCCGATTCTGCGGAGTATGCGGCATATGAACGCGGAGCATCGAATGAGTGAACCAGATTTGAACAGTCATCCTGATCCTGTAAGGGAGGACCAGGATGTCGGCGGCATGCCGGCATCACCCGGGGCCCGTCTTGCCGCCTATCGCGAAGAGCGCGGCTGGACGGTCGAGCAGGTGGCCAGCCAGCTCAATCTCGCGCCGCGCCAGATCGTGGCGCTGGAGAGCGACGACTATCCGTCATTGCCCGGCATGCCGATCGTGCGCGGCTTTATCCGGGCCTACGCGAAGCTGCTGAAGGTGGACGCAGCGCCGTTGCTGGCCGGGGCGGGAGGGGAAACCATGCTCGCCCATCCGTCGATTGCGCCGATGAATTCGCTTGCTACGCCGTTTTCCGAAACCCGGCTGCCGACAATGGTTGATCGCCCCGGCCTGTCGTCGAAATGGGTGATCGGATTGCTGCTGGTGGTGCTGGTGGCGGTTGCGCTATGGGCTGCTCGTCGTACCGGTGGATTTGCCAGCTTGCCCCATACGAGCCATACGGCCGTATCGCCGGTGACTCTGGGCAGTTCAGCGGCGCCTGCGCCGGAGGTACAGCCTTCATCGGCCCCGACCGGGCAGCCGGCAACGGCCGGTGCGCCGCCGGCCATGAACGAGGAGGCGCCGGCGGCATCTGCGGCTTCGCCTGCGCTATCGCCGTCGAACAATGCTTCCTTGCCGCCGCCCACTTCCGCTGGAGCGGAGGAAAAAGCCGCTGCGGTGAAGTCTGCGGGGGAATCCGCCGTGTCCGCCGACCGAACAGGCAAGGCCGTCGTAGCGTCGAACGATGCAGCTCCCGCTGCCGACAATGCGCTGGTCCTGAAAGCGCAGCAGGAGACCTGGGTCGAGGTGCGACAGGTGCAGGACAACAAGGTGCTGCTGTCCCGGATCATGAAGCCGGGAGAGTCGGAGCAGGTCAGCGTCGAGCAGCCGGTTTCGGTCGTCATCGGCAATGCCGCCGGCGCCGAGGCTTCGCTGCGCGGCAAGCCGCTTGATGTCAAGGCCCACGCGAAGGTCAATGTGGCCCGGTTAACCCTGAAGTAGCGATCGACATCATGACGATTTCAGATACCCCGATTGCCTCCGGTCCCGGTGCGCGGCGCAACAGCCAGCGGGTAGTGGTGGCCTACGCTGGCCGCGAAGTGATCATTGGCGGTACCGCTCCGGTGGTTGTCCAGTCGATGACGAACACCGATACTGCCGATGCGATCGCAACCGCGATCCAGGTCAAGGAACTGGCGCGGGCCGGTTCCGAAATGGTGCGCATTACGGTAAACAATCCCGAAGCCGCGGCCGCGGTGCCGGCGATCCGCGAGCAGCTCGACCGTATGGGCGTCGACGTTCCGCTGGTGGGCGACTTCCACTACAACGGCCACAAGCTGCTGAGCGATTTTCCCGCATGCGCGGAAGCCTTGTCCAAGTACCGCATCAATCCCGGCAACGTGGGGCAGGGGGCGAAGCGCGACACCCAGTTCGCCCAGATGATCGAAATCGCATGCAGGTATGGCAAGCCGGTGCGTATTGGCGTCAACTGGGGCAGCCTTGACCAGAGCCTGCTGGCGCGGGTGATGGACCAGAATGCGCGCCGCGCCGAACCGTGGGATGCGAAGGCGGTGATGTACGAGGCGCTGGTGACCTCCGCGGTCGAGAATGCGCAGCGGGCCGAGGAACTGGGATTGGGTCGCGATCGCATCATTTTGTCATGCAAGGTATCCGGCGTGCAGGACCTGATCGCGGTCTACCGCGAACTCGCGCGCCGCTGCGAATATCCGCTGCACCTGGGTTTGACCGAGGCCGGCATGGGCAGCAAAGGCATAGTCGCGTCGACCGCGGCGTTGTCGGTGCTGCTGCAGGAAGGTATCGGCGACACGATCCGGATTTCGTTGACGCCCGAGCCGGGCGGCGATCGCAGCAAGGAAGTGGTGGTGGCGCAGGAACTGCTGCAGACCATGGGCTTGCGCAAGTTCACGCCGATGGTGATCGCCTGCCCCGGCTGCGGCCGCACTACGTCGACCGTGTTCCAGGAGCTGGCCGACCGGATCCAGACCTACCTGCGCGAGCAGATGCCGGTCTGGAAGGCGCAGTATCCCGGTGTGGAAGAAATGAACGTGGCCGTGATGGGCTGCATCGTCAACGGGCCGGGCGAATCGAAACACGCGCATATCGGGATCAGCCTGCCCGGCACCGGGGAATCGCCGGCGGCGCCGGTTTTCGTCGACGGCGAAAAAACGGTCACGCTGCGCGGCGAGCATATTGCCGAAGAGTTCCAGGCGATCGTGCTCGATTACGTGAAGCGACGCTACGGAAAGCAGGCGTCGGCTGCCTGAGTCGGCATTCCCCAATTTATTCCAAGAGCATGTCAGAAAACAGAAAAGCAGAGAAGATCGTCGGCGTGAAAGGGATGAACGACATCCTTCCGGCCGATACGCCGCTATGGGAGCTGTTCGAGAACACCGTGCAATCGGTATTGAAGAGCTACGGTTTCCAGCAGATACGCACGCCGATCGTCGAGCCGACCGCGTTGTTTGCGCGCGGACTGGGAGCGGTGACCGATATCGTCGAGAAGGAAATGTATTCGTTTACCGACTCGATGAACGGCGACCAGTTGACGCTGCGTCCCGAAAGCACTGCCGGCGTGGTGCGCGCGGTACTGGAGCACAATCTAGTCTACGACGGTCCCAAGCGACTGTGGTACGCGGGGCCGATGTTCCGTCACGAGCGCCCGCAGCGCGGACGTTATCGCCAGTTCCACCAGGTCGGGGCGGAAGCGATCGGCTTTACCGGGCCGGATATCGATGCCGAACTGATCATGCTGTGCCAGCGCCTGTGGGATGATCTGGGGTTGCAGAACATCCGCCTGGAACTGAATTCGATCGGCAATGCAGACGAGCGCAACCGGCATCGCGCCGACCTGGTCGCGTATTTCGAGCAGCACAGGGAACTGCTCGACACTGATGCGCAGCGTCGCCTGTACGCGAACCCGCTGCGCATACTCGATACCAAGAATCCCGCGATGCAGGAAATGGTGAATGCAGCGCCGAAGCTGCTCGATTACCTGGGCGAGGAATCGCGTGCCCATTTCGAGGGCGTGCAGAAAATCCTGCGTCACAACAGTATTCCGTTCACGATCAATCCGCGCCTGGTGCGCGGTATGGATTATTACAATCGCACGGTGTTCGAATGGATCACCGACGAACTGGGCGCGCAGGGCACGGTATGCGGCGGTGGCCGCTACGATCCGCTGGTTGAAATGTTCGGCGGCAAGCCTACGCCCGCATGCGGTTTCGCGATCGGCGTCGAGCGGTTGCTGGAGCTGATGCGTGCTTCCGGCGAGCAGTTCCAGCCGAACCAGTGCGACGTCTATCTGGTGCACCAGGGCGAGGCAGCGCAAATGCAGGCCTTCGTGATCGGGGAGCGGTTGCGCGACGCCGGCCTCGACGTCATTCTGCATTGCGCGGCAGCCGGCGGGGCAGGCAGCTTCAAGTCGCAGATGAAGCGCGCCGACGCGAGCGGCGCCAGCTTTGCGGTGATCATCGGTGACGACGAGATCGCCAGCGGAAGCGCGAGCGTGAAAACGCTGCGCGCGGAAGATGCGGCAAACAATCAGCATTCGGTGCCGATGGAGCAGGTCGCCGACTATGTGCTGAATCAGATCGTATGCGGCGACGGCTGCAACGACCCGGAACATCATCACCATCACAATCATTGAATTCAAAAATATGGCATACGATCTGGAAGAGCAGGAACAGCTTGACGCGCTCAAGGCATGGTGGAATCGTTTCGGCAACCTCATTACCTGGCTGTTGATCGTCGTACTGGCAGGGTACGCAGCGTGGTCCGGCTGGAACTACTATCAGCGCAAGCAGGCGGCTGAAGCCGGCCAGTTGTACGAAGAGCTGGAGAAGGCTGTGGCTGCCAATGACGGCGCTCGTGTACAGCGCGCGGCAACTGACCTGGCCGACAAGTTCGGACGCACTGCATACGCGGAAATGGGGGAACTGGCCGCCGCCAAAAGCGCGTTCGATGCGAACGATCTGAAGACTGCGCGGATGCGCCTGCAGTGGGTTATCGATCATGGCAGCGACGATTACCGGGCGCTTGCCAGGATTCGCCTTGCCGGCGTACTGCTCGACCAGAAGAACTACGACGAAGGGCTGAAACTGCTGGACGGAGACTTTCCATCCCGGTTTGCCGGCGTGGTGTCGGACCGCAAGGGCGACATCCTGGTAGCCCAGGGCAAGCGTGAGCAGGCGCGGGATGCCTACCAGGCCGCGCTCGAAAAAATGGATAAGGGGAATCCCGGGCGGCAACTGGTCCAGTTGAAGCTGGATGCGCTCGGCGGCTCCGAAAAAGCGGCATCCTGACCAGCGCAAGGGGAGAATAAATGCGTATTGCAGCAAAGCTCGGCTGTGTCGGCCTTGTAGCCGCGCTTGCCGGTTGTTCTTCGTTGTCGGCATTGAATCCGTTCGCGCACAAGGCGGCGCCACGCAACCCGCCGGCGCCGCTGACCGATTTCAAACAGACGCTCGCGGTCCGCACCCAGTGGACGGCCTCGGTTGGCAATGCGGGTGCGTTCCTGTTTGCCCCGGCCGTGGCAGGTGACAGCGTATACGTGGCATCGGCCGACGGCACGTTGGCGCGGCTCGATGCAGCGAGCGGGAAGACGCTGTGGCGGATCGACACCGGACACCATTTGACTGCGGGGGTCGGCAGTGACGGTGCGGTGGCAGTGGTAGCTGCGGACGAGGGCGTTTTGCTTGCTTACGATGTGAACGGAAAGTTGCGCTGGAAGGCGCAGGCATCGACCCAGGTGCTGTCGACGCCGGCAATTGGCCGCGGCATGGTGGTGGTGCGCAGCGTGGATAATCATATCGCCGCCTACGATGAGGAATCCGGTGCGCAGCGCTGGAACCTGGCGCGCAGCGAACCGCCGCTGACCTTGCATTCCGCGCCTGGCATCGTCATTGCCGGCCCCGGCGTATTCGTCGGTTTGCCGGGCGGTCGCCTGCTTGCGCTGGCGCCGGATAACGGCGCTCCGCGCTGGGAAGCCGCGGTCGGCGAGCCGCGCGGCGCCACCGAGCTGGAGCGGATCGCGGACATTTCCGGCATGCCGGTGGTCGCGGGCAGCGATATCTGCGCGGTCGCCTACCAGGGAAAGGTGGCGTGCCTCGACATGGCAAGCGGTGCGCCGCACTGGGACAAGCAACTGTCCAGCGAAGTCGGTCTCGGGGTCGATGCACGCTTCATCTATGCGGTCAATGACCGTGGTGTAGTGATCGCATTCAGTCGCGATACCGGCGCTACCGCCTGGAACAACAACAAGCTGATAAACCGGAACCTGGCAGCGCCGGTATCGGTTGGCTCCGCGGTTGCGGTCGGCGACGGGCAGGGCTATGTGCATTTCCTGTCGCCCGAGGATGGCCGCTTTGTCGCACGCATCGCGACCGACGGCAGCCGGGTGATTTCGGCCGAGCCGATGGCCGATGGCCATGGCGCGGTTTTTCAAACACAGGCAGGAGAGGTGGTCGCGCTGACCGCCGAGTAAGATTTCGATGAAGCCGGTAATTGCATTAGTAGGCCGACCCAATGTCGGCAAATCCACGCTGTTCAACCGGCTGACTCGTTCACGCGATGCCCTGGTGGCAGACCTCCCCGGCCTGACCCGCGATCGCCACTACGGCGAAGGCCGGGTCGGCGAGCGCCCATTCCTGGTGATCGATACCGGTGGTTTCGAACCGGTCGCGAAGCAGGGCATCATGCACGAGATGGCAAAGCAGACCAAGCAGGCGGTCGCGGAAGCCGATGTCGTGATTTTCATTGTTGACGGACGCCAGGGGCTGACGCCGCACGACAAGACCATCACCGATTTCCTGCGCAAATCGGGGCGGCCTGTCATGCTGGTGGTCAACAAGGCCGAGGGTATGAAATACACCTCGGTCACCGCCGACTTCTACGAACTGGGCCTTGGCGATCCATACGTGATTTCCGCCGCTCATGGTGACGGCGTGGCCGATCTGGTGAGCGAGGCGCTGGATAGCGCATTGGCCCAGCGGCCGCTCGAAGAAGAGGCTGCCGCCGCTGCTGCGCATGGTATCCGGATCGCGATCGTCGGCCGTCCCAACGTGGGCAAGTCGACCCTGGTGAATACCTTGCTCGGCGAAGACCGGGTGATCGCGTTCGACATGCCGGGGACCACGCGTGATTCGATCGAAATTCCGTTCGAGCGTGACGGCAAGCAATACACGCTGATCGACACTGCCGGCATCCGCCGCCGGGGCAAGGTATTCGAGGCGATCGAGAAGTTTTCAGTGGTCAAAACCTTGCAGTCGATCTCGGAAGCGAACGTGGTGCTGCTCCTGCTTGACGCCCAACAAGATATTTCCGAGCAGGATGCGCATATCGCCGGCTTCGTGCTCGAGTCGGGCCGGGCGCTGGTGGTCGGAGTCAACAAATGGGACGGCCTCGACGCCGACCGGCGCGATCAGATCAAGATGGATATGGAGCGCAAGCTGAATTTCCTGTTCTTCGCGAAATTCCATTTCATTTCCGCGCTCAACGGCACCGGTATCGGGCCGATGATGAAGTCGATCGATGCCGCTTACGCGGCGGCCATGGCCAACCTGTCCACGCCGAAGCTGACGCGCGCGCTGATCGAGGCGGTCGAGCATCAGCAGCCGCGGCGCAAGGGTTCGATCCGGCCCAAGTTGCGCTATGCGCACCAGGGAGGTCAGAATCCGCCGATCGTTGTCATCCACGGCAATGCGCTGGAAGCCGTTGAAGATAGTTACAAGCGCTATCTGGAGAAACACTTCCGCGAAACTTTTTCACTGGTCGGCACTCCATTACGTATCGAACTGCGCTCGAGTAAAAATCCTTTTGTGAAAGGCGAAAAATAAGTCTTTCGCTTGGCAGAAAACGCAAAAATCGATTACATTCGTTATTCACCGTATCAGGGGGCACTTGAAATTCGTCGGGTCGCCTCCAACTCCTGATCACAACAACACAATGGAGCTCCCATGAGCAATAAAGGGCAATTGTTACAAGACCCGTTTCTCAATGCCTTACGCAAAGAGCACGTACCCGTTTCGATCTATCTCGTCAACGGCATCAAGCTCCAAGGTCACATCGAATCCTTCGATCAATACGTCGTACTGCTTCGTAATACCGTCACGCAGATGGTCTACAAGCACGCAATTTCCACGGTGGTTCCTGCTCGTGCCGTCAATCTCAATCTCGAATCCGACGCGGAATAGCCATCAGTCCGCCTCGTTCCTCCATGCGCGCTGCATTAGTCGGCGTTGACTTCGGCAAGGGTGACTTTGCCGCCGGTCTTGAAGAACTTTCCCTGTTGTCCAAATCGGCCGGCGCCGATCCTGTCGTCACGGTTACCGGACGGCGCGGCAGCCCGGATGCGGCGCTGTTCGTCGGTTCCGGCAAGGCCGACGAAATAGCGAATGCGGTCGTGCAGGAACAGGTCGATATCGTCATCTTCAACCATGCACTGTCGCCCGCCCAGCAGCGCAACCTGGAACGACATCTGAAAACCCGGGTAGTCGACCGGACCAGCCTGATTCTCGACATCTTCGCACAGCGGGCGCAGAGCCACGAGGGCAAGGTGCAGGTCGAACTGGCGCAATTGCAGCATCTGGCAACTCGCCTGATCCGTGGCTGGACTCACCTGGAGCGACAGAAGGGCGGTATCGGCCTGCGCGGTCCGGGCGAAACCCAGCTCGAGACAGACCGTCGTCTGCTCGGCGACCGCGTGAAGGCGCTGCGCACGCGTCTCGACAAACTGCATCGTCAGCGCGAAACCCAGCGCCGTGCGCGCGGGCGCAGCCATACCTTCTCGGTGTCGCTGGTCGGCTATACGAATGCCGGGAAATCGACACTGTTCAATGCGCTGACCAAGGCGCGCGCCTATGCGGCGGATCAGTTGTTCGCAACGCTGGATACCACTTCCCGTCGCATCTACCTGGGCGAGGCTGGCAATGTCGTCATATCCGATACCGTTGGATTCATACGCGAACTGCCCCACCAACTGGTCGCGGCGTTTCGTGCAACGCTGGAAGAAACCGTCCATGCCGACCTGCTGCTGCATGTGGTCGACGCCGCCAGCCCGGTCAGGATGGAGCAGATCGAGCAGGTCAACAGCGTGCTGGCCGATATCGGCGCCGATCATATCCCGCAGATCCTGGTATGGAACAAGATCGATGCGGCGGGCCTGGAGCCGGCTTCCGAGCATGATGAATATGATAAAATCCGACGGGTTTTTATCAGCGCGCAAACCGGCGCCGGACTTGGTCTGCTAAGGGATGCGATCGCTGATTTTGCCATGGACGAAGCAGTCATGCGGCTAGGGGCGGCGGAGGGCGAACCGGAGCGTCCCGATCTGCGGACGTGATCGTCAACGACAGCGCGGCGCCGGGGCAGGCGCGATTCAATCACCAGGCAAATAGCGGTATCCGGACCGGTGCCGGGCATCGGCAGCGCGGATTGCGAGTCGATGGTAGCGAGCCGTTACCCGTCAACGCGAAGCCGTTTCCTGTCGCCGGCTGTCTGTCGGCATGCGCGATGACGGTGCTGATGATCGTTGACTAGCAATGCAACCTGATAAATAAGCCGGATAACGAGAGAATGCCTGCTCCTTCACACAAGAATTTCGGACTCAAGTTTTCGTTGAACGATCCCCGCTGGGGCCGCGATACGCAAGACGATACGGGGCCGAATCAAAACCAGGACGGCAGGAAGCCGAACGAAGGTCCGCCGGATCTGGACCAGCTGTGGCGCGACTTCAATCAGCGCCTGAATCGCCTGTTCGGCGGCAGGGGCAGCCACGGCGGCGGAGAGGGCGGCGGATTCAGCCCGGATCCGCGCGGCGCCAGCATCGGCATTGCGCTGTTCACAGTGGTAGTCGTGATCCTGTGGTTCATCAGCGGTTTTTTCATCGTGCAGGAAGGACAGACCGGCGTCGTACTCACGTTCGGCAAATACAGCCATCTCGCGCCCCCGGGTTTCAACTGGCGCTGGCCTTACCCTATCCAGTCCAGTGAAATCGTCAATGTGTCCCAGGTCCGGACTGTGGAAATGGGCTATCGCTCCAGCTTGCGCAACAAGCAACCGCAGGAAGCGCTGATGCTGACCGACGATGAAAACATCGTCGACATCCAGTTCGCGGTGCAATACACGTTGAAGAATGCACCGGACTGGGTGTTCAGCAATCGCGATCCGGAAGACACGGTGCGCCAGGTTGCCGAGTCCGCAATCCGCGAGGTGGTCGGCCATAACAAGATGGATTTCGTGTTGTACGAGGGACGCGAGAAAATCGCGCTCGACGTCGGCCAGTTGATGCAGAAGGTTCTGGATAGCTACAAGTCCGGGGTGCAGGTGACCAACGTCACGATGCAGGGCGTGCAACCGCCGGAGCAGGTGCAGGCGGCATTCGATGATGCGGTCAAGGCGGGCCAGGATCGCGAACGCCTGAAAAATGAGGGGCAGGCATACGCGAACGACGTGATTCCCAAGGCGCGCGGCGCCGCGTCGCGCCTGTTGCAGGAAGCGGAAGCCTATCGCTCGCGCATCGTTGCTACCGCCCAGGGCGACGCGTCGCGCTTCAAGCAAGTGCTGTCGGCCTATCAGAAGGCGCCGGCCGTGACGCGTGAGCGGATGTACCTGGAAACCATGCAGCAGATCTTTTCGAACACCACAAAGCTCATGATAGAAAGCAAAGGCGGGAATAATCTGCTGTATTTGCCGTTGGATAAGTTGATTGCGCAGACCAGTGCCGATGCCGCGCGTGCGAAGGCCGCGGCTCCCGCGGGTTCGAATTCCGGGGCGGCGCAGGACGGCGGGGTCGCCGGTTCAGCGACGCCGCCGGACTTGCCCCGGCAAGGCGACGCGCGCAGCCGGGAAGATCGTGATTCGCGCGATCGGGAGGGCCGCTGATGAACCGCCTGTTTGCCGGCATCATCGCCTTCCTGATCGTGCTGTCCATCCTGTTTTCGACGCTGTTCGTCGTCGACCAGCGCAAGTATGCGATCGTGTTCGCGTTCGGCCAGGTCAAGGAAGTGATCAGCGAACCGGGACTGCATTTCAAGTTGCCGCCGCCATTCCAGAACGTGCTGTTTCTCGACAAACGCATCCTGACGCTGGACGCCAACGAGTCGGACCGCTTCATTACCGCGGAAAAGAAAAATATCCTGGTCGATGCCTACGTCAAGTGGCACATTGTCGATCCGCGACTGTATTTCGTCAGCTTCGTCGGCGACGAGCGAGGGGCGCAGAACCGGCTGGCGCAGATCGTGAAGGCGGCGCTGAACGATGAAATCACCAAGCGTACGGTGCGCGAAGTGATTTCCGGAGAGCGCGGCAACGTGATGGACGCGGTGCGGGCCAAGGTCGCCGGCGAAGCCAAGCAGATCGGCGTGGAGATCATCGATGTGCGGCTGAAGCAGGTCGAATATGTCGAGCAGATCAATGACTCGGTGTACGCCCGGATGCGGGCGGAGCGAAGCCGCGTGGCGAATAATTTGCGTTCGACCGGCGCTGCGGAATCGGAAAAGATTCGCGCCGATGCTGATCGCCAGCGCACGGTGATTCTCGCCGAAGCCTACCGCGACGCAGAAAAAATCCGCGGGGAAGGCGACGCCAAGGCATCCCAGATTTACGCCGACGCTTTTGGACAGAATCCCGAGTTCTACAAGTTCTACCGCAGTCTCGAAGCGTATCGCGCGAGTTTCAAGAACCGCAGCGATCTGCTGGTCGTCGATCCCAACTCCGAGTTCTTCAAGTACTTCAGGAATTCCGGCACGGAGTCCGCGCCGCGGAAAGCGAAGAGATGATTGCCGCGCCGGCCTTCCCCGGCTGGCAAAGCCGGCCGCCGGACGGTTCTTCCCCTAATTGATTTGTGTTTCCATGCCCAACTGGCTTCTTCCCGAAAACATCGCCGACGTGCTGCCGTCCGAGGCACGCAAGATAGAAGACTTGCGCCGCGCGATACTCGACAATTTCCGCCTGTACGGCTACGAGCTCGTGATGCCGCCGATGCTCGAATATCTCGAGTCCTTGCTGACCGGCGCCGGCCAGGACATGGACCTGCAGATATTCAAGCTGGTGGACCAGTTGTCCGGCCGCACGATGGGGGTACGTTCAGACATGACGACGCAGGTCGCGCGCATCGACGCGCACCTGCTCAACCGGCCGTCGGTTACCCGCCTGTGTTATGCCGGAAGCGTGCTGCATACCCGGCCCTCCGGCTTGCACGCAACCCGTGAGCCGTTGCAGATCGGCGCAGAGATCTATGGGCATGCAGGCCTCGAAGCCGACGCCGAGGTACAGGAACTGGCACTGGCGTCGCTGGCGCTGGCCGGCATTTCCCGGGTGCGTCTCGACCTGTGCCATGTCGGTGTGCTGCGCGCGCTGCTGAGTGAAGATGTGCAGGCGGGCGCGCACGCGGCCGAATTGTTCGCGCTGCTGGAGGCCAAGGATGTGCCCGGACTGGAAGCAGTAACGCGCGGTTTCGGGCAATCGACACGAGAGGCGCTGCTGGCGTTGCCCGGACTGTATGGCGATGCATCGGTGATCGAACGGGCACGCCGCAGCCTGCCGCCGCTGCCGGGCATCGGCGTTGCGCTGGACGAACTGGCGGCGCTGGTCAGACTGGCCGGCAACGCCGAAGTCACCATCGATCTGGCCGACCTGCGCGGCTATCATTATCACAGCGGGGCAATGTTCGCCGCCTATGTGCCGGGCTTGCCGAATGCGGTCGCGCGCGGCGGCCGTTATGACCATGTCGGCGAAGCATTCGGGCGGGCCCGGCCGGCCACCGGCTTTTCGCTCGACTTGCGAGAACTGGCGCGGCTGTTGCCGGGGGCCGAGCGGCGGCCTGCTATCCGGGCGCCGTGGAGCACTGAGAGTGGGCTGCGGGAAAAGATTTCGGCATTGCGAAACGCAGGTGAGATTGTCATCCAGACACTGCCAGGACATGAAAATGACCAGGACGAGTTCGATTGCGATCGGGCGGTAGTGTTTGAAAATGGAAACTGGATTCTTAAAAAAGTAGGCTGATCAGCATGGCTAAAAATGTTGTTGTCATCGGTACCCAGTGGGGCGATGAAGGAAAAGGGAAAATCGTCGACTGGCTGACCGATCACGCGCAGGGCGTGGTGCGCTTCCAGGGAGGGCACAATGCCGGGCATACCCTGGTCATCGGCGGCCAGAAGACGGCGCTGCAATTGATTCCCTCGGGAATCATGCGAGCCGGTGTCGCCTGTTATATCGGCAACGGTGTCGTGCTGTCTGTGCCGGATCTGCTGCGCGAGATCGACAAACTGCAGGCAAGCGGCATCGAAGTGGTCTCGCGCCTGAAAGTATCGGAGGCGTGCCCGGTGATCCTGCCTTACCACGCGCAGCTCGATGCGGCGCGCGAGGCGGCGCGCGGCGCGGCCAAGATCGGCACTACCGGAAAGGGCATCGGACCGGCATATGAAGACAAGGTGGCGCGCCGTGCGATCCGAGTCGCGGACCTGATGAACGAAGACAGGCTCGCCGAAAAGCTGCGCGAAAACCTCGACTACCACAACTTCGTACTGACCGAGTACCTGAAGGCGCCGGCGGTCGATTATCGGAAGACGCTGGACGATGCGCTGGCCAATGTGCCGCGCCTCGCGCCGATGGTGACTGACGTATCGAGCGCGCTGTATGCAGCGTACAAGGGCGGCGCCAACCTGCTGTTCGAAGGAGCGCAGGGTAGCCTGCTTGACGTCGACCACGGCACCTATCCGTTCGTTACTTCCAGCAACTGCGTCGCGGGCAATGCGGCGGCCGGTTCGGGGGTCGGCCCCAACATGCTGCATTACGTGCTCGGAATCACCAAGGCCTATACCACGCGCGTAGGTTCCGGCCCATTCCCGTCGGAATTGCCGACCGATCAGGGCATTGGCAAACACCTGGCGACCGTTGGGCACGAGTTCGGCACCGTCACCGGGCGCGCCCGCCGCTGTGGCTGGTTCGACGCCGCCCTGCTGCGTCGTTCGGTGCAGATCAACGGCGTCTCCGGTATCTGTCTGACCAAGCTGGACGTGCTGGACGGGCTGGATTCGCTGCGGCTGTGCACCGGCTACCGGGCCGATGGGAAGGAGATCGACATTTTCCCGGTGGGAGCCGAAGAGGCGGCGCGCTGTGAGCCGGTCTATGAAGAGATGCCGGGCTGGAAGGAATCGACGGTCGGCGTCAAGTCGCTCGACACGCTGCCGGCCAATGCACGGGCCTATATCCGCCGCATTGAAGAATTGATCGGCGTGCCGGTCGATATGGTGTCGACCGGGCCGGATCGTGAAGAGACCATCGTCCTGCGCCACCCCTTTGTCTGACAGCCGGAAGGAACAGGCGCAATGAGTACGACCGACAAGGACCTGTGGGTTTCATGGGACGACTATCACAACGCGATCGCCGGCCTGGCGCGCATCGTGCACGACTCGGGCTGGCAGTTCGACCAGGTGTTGTGCCTGGCGCGCGGCGGCTTGCGGCCGGGCGATCTTTTTTCGCGCATCTTCGATGTGCCGCTCGCCATTCTGTCCACCAGCTCCTATCGGGAAGAGGCGGGCACCGTACAGGGAGCGTTGGATATCGCACGCCACGTGACGATGACCAAGGGAACGCTGTCGGGCAAGGTCTTGCTGATCGACGACCTGGTCGATTCCGGCGTTACCCTGGACAAGGTGCGGCGCCACTTGAAGGAGAATTTCCCAGCGGTAACCGAAGTGCGCTCGGCGGTAATCTGGTGCAAGGCCTGTTCGGCGGTCCGCCCCGACTATTTCCTGGAATACCTGCCGACCAACCCCTGGATTCACCAGCCGTTCGAGGAATTCGACGGATTGCGCCCCCATCAACTGGCGGCATGGCTGAAAAAGGGCGAGGTTGCCTGAAAGTAGTGCCGGCGCGGATTTGCGCCGGCAGAACACGGTTCCGCGTTCGAACTCAAAAACGCGGGCGGTTAACCGTTGAATGCGTTGAATGCGTTGAATGCGTTGAATGCGTTGAATGCGTTGAATGCGGAAGTGGAGCCGTGTTGTGCGCGGTCTGAGGAAAAGTGCGGCGGAAAATGCAGCCGAACTCTGGAGCCGGAAAAGAAAAAGGCCCGCCTAAGCGGACCTTTTTTAAAACTTGGTGCCCAGAAGAGGACTCGAACCTCCACAGTGTTGCCACCGCTAGGACC
>CBIHOK010000012.1:0-38017 GCA_966211575.1 uncultured Noviherbaspirillum sp.
GACCGGTTTCCGGGGCTGCGCACCTGCCAAATAAACACTAAACAGGCTCTAAGGGCGGCGCAAAGTACGCCACCTCGCAGGGCGGCAAGGCAGGGTAGTCAGGTGAAGTTTTCCAGCCTGGGCAGCGGCAGCGACGGTAACGCGCTGCTGGTATCGGACGATATGGGCGCTTCCGGCACCACCGTGATGCTGGATTGCGGCTTCGGTGTGCGCGAGGCCGAAAGCCGCTTGCAGCGCGCCGGCCTGAGCCCCGTCGAGCTGGCCGGCATTATCGTCACGCATGAGCATCAGGATCACGTCGGCGGAGTCTTCAAGCTCGCCCGGCGCCACCGGATTCCGGTCTGGATGAGCGTCGGCACATGGCAGGCGGTGCGCGATGACTGTGAGGGCGTGACCGTGAACTTCTGCCGCGACGATGCTCCGTTCGCAATCGGCAGTCTCGAAATCCATCCTTACACGGTGCCGCATGATGCACGCGAGCCGCTGCAGTATCTGATCGGCGATGGCCGCTGCAAGCTGGGCGTATTGACCGACGCCGGACAATCCACTTCGCACCTGGTGCAGGCCCTCGGCGGCTGCGACGGGCTGGTCCTCGAATGCAATCATGACCGCCGGATGCTCGATAACTCCACCTATCCACCCTGGTTACGCCGGCGCATCGGCGGCGACTATGGCCATCTGTCCAACGATACCGCGGCAGCGATACTGGCGGCCCTCGACAAATCGCGCCTGCAGCGCGTGGTGGCCGCGCATTTGAGCCAGCAGAACAATACTCCCGATCTGGCGCGCGCGGCGCTCTGCGGCGTATCCGGAATCGATCCGCTCGCAGTAACGATCGCAGCCCAGGAAACAGGATTCGACTGGATCGGTCTCTATTCCTGAGATCGGGGCAGCGGCCATTCCCGCGGCTATGCCTCTTCAGCGGCGATCCGGACATGGAGTCGATGGATGTTGCCAATGCCCAACAATATCGGAATGGTGCGTCGCATCAAAAATGAGGCCGCCAAGAGAAGTCGTACTTGCAGGAAATCGAGCAGAGATTGCATCCGGGGAAAATAAAAAAGCCGGCCATGTGGCCGGCTTTTTCCGCAAGCGGAAGATATTACTTGGCAGCGTTGTCGCCCGAAGCAGCGGGAGCGGCAGCCGGGGCCGGAGCGGCTGCATCGGCAGCCGGAGCAGCCGGAGCCGGAGCAGCAGCGTCGGCGGCCGGAGCAGCCGGAGTGGCAGCCGGTGCCTCGGCGGCGGGAGCGGCCGGAGCCGGGGCCGGGGCTTCAGCCGCCGGAGCAGCGGCCGGAGCAGGCGCTTCTTCCTTCTTGCCGCAGGCGGCGAGAGCGAGAGCCAGCAAAGATGCGATCAACAGTGATTTTTTCATGATTTCCCTTATGGAATAACAATTATTTTGGGGGTTTGCGCGATGAGTAACTACCGGTAATTATCGCGCGCCGGAAACGATTTCAATGTGGCTGAAACAGAATGTTGCAATGCCACAGCTGAAAAAATTCCCAACAAGAAATCATAGCCCTTTTTTTGTATTTATGCATCTGAAACCCAGCTTTTGGAACGCTGGTTGCGAGAACGCGACGGGTGAACTCAATCCAATGTGAGCCAGCCATTGCGGTACCACGTATAGAGCGCTTCCCGCACGTCGCCGGTGGCGCCGGAAAACCCGGTGCCGGCGAGGCGGCGACGGTCGGCCAGCAAGGCGAGTACCTTCCTGTCCTCACTGCCGGCCGTGAATCCTTCGCCGTTGATGAAGACGTGCCGGCCGCGGTACAGCATCCGGGTCTTGGGCGACAGCGCGATACCGCGTTTGGCGGCCACCTGTTCGAAGCGGGATGCGTTCAGCGGGCGCGTCGGCACGTCGAAGAACACGGTGGCTTTGGGCTCGGACAGGTATTCGCCCAGGAAGACGGTGACGTCGTCGCGGCTGAAACGGATCTTTTGCAATTCGGATTGGATGCGTTCCAGCATCGTGCGCTCGATTTGCGCCGGATGCCGCGCAGGAGCGAGGCCGGGATCGGCGTAGCGGCCAGGCAACTCGATCGTGTCTGCCATGAACTGAAGGAAGGCTTCCCCCAATTCCTGGTAGGAAGGCGCACGAAAACCGATCGAATATGTCATGCATTCGCCGACTGCGATACCATCGTGCGCATAATGCGGCGGCAGATAGAGCATGTCGCCAGGGTTCAGTTCGAACTCCTGCTCGGCCTGGAAATTGCGCAGGATCTTCAGCGGCATGCCGTCGACCAGGCTCAGGTCATCCTGGGCGCTGATGCGCCAGCGGCGCTTGCCGTGCGCCTGCAGCAGGAATACATCGTAGGAGTCGAAATGCGGGCCCACGCCGCCGCCATCGCTGGCGTAGCTGATCATCAGATCGTCCAACCGGGCATCGGGAATGAAGCGAAATTGCTGCATCAATGCATCGGCTGCCGCGACATGCAGGTTCACGCCCTGTACCAGCATGGTCCACCCCTTGCGTGCGATGCCGGGGAGCTGGTCGAACGGACCGTGTTGCATTTTCCAGCGGCCGCGGGCGTGGGAAATCAGGCGCGACTCGACATCGTCGCGCGTGGCCAGCGCAAACAGCGCATCACGGTCGAGAACGGGGGCGAAGGATGGAAAGGCCTGGCGAATCAGCAGCGGCTTCTTGTGCCAGTATTCTCGAAGGAAGCGGTGCGGCGTCAGGCCACCGAGCGGAGCGGAGTTTTTCATCGCCCAATTATATAGGCACAGCTATTGCTGCTAAGCTAACGGGGGTGCGCTGGACAATAAGCCAGGGTGCCAACATGAATCGAAAGGAATGGATATGAAGATTGCCAAGAACACCGTAGTGACCTTGCACTACAAACTGTCAGATGCGCAAGGCAATCTGATCGAGGAGAGCCGGGAACCGATGGTCTACCTGCATGGCGGCTATGAAAACACCTTGCCCAAGATCGAGGAAGCGCTGGACGGCAAGGACGTCGGTTTCCAGACCGAGATACAGGTGGAACCGGAAGATGCGTTCGGCGAGTACGACCCCGACCTGATCAAGATCGAGCCGCGGGATCGTCTGCCCGAGCCGCTCGAGGTCGGCATGCAGTTCGAGGGAATGCCGGAAGGCGGCGAAGATGCGGACGAATCGTTGATTTTCACGGTCACCGATGTTGCCGACGACAAGGTGGTGCTGGACGGCAACCACCCGTTGGCCGGCATGGCATTGCGTTTCGCGCTGAACGTGGCGGATGTGCGCGCCGCGTCGGAGCAGGAGATTTCCCACCAGCACGTGCATGGCGAACACGGCCATCACCACGAAGAAATCGAGGGTGACGAAGGCGATCATTTCCGCAGCCACCCGTTGCAATAGGGCAGCTGCGGCGGCCTCGCTTTTACGGGTGCGGCTGCAGGTATTACAAAAGGACGGCGATTAATACAAGGGGCGCCGGAGCACGGCTGTGCGTCAGGCGCTTAACGGTTGGTCGCGCGGACGTCTGCCGTGGGCGCGCTTGCCGAAAACGTCGCCGGGCCGGCAATGTTGACCGTGATTTTGGTCCAGGGACGGGCGGCGCTGATTTCGCCCAGCCGACCGTGCCAGTCGATCGAGGGTGACAGCGCCGAATTTGCTTCCGGGCCGTTCGGCGCCTCCGGATTGTGCACGAGCAGCACGCGACCGTGGAATGCCTTGCTCCAGGCCAGCAGTTGCGCGCGTATTTCCCGGTAGCCATCGCGCCGGCGGTGCCGGCTACCGGCATCGACCAGCGGATCGCCATCCGCGAACAGCACCACTGCCCGAAGTTTCTGGTAGCGCGCATAGCTGAACACGCGATGCAGCCAATTGCGATTGGCGATTACCCGGTCCTCGAATTCGCTGTTGCGGCCTGCCGCGAACAGATAGTGATTGTTGTCGCTCGGCAGGTTGATGGTAGCGAACATGATGCCGCCGATTTCCCAATGGGCATTTTCCGGGTAGCCGCGATAACGCGGCGTGCTCGACTGGCGCACCAGCGGAATCTTGCTGGCACCGAACGAGAAATGCCCCGGGAAGAACAATTCCCGCATGCGATTCAGTCTTCCTATCGCTGCAGCTCGCCCGTTTTCGTCCTTGCAGGAGGTCCAGTCGCTGGCCGCCAGCGAGACGATGATGCCGTTCTGTGCATGCTGCAGCAGCGACTCGCGCTCGCTGTAGAGCGCGTCGCTGCACGCCTCTTCGGGTGCCTTGATGCCGTTGGCCACCACGAATGCCAGGTTGGCGGCATCGGTTGCGTGCAGCGCTTCCCGCAGAGTGGCATCGGCCTGGAGCGGATCGGTCGGATGCGGGATCACCGCGAAGCTGAAGTTTGCTGCTTCCGCCGCCAGCGGCAGCAGAAGCGCGAGGACCGCGAGCAGGATGCGCCGCATCGGCTCAGGCGTTCCGGCCAGTGGCCGCCAACTGCTTCAGCCGGTACAGCGCGTCCAGCGCGTCGCGGGGCGATAGCGTGTCCGGATCGAGTTGCTCCAGCGCTTGCAGCAATTCGCTGTCGGTTGTCGCGTCGTCTTGCTCTTCCGGTTCCGGTGCGGTTCCGGAGGCAAACAGGTCGAATTGCGGGGTCGACTGGAGCGACTGCGCTTCCAGCGCCGCCAGATGTCGCCTGGCAGCCTTGATCACCGCTTGCGGAACCCCCGCCAGTTGCGCGACCTGCAAACCATAGCTTTGCGAGGCCGGGCCGGGTTGTACCGCGTGCAGGAACACGATGCTGTCCTTGTGTTCGACCGCGGACAGGTGCACGTTGGCGGCGCCCGGATGGGTTTCCGGCAATTGCGTCAGTTCGAAGTAGTGCGTGGCGTACAGCGTGAAGCTGCGGGTGGTCTGGATCAGGTGGCGCGCGATCGCCCATGCCAGGGCCAGTCCGTCGAAGGTGGAAGTACCGCGTCCGACCTCGTCCATCAGCACCAGCGAATGTTCGGTGGCGCCGTTCAGGATCGCCGCCGATTCGGTCATCTCGACCATGAAGGTCGAGCGGCCGCCGGCCAGGTCGTCGGCCGCGCCGATGCGCGTGAAGATGCGGTCGATCGGGCCGATCTCGGCGCTCGCGGCCGGCACGAAGCTGCCGACGTAGGCGAGCAGCGTGATCAGCGCGACCTGGCGCATGAAGGTCGACTTGCCGCCCATGTTGGGGCCGGTGATCAGCAGCAGCTTGCGTTCGTCATTCAGCGCGCAGTCGTTCGCGATGAAGCGCTCGATCTGGGTTTCGACCACCGGATGGCGCCCTTGCTCGATCACGATTGCCGGCGCGGCCACCAGCTGTGGCGCACACCAGTTGTTGCGCATCGCGTGTTCGGCCAGCGCCGCCAGCACGTCGACCTGGGCCAGCGCCTGCGCGATCGCTTGCAGCGTGCCGATATGCGGGCCGAGGTCCAGCAGCAGCTGCTCGTACAGATGCTTTTCCCGCGCCAGCGCGCGTTCCTGTGCCGACAGTGCCTTGTCCTCGAACGCTTTCAGCTCGGGCGTGATGTAGCGTTCGGCGTTCTTCAGGGTCTGGCGGCGCCGGTAGTCGTCCGGCACCTTGTCGGTCTGGCCGTGCGTGACCTCGATGTAGAAGCCGTGCACCTTGTTGTATTCGACGCGCAGGTTGGCGATGCCGGTGCGCGCCCGTTCGCGCGCTTCCAGCTCCACCAGGAACTGGCCCGCGTTTTCCGACAGACCGCGCAGCTCGTCGAGCTCGGCATCGAAGCCGCGCGCAATTACGCCGCCGTCGCGCACCATCGCCGCCGGCTCCAGCGCAATGCCGCGTTCCAGCAGGTCCAGGCATTCGGCCGGAGTCGCCAGCGCCGCCTGTATCGTCTGTAGCAGCGGCGCATCCGCGTCGCGGTTGCACATCGCGATGTAGGCGCGCAGCGACGGCAGTTGCTGCAGGCCGGCGCGCAGTCCCGACAGGTCGCGCGGGCGCGCCGACAGCAGCGCGACGCGGGTGGTGATGCGCTCGATGTCCGGTACCGCGGCCAGCGTTGCCGATAGCCCCGACGCAGCGTCGGCGCGCATCAGCGCATTCAGCGCCGCGTGACGCGCCTGCGCGATTTTCTGGTCGCGCCGCGCATGGTGCAGCCAGTAGCGCAGCAGGCGTGAACCCATCGCGGTGCGGCAATGATCGAGTTGCGAGAACAGGGTAGGAGCGGACGGCGAGCCTTCCTGCCCGCGTATCGTTTCGGTGAGCTCCAGGTTGCGGCGAGTGGCGGCGTCGAGGCCGATGAACTCGTTTTCTGTTTCGACCGCTAGCGAACGCACATGCTGCAATCCCTTGCCCTGGGTCGCTTGCGCATAGCGCAGCAATGCGCCGGCGGCGCCGGGCGCAACGCCCAGGTGATCGGCGCCGAAGCCGCCGAGGGAGGCGACTCCCAATTGCGCGAGCAGCGCCTTGGTGCCGGCTTCGGCATCGAAATGCCAGGGCGGCACCGTCGTGCACTTGCCGCCGGGTAGCGGCAGCGCGTCGCCGGCATCGTCCGCCACCAGCACTTCGGCCGGCGAGATCCGCTCCAGCTCCTGCCGCAGCCGGCTTTCGACCGCTTTTGCATCGCCCGAGAATTCCATCAGGCGCAGCGCGCCGCTTGCCATCGAGAGCCAGGCCAGGCCGGCTGTCAGCGTCTTGCGCTGCTGGCCGATGCACACCGCCAGCAGCGGCCGCTCGGCCTTTTCCGGCAGCAGGTCCGAATCGGTCAGCGTGCCCGGCGTGATCACGCGCACCACCTTGCGTTCGACCGGGCCCTTGCTGGCTGCCGGATCCCCGATTTGCTCGCAGATCGCTACCGATTCCCCTTGCTTGATCAGTTTCGCCAGGTATTGTTCGACCGAATGGAATGGCACACCGGCCATCCTGATCGGCGTGCCGTTGGAAGCGCCGCGCTGGGTCAGCGTAATGCCGAGCAGTCGCGCCGCCTTCTCAGCATCGTCGTAGAACAGTTCGTAGAAGTCGCCCATCCGGTAAAACACCAGGGTGGTCGGATACTCGGCTTTGATGCGCAGGTACTGCTGCATCATCGGAGTGTGCTTTTCCAGCGCGCCCCTGGATGCGCTGTCCTCCTTGCTTGCAACGCTATTCTTTTCCATTCAACTGGTCCGGGCGGTGCCGTCGGCCGGCACCTGGTTTTCATCGCATTCGTAAGAATGAACGCCGCACAGGGCGGCGTTCGCGTGTGGGGCGCTCATTTTACGATGAACGGAGAGGTCCGCCATAGTCTTCGGCGGATGGGAGTCGGATCGGAAGAAACCGGGGACAACGTCCGGAACGCGGCTCCCGACAGGTCACTTTCGCAGGCTGTCGCGGATTTCACGCAGCAGCACGATGTCCTCGGGCGTGACTGCCGGCGGCGGCGGGGGCGGGGCCGGCTGGCGCCGCAGCCGGTTGATCTGCTTGACCATCAGGAAGATGATGAATGCGAGGATCAGGAAGTTGATGGAAACCGTGATGAAGCTGCCGTATGCGAATACCGCTCCCGATTTGCGCGCTTCCTCCAGCGTGCTTGCAGTCTGCCCTGCCAGGGGGATGAAATAGTCGCTGAAATCGAGGCCGCCGAAGATGGTGCTGACCACCGGCATGATGATGTCGTTGACCAGCGAAGTGACGATCTTGCCGAAGGCGGCGCCGATGATGACGCCCACCGCCAGATCCACCACATTGCCCTTGATCGCAAACTCCTTGAATTCGCTCACTATGCTCATTGTCGTGCTCCCCGGGATGATGTTCGAACGAAGCGGGCCGCCGATCCGCTGATCTTCCCCGCCAGCGATATCTTATCCGTTAATCTTGTCCGTTAGCGCATCCGACCTTTGATCGAACCAGTGTGGTAACGCCACAGCCGTCGCGCGATCAGCGAGGCCGGTTGCTTCGACGCTGGCCCGAAGGGGCCTGGCCGCCTGCGGTGCTGCCGTTGCCCGGCGCCTGGCCCGCGCGCCCCGTGGCCTGGCGGTTCCCCCTTCCACTGCCGTTGCCGCCGCCATTGCCGCCGCCGCTTCGGCCCGGACGGCCGCCGTTTCCGCTGCGCAGCTGGATCGGTTGGGGACGCTCGTTGGGGTCGGGTTCAAAGCCGGCAATCACTTCGCGCGGCAGTTCCTGCTTGATCAGTTTCTCGATGCCTTTGAGCATCTGGTGCTCGTCGACGCAAACCAGCGACACCGCTTCGCCGGTGGCGCCGGCCCGTCCGGTGCGGCCGATCCGGTGCACGTAATCCTCGGGGACGTTCGGCAGATCGTAGTTGACTACGTGCGGCAACTGGTCGATGTCGATGCCGCGCGCCGCGATATCGGTTGCCACCAGCACTTGCAGCGAGCCGTCCTTGAACTCGCCGAGTGCCTTGGTGCGGGCCGACTGGCTCTTGTTGCCGTGGATCGCCAGCGCGCCGATGCCATCCTTGCCGAGCTGTTCGACCAGCTTGTTGGCGCCGTGCTTGGTGCGGGTGAATACCAGCACCTGGGTCCAGCCGCGGCTTCTGATCAGGTGCGAAAGCAGTTGATGCTTGCGGTTGCGGTCGACCGGATGGATCTTCTGCTCGATCACGTCGACGGTCGAGTTGCGGCGCGCGACTTCGATGGTCGCCGGCGAGTTCAGCAGGCCGTCGGCCAGTGCCTTGATCTCGTCGGAAAAAGTGGCCGAAAACAGCAGGTTCTGGCGCGACTTGGGCAGTGCCGCCAGCACGCGGCGGATATCGCGGATGAAGCCCATGTCGAGCATGCGGTCGGCTTCGTCGAGCACCAGGATCTCGACTTGCGACAGATTGACGGTGCCTTGCTGCATATGGTCGAGCAATCGCCCCGGCGTGGCCACCAGGATGTCGACGCCGCGCCGCAGCAGATCGATCTGCGGATTGATGCCGACACCGCCGAAAATCACCGCCGAACTCAGTTTCAGGTATTTGCCGTAGACCCGCACGCTTTCTTCCACCTGTGCCGCGAGTTCGCGGGTCGGCGTCAGGATCAGTGCACGTACCGGTCGTCCACGGCCGCCGGCGGGGCTTTTGGCAGCCAGCCGCTGCAGGATGGGGAGCGTGAAGCCGGCTGTCTTGCCGGTGCCGGTCTGGGCGCCGGCCAACAGGTCGCCGCCTTTCAATACTGCCGGTATTGCCTGGGCCTGGATCGGGGTAGGGGTGCTGTAGCCTTGTTCGGCCACGGCGCGGATGATTTCATCGGACAAGCCGAGATTGGAAAATGACATGAATACTCGCAGTGAAATTGGCGCCGGCCGCCGCGCACCGTGGCGGAGACCGGCAAATGCATGAATGGAGGGGAAGTCGGGGCGCGGCCGCTTGCCGATACTGCGATGCAGTCGGGGCAGGCGGACGGAACGACCCTGGTTAGCGTGCGAACGGCGCCAGCAAGTGGACCATCTGCGCGAAGATCTTTGGGGTGCCCGCGATGACGTTGCCCTTGTACAGGTAGTTCGATTCGCCGGAGAAATTGCCGACGATGCCGCCCGCTTCGGTGACCAGCAGCGAGCCGGCGGCCATGTCCCAGGCGTGCAGTCCTTTTTCGAAGAAACCGTCGAGGCGGCCGGCCGCCACGTAAGCCAGGTCGAGCGCCGCGGCGCCGGGGCGGCGCAGGCCGGCGCATTTCTCGGTCATGACGCGGAACATTTTCAGGTATTCGTCAATGCTGTCCACGTCGCGGCATGGGAAGCCGGTACCGATCAGCGCTTCCGCCATCCTGTCGCGCCGGCTGACGCGGATTCGCTTTTCGTTCAGGTATGCACCGGCGCCCTTGGTGGCGGTGAACAGATCGTTGCGGGTGGGATCGTACACGACCGCCTGCGTGATCTGGCCGCGCTGCTGCAGCGCGATCGAGACGCAGTACTGCGGGAAACCATGGATGAAGTTGGTCGTGCCGTCGAGCGGATCGATGATCCAGACGTTTTCATTCTCGTCGTGCAGATTGGACGATGCACCCGACTCTTCGGCCAGCACCGCATGGTCGGGATAGGCATTCTTCAGAACCTCGATAATGGCCTGCTCGGCTGCCTTGTCGACTTCGGTGACGAAATCGTTGTGGCCTTTTTCCGAGACCTTGATGCGATCGAGATCGAAGGAGGCACGGTTGATGACCGTACCGGCGCGGCGCGCGGCTTTCACCGCCGTGTTGAGCATGGGATGCATGAGGGTTCCGTTAAAATTGCAGCGCCGTCGCATTACGCACGGTACTGCATGAAATTTCGTTAATGAGCGATGCGGCAAGGGCGAACCGGCATTCTGCCGCGCAATGCCGCTATTTTAAATGAACCAGACCGAAATCAGTACTTCACTTTTCAGCCGCCTGCGCTTCGTGCTGGTCGGCACCAGCCATCCGGGCAACGTCGGGGCTGCGGCGCGTGCGATCAAGACGATGGGATTCGGGCAACTGGTGCTGGTGAATCCGCGTTTCGCGGATGCGGCGCGCCAGGAGGAGGCGATCGCATTCGCCAGTGGCGCGCAGGATGTCCTGGAAAGCGCGCAGGTTGCGGCGACTATCGAAGAAGCTCTGGCCGGCTGTAATTTTGCCGCTGCGCTGTCGGCCCGCCTGCGCGAGTTTTCGCCGCCGGTCGTGACCCCGCGCGCATTGGCCCGGCAACTGGCGGCCGACGCCAGCCTCGACGCGGCACTGGTGTTCGGCAGCGAGCGTTACGGATTGCCGAACGAGGTGGTGGAGAAGTGTAATGTGCTGATCAACATTCCTGCCAATCCGTCGTATTCTTCGCTGAACCTGGCGCAGGCAGTGCAGGTGCTTGCGTATGAATGCCGTCTTGCCGCCTCCGAGGCGGCGCAGCCGGCGGTTGCCGGCTTCCAGGGCGTGGCGGCGAGCATCGACCAGATTGAGGGCATGTACGCGCACCTGGAGCAGGCACTGGTCGGAATCGGCTTTCTTGATCCCGACAATCCGAAAAAGTTGATGCCGCGCTTGCGCCGCCTGTTTTCCCGCACCGGATTGGAAACCGAGGAAGTGAATATCCTGCGCGGAATTGCCCATCACATTCTGCGCAATCGAGGCGATTGAGCGGTGCCGGGATCATTCCCGGGCATTACCGCCGCATCGCCGTTTCGGCGCGGCTTCCATGAGCCGATTCTCGGAGGTGTTGGAGAGTTCAGCCCCAGGCCCGCAGAAGCCCCACGGCCAAGCCTTCGAGCGCGAATTCGTCACGCTCGGGTTCGACCCGGATCGGTTCGAAGTCCGGGTTTTCGGGCAGCAGTTCGATCACCGGGCCGGATTTGCGATAACGTTTCACCGTCACTTCATCGCCGAGTCTGGCCACCACGATCTGTCCGTTTTTTGCTCCATCGACCTTCTTGACGGCGATCAGATCGCCGTCGAGGATGCCGGCATCGCGCATCGACAGCCCGCGCACTTTCAGCAGGTAATCCGGTTTGGCCGAGAACAGCGAAGGGTCGACGCTGTACGTTGCTTCGATATGTTCCTGGGCGAGGATCGGCGAGCCCGCCGCGACCCGGCCTACCAACGGCAGGCTCAGCTGCATCAAGGCCGGATGCGGCAACGCCATCTGCCGTGTCTGCGGGCGCGCAATGTTGCGCTCGCCGTTCGGGGTGCGCAGGCGGATGCCGCGCGAAGTGCCGGGCGATATTTCGATAGCTCCCTTGCGTGCGAGCGCCTGCAAATGCTCCTCGGCGGCATTCGCGGAGCGAAATCCAAGCTCGGCGGCAATTTCGGCGCGAGTGGGAGGGAAGCCGGTGTTCTCGATGGCTTCCCGGATCAGGTTCAGGATCTCTTCCTGGCGGGCGGTCAGTTTGATCATGACGGGCGCAACATGCTGCGGCTGTGGATATAGACAGCCTGTATTTTTATACAGCTTCGGGCGCAGCGCAAGCAAATTCCATGAATCCGCGCAAAATGCCTGGTTCGCATCGGCTTTCAGCGGGTACGTGAACCGGTCTCCATCATCGATCTCCGGAATTGCCCGGAAATATTTCTGGCCGACACTTCCGCTCATCGTGCCTTCGCCCGTCCTGATGCAATGGCCCGTCCGGGATTAAACGCTTGAAACAATTGAGATTTTACTGTTTCCCGGTTATAATCGCGGGCTTTCCTCTTCCCACACTCGTGTTGACGCCGGGGTGGGCGATTTTTCAATCCGTCCAAAAGGAGATTACATGCGTCATTATGAAATCGTATTCATCGTCCATCCGGATCAGAGCGAGCAAGTGCCCGCAATGATCGAGCGCTACAAGGGTATCGTCACCGCCCGCAACGGCAAGGTGCACCGGGTGGAAGACTGGGGTCGTCGCCAGATGGCCTACATGATCCAGAAGCTTGCCAAGGCTCACTACGTCTGCATGAACATCGAGTGCGACAGCGAAACCCTCGCCGAAATCGAAACCGGCTTCAAATTCAATGACGCGGTGCTGCGCCACCTGACCGTCAAGATGAAGAAGGCCGAAACCGGCCCGTCGCCGATGATGAAATCGGTGCAGAAAGAAGACGCAGCCAAGTCGCAGCGCAGCGAGGCAGCCGCGTCCTGATTGCAGCGCCGGGAGTGTGAACCAGCTACAGCTGATTGCCTGCATTGCCGAGCGCGACGTGATGCGCTATACGCCGGCAGGCATTCCGATCGTGTCGGCCCGGCTGACGCACAGTTCGGAGCAGCTGGAGGCAGGCATCCCGCGCCAGATTGAATTCGACGTCGCCGCGCTGGCTGCAGGCGAGATTTCGGGAAGATTCAATCAGGCGGCATTGGGACAGGCGTTTCGCTTCACCGGTTTTCTGGCGCGCAAGAGCCGCAACAGCAAGAGCCTCGTGTTCCACGTGACGGACTTCGAGGCGTGTTCATCAGATCATTAGCAGATACAGGAGCCGAAAATGGCATTTGGTAAAAAATTCGACAAGAGCAAACTCAAGCAACGTCGCCAGCAGCAGAACCCGCTGTTCAAGCGCAAGAAATTCTGCCGCTTCACCGCAGCCGGCGTCGAACAGGTCGACTACAAGGACGTCGACACCCTGAAGGATTTCGTCCAGGAGAACGGCAAGATCATGCCGGCCCGCCTGACCGGCACCAAGGCGCACTACCAGCGCCAGGTCGATACCGCGATCAAGCGCGCCCGTTATCTGGCGCTGCTGCCGTACACCGATCTGCACAACGCCTGATTGACGACTGAAGGAATAGGAGAAAAACATGCAAGTCATTCTGTTGGAAAAAGTCGTCAACCTAGGCAACCTGGGTGAAATCGTCCGCGTCAAGGACGGTTATGCACGCAACTTCCTGATCCCGCAGCGCAAGGCGCGCCGCGCCACCGCTACCGCGCTGGCCGATTTCGAAGCGAAGCGCGCCGAGCTGGAAAAGGCGGCAGCCGAGAAGCTGGCGGCGGCGCAGGCCGAGGCCGAGAAGCTGGGCGGCGTGACGATCCAGATCGCGCAAAAGGCGGGCGTCGATGGCCGCCTGTTCGGTTCGGTCACCAATGCCGACATCGCGCAGGCGATCAGCAAGCAGGGTGTGCAGGTTGACAAGTCGCAGGTGCGCCTGCCGCAAGGCCTGATCAAGACGGTCGGCGAGCATCCGGTTTCGGTCGCGCTGCATACCGACGTCGTGATCGATCTCAACGTCTCGGTGCAGGGCGAGCAAGCCTGAGTTTTATGTCCGGACGATAAAAAAAGCCGCGCAAGCGGCTTTTTTTATGGGCCCGGCACGGCGCATGGCGCGATGCCGGAGGAGCATGGGTATGTCCTACATGTTCGGATAGTTTGGTCCGCCGCCGCCTTCCGGCGTCACCCAGACGATATTCTGCGTCGGGTCCTTGATGTCGCAGGTCTTGCAGTGCACGCAGTTCTGCGCATTGATCTGCAGCCGTTCGCCGCCGCCTTCGGCTTCCACGAATTCATACACGCCGGCCGGGCAGTAGCGTTGCTCGGGTCCGGCATAGATCGGCAGGTTGATCCGGGTCGGTACGCTCGGATCCTTCAGCGTCAGGTGCACCGGCTGGTCCTCGCCATGGTTCGTGTTCGAAATGAATACCGACGACAGCCGGTCGAAGGTCAGCTTGCCGTCCGGCTTCGGATATTTGATCGGCTCGAAATTCGACGCCGGTTTCAGGCACTCATGGTCCGCATGCTGATGATGCAGAGTCCACGGCGCCTTGCCGCCGAATACGATCTGGTCGATGCCGACCATCAGCGTGCCGGTGTACAGCCCCTTGCTCATCCATGGCTTGAAGTTGCGCGCCTTGTGCAGTTCCTCGTGTAGCCAGGATTGTTCGAATGCCTGTGTGTATGCAGTCAGCTCGTCGGCTTGGCGATTCGCTGCCAGCGCGGCGAATACGGCGTCGGCCGCCATCGTCCCGGTCTTCATTGCCGCATGGCTGCCCTTGATGCGCGACGCGTTCAGGAAACCCGCGTCGCAGCCCAGCAGTGCGCCGCCCGGGAAGGTCAGCTTCGGCAGCGATTGCAGGCCGCCGGCGGTAATGGCCCGTGCGCCGTAAGAGATCCGCTTGCCGCCTTCAAAGAATTTGCGGATTTCCGGATGCGTCTTGTAGCGCTGGAATTCCTCGTATGGAGACAAGTAGGGATTTTCGTAGGCGAGGCCGACTACGTAGCCGACCGCCACCTGGTTGTTTTCCAGGTGGTACAGGAAGGAGCCCCCGTAGGTATTGGCGTTCAGCGGCCAGCCGGCAGTGTGCACGACCAGGCCCGGCTGATGCATCTTCGGGTCGATTTCCCACAGCTCCTTGATGCCGATTGCGTAAGTCTGCGGATCGCGGCCCCGATTCAGGTCGAATTTCGCCATCAGCTGCTTGCCCAGATGGCCGCGCGAGCCTTCGGCGAACAGCGTGTACTTCGCGTGCAGTTCCATGCCGAGCTGGAACGAGGCGGTCGGCTGGCCGTGGCGGTCGACCCCCATGTTACCGGTGGCGACGCCCTTGACCGAACCGTCGTCGTTGTACAGGATTTCCGCGGCCGGAAAGCCGGGGAAAATCTCCACGCCCAGCGCTTCCGCCTGCTGCCCCAGCCAGCGCACCACGTTGGCCAGCGAGATCACATAATTGCCGTGATTCTGGAAGCAGGCCGGCAACAGCCAGCTGGGCGTCTTGACGGCCCGGGTTTCGGTGAGAAACAGGAAGCGGTCTTCGGTGACCGGCGTGTTCAGCGGCGCGCCCAGTTCTTTCCAGTTCGGGAACAATTCGTCGATGGCAATCGGGTCCATCACGGCGCCGGACAGGATGTGGGCGCCGATCTCGCTGCCTTTTTCCAGCACGCAGACCGACACGTCGCCGCCTTTTTCGGCGGCCAGCTGCTTGAGCCGGATGGCGGCCGACAGGCCGGCAGGACCGCCGCCGACGATGACGACATCGTATTCCATCGCCTCGCGGGGGCCGTATTGTTCAAGGATGTCGGAGCTTTGCGTCATTGGATGGTCACCGTGAAAAATTTTCGAACGAACGTGCTAATTGTCGTGGATTTTGCTTAAGATTGCTAGAGCTGTTATCGCCTGACTGGATCAGTCGAGGCCGAGGCGGATTGGTTGCGGAACAAGGCGTGGCAACGCGCCGTAGCGGGGCTACGGCAAGGCGCCGCAACGCAGTGCCGCAGCCAAGGCGGCCGGCAACGACGAGCCAGTCGGGCGATAACAGCTCTGGATGCTCTAATTTCCCAATCATGTAATCATAACGGCAAGTGCAGCCCGGTATTGATAAATCGCACGCAAAAACAAGGAGTCCCAGGTGGGAATAGAACTCAATTTTGAAGGAAAAATTGCACTGGTCACCGGCGCTTCCAGCGGGCTGGGCGCCCGCTTCTCGAAGGTGTTGGCGAAAGCCGGTGCGCAGGTGGTCCTTGCCTCGCGGCGGACAGAGCGTCTCAAGGAATTGCGCGCCGAGATCGAAGCCGAAGGAGGCGCCGCCCACGTGGTGGCGCTCGACGTGACCGATTACGCGAGCATCAAGGCGGCGGTTGCGCATGCCGAAACCGAGGCCGGGCCGATCGATATCCTGGTCAACAATTCGGGCGTCTCCACTACGCAGCGCCTGCTTGACGTCACGCCGGAGAATTATGCGTTCGTGATGGACACCAACCAGCGCGGCGCATTTTTCGTTGCGCAGGAAGTCGCGAAACGGATGGTGGCACGGGCCAAGGGCGACCCAAAAAAGCAGCACCGGATCATCAACATCGCCTCGGTCGCGGGCTTGCGGGTGTTGCCGAAGATCGGCATCTACTGCATGAGCAAGGCGGCAGTGGTGCACATGACGAAGTCGATGGCGGTCGAATGGGGACGTTACGGCATCAACGTCAACGCGATCTGTCCCGGCTATATCGAGACCGAAATCAATCGCGAGCATTTCGAGAGCGAACAGGGCCAGGCGCTGCTCAACATGCTGCCGCGCAAGCGGCTGGGCCGGCCGGAGGATCTCGACGGCCTGCTGCTGTTGCTGGCCGGCGAAGAGTCGCGCTTCATCAACGGCGCGATCGTCACCGCCGACGACGGCATGAGTGTCCAGTGAGCGGGCGGCGCCGGCCCGGGAGTGGCCGATGAAGGGGATGAAGCTGGTCCATGCCACGCGCATGTCGATACGCTGGGGCGATATGGATGCGATGGGCCATGTCAACAACACCGTCTATTTCCGTTATCTGGAGCAGGCCCGGATAGAGTGGTTCGTCGAAACCGGATGCGCACCCGACCCCGCGGGTGAAGGGCCGGTCATCATCAATGCGCATTGCACGTTCATCCGACAGCTGAAATTTCCGGGGGACATAGAGGTGCGCACCTATGTGGGAGCGCCCGCTCGTTCCAGTTTCGAAATGGTGCACGAGATCCGGCGCATCGATCAGCCCGACGTGATTTCGGCCGAAGGCGGCGCCAAGATAGTATGGGTGAATTTCCCTCTGGAGAAATCGGCGCCATTGCCTGACTGGATGCGCGCATTGCTGCCGCAGGCGGGCGCGGCAGCATCGGGCTGACGCACCGGAAGGGTCAGTGGTTCACGCCGACAAGCCGGTGTACCAGTTCGCTTGACGTCGCCGCCGCGAACTTGCGCATCAGCTTGGCGCGGTGCATTTCGACGGTACGCGGACTCAGTCCGACCTGGCGCGCGATCAGCTTGCTGGTCTTGCCTTCAACCAGCAACGCCGCGATTTCGCGCTCGCGCGGGGTCAGCTCTGCGGTCACCGGACGCTTCGCGCTCAAGTCCTCGAAGGTCCAGATGCCGGTGCCGTGCGGATCGTCGTGCGTCAGCGAGCGGCCGGTTACGTGGCACCAGAACAGTTCGCCGTTCGCGCGTTTCATGATGCGCTCGTCCGAATAATGCCCGGTGGCGTTCATGATCGGAACGATCCGCGCGCCGGTACGCTCGAATTCGTCGGTGGTAGGGTAAAGAATCAGGAACGACTGTCCCGTCAGTTCGGCCGGACGATAGCCGAACATCTTCGCCAGCGCGTCGTTGCCGGCCTGGATGATCCGGTGCCGCGACACGCACATGCCGACCGGCGCTTGCTGGAAGATGGTCTGGTAGTCGATCGGCAATAGGGCGCTCATACGTTCTGCGGGGCGCTGTATCATGAATGAACTTGGTATTTTTACGGTATTGCATGGTCCCGGGCACCATCATATGCTGCCGGGTAAGTTAAAAAAAGTCCTTTAACGCAACGGAGGAGTACGAATGAACAAAGTGTATCCCGACGCAGCCGCGGCGCTGGCCGGTATCGTCAAGGACGGACAGACCATCGCGGTGGGCGGCTTCGGCCTGTGCGGCATTCCCGAAGCGCTGATCGCTGCGCTGCGCGATTCCGGCGTCAAGGGCCTGACTGCGGTCTCCAACAACGCGGGCGTCGACGGCTTCGGCCTCGGCCAGTTGCTTGCCACCCGCCAGATCCGGAAAATGATTTCGTCCTATGTCGGCGAAAACAAGGAATTCGAGCGCCAGTACCTGGCCGGTGAACTGGAGCTGGAATTTACCCCGCAGGGCACGCTGGCGGAAAAGCTGCGCGCCGGCGGCGCCGGCATTCCGGCGTTTTTCACGAAGACCGGCGTCGGTACGCTGGTTGCCGAGGGCAAGGAAGTGCGCGAGTTCGACGGCGAGCGCTACGTGATGGAGCGTTCGCTGGTCGCGGACGTGTCGCTGGTCAAGGCCTACATGGCCGATACCGTGGGCAACCTGGTATTCCGCAAGACCGCGCGCAATTTCAATCCGAACGTCGCGATGGCCGGCAAGATCACGGTGGTCGAAGTGGAGAAGTTGGTCCAGGCCGGCGAAATCGAGCCCGACCAGGTTCACCTGCCCGGCATTTTCGTGCACCGTATCGTGGTCAACCCGAACCCGGAAAAGCGCATCGAACAACGCACCACGCGTGCAAAATAAGCGGGAGAACGAACATGGCATGGACTCGTGATGAAATGGCCGCGCGCGCGGCGCAGGAATTGCAGGATGGCTTCTACGTGAACCTGGGCATCGGCCTGCCCACGCTGGTCGCCAACTTCGTACCGAAGGACATCGAAGTATGGTTGCAATCGGAAAACGGACTGCTGGGTATCGGGCCGTTCCCGACCGAAGACGAAATCGACCCCGATCTGATCAATGCCGGCAAGCAGACCGTGACCGCGCTGCGCGGCTCCTCGTTCTTCAGCTCGGCCGATTCGTTCGCGATGATTCGGGGCGGCAAGATCAATATTGCAATTCTGGGCGCGATGCAGGTGAGCGAGAAAGGCGATCTGGCAAACTGGATGATTCCGGGCAAGATGGTCAAGGGCATGGGCGGCGCGATGGACCTGGTGGCCGGTGTCGGGCGCGTGGTGGTGCTGATGGAACACGTCGCGAAGGCCAAGGATGGTTCGACTTCGCACAAGCTGCTGAAGAGCTGCACGCTGCCGCTGACCGGGGTGGGAGTGGTCAATCGCGTCATTACCGATTTGGGTGTGATCGACGTTACCGACGCCGGGCTGAAACTGGTGGAGCTTGCGCACGGCGTGAGCATTGCCGAGGTGATCGAAAAGACCGGTGCCTCGCTCGACGTGAGCGCAGTGCAGTAACAGGCCTGCGGATCTGCGGACAAATACGGCGCTCCCCGGGGCGCCGTATTTTATTTCACGGGACTGAGTTGGTACACGGTGCCCGAATAATCGTCGGAGATGTACAACCCGCCTTTCCCGTCCGGAATCACGTCGACCGGACGCCCCCAGCGGCGCTTGTGAACCGCATCGCTTATCCAGCCGCTAACAAGATCGATGCCATCGCCGGGAGAGCCGTCCGCCTGCAGCGGATACAGCGCAATTTTGTGGCCGTTGAGCTTGCTGCAGTTCCAGCAGCCATGCAGCGCGGTAACCAGCGCATTGCGGTAGGGCGGCGGCAATCCGGAATCCTGCAGGAAACTGAGTCCGAGCGGAGCCGAGTGCGCGGGAAGGCCGCGCATGGCGCGATCGATCTTGCCGCAGTCGAGCTTGCTGCCGTCCGGGTTGGTCTGGACGTCGCGCTCATAGGGCATCCGGCTCAAGCCCTGGTCCGGATCGTCGTTGCAGAATGGCCAGCCGTAGTTGCCCCCGTCCTTTACCTGCGTGAGCATTTCCGCGGGATGGCCGTCCACGTAGCTTTGCATCACCTTCCCGTAATCGTCGCTGCCGTCATCGTCCCAATCCTTGTGAAACGGGTAGGCAATGTTGTCGCGTTCGTTGACGACCGCCCACAAGCGGCCGGTGCCCGGCTCGAATGCAAGGCCTTCGGCATTGCGCAATCCCTGCGCATACAGCCTGCGATGGCCGCCGTCGGCGTCGTATTCGTAGATCGAGGCGCGTACCGGGTCGGTACGCGTATCGGATGCGCAGACATTGCAACTGGAGCCGATCGATACGTATAGCTTGTCGCCATTGAGCGCAATGTTCTTGAGCTGGTGCCCGTAGCTGCCGCGCAGGCGTTCGCTTGACGCATCGGGCAGATCATCCACCACGGTCCGGGTGGCGCCGATCCTGGTGTGTCCGGGCAGATATGCGGCACGCACGATGCGGTCCGACTCTGCCACGTACACATAAGTCTTGCCGTGCAAGGCATGGAACACGATGTCGTGCGGATGGCGCATGCCCGACGCGAACGTGAACTTGCGTGGTCCGCCTTCGGCAGGACGCAGCAGCGTGATGGTGCCGGCGCCGGGATCGGAAACCAGCAGATCGCCGTTGGGAGCGAGAGCCATGAAGCGCGCCCCTTCCACCCGGGCGAATACGCGTATTGAAAATCCCGGAGGAACCTGGAGTTTGCGCGGCACGTCGAATGGCGGGCTTGCCATTCGTGGGGGCACTTGCACCGTGACGGTTTCGCTTGCGGCGGGCGGCAAGGTCGCCGGCGCCGCTGCCGCAAGCGCCGGCGCAAGACAGAGTGGGACCAGTTGTCGCAGGGTGCGGATCACGAGCGTCTCCTCGCCGATATCGAACGGCGCAACCGGATGGAGTGGCGCAAGGCGCGCCTGGTTCGCGCGCTCCCGCTTTGGCGCGTTATTGCGTCATTGGGCTACCCAGCCGCCGTCCATGTTCCAGGCAACGCCGCGTACCTGCGAGGCCGCGTCGCTGCACAGGAACAGCGCCAGTTGTCCCAGTTGCTCGGGCGTGACGAACTCGCCGGACGGTTGCTTCTCCATCAGCAGGGTTTTCTTGGCTTCGTCGTTGGAAAGGCCTTGCTGCACGGCACGGGCGTCGACCTGTTTCTGCACCAGCGGCGTCAGCACCCAGCCGGGGCAGATCGCGTTGCAGGTCACGCCGGTATGGGCAGTTTCCAGCGCGGTCACCTTGGTGAAGCCGACGATGCCATGCTTGGCGGCGACATAGGCGGACTTTTGCGCCGAACCGACCAGGCCATGCACCGAGGCGATATTGAGGATCCGCCCCCAGTTTCTTGCCTTCATCGCCGGCAGCGCAAGTCGCGTGGTATGGAATGCGGAGCTGAGGTTGATGGCGATGATCGCATCCCATTTCTCCGGTGGGAAATCCTCGATGTTCGCCACGTGCTGGATGCCGGCATTGTTGACCAGCACGTCGACCGCGCCGAAGCGCTCGGCAGCGAAACGCATCATTGCTTCGATTTCGGCGGCTTTCGACATGTCGGCACCGTGGTAGGCTGCCTCGACCCCGAAACTCTCCCGGATATCGGCCTGCAGCGCCTCGATTTCCTTGCTGTCGCCAAAGCCGTTCAGGACGATGTTCGCGCCCTGGGACGCCAGGGTGCGGGCGATGCCCAATCCGATGCCGGAAGTGGAGCCGGTGACCAGTGCTGTCTTCCCTTGGAGCGTAGTGGCGGCGTGCATGATGTCCTCTGTAAGTGAAATTTGTAATCAGGGTTGAGCGAAATGGAATTTTAAGCGGAACGACCAGTAAAATGTACAAGCGACAACCGGAAACCTCGACAAAATGACATCCCCTCAACTCAAAGCCGTTCAATGCCTTTCCCCCGCCGGCCTGCACCGCATGGCCTACAAGGAATGGGGAGATCCGGACAACCGCAAGGTACTGGTCTGCGTACATGGCGTGACGCGGGTTTCCGACGATTTCGACAGCCTGGCGCGCGAGTTGTGCGGAGAATACCGGGTGGTGTGCCCCGATGTGGTTGGGCGCGGCCGTTCGCAGTGGCTGCGCGACCCGCAGTATTACCAGTTGCCGCAATACGTGAGCGACATGGTAACTCTGCTGGCACGGCTCGATGCCGAGACCGTGCACTGGCTCGGTACCTCGATGGGCGGATTGATCGGAATCGGGCTGGCGTCGCTGCAGGACAGCCCGGTCCGCAAGCTGGTGCTGAACGACGTGGGCCCGGCGCTGAATCCGGGCGCGCTGTCCCGCATCGGCGACTATATCGGCCAGGACGTCCGTTTTCCGACGTTCGAGGAGGCGGCGCGCTACATCAAGGAAATTTCGCTGACTTTCGGGCCGCACAGCGACGAGGAATGGCGCAAGCTGGCCGCCGACGTGCTGTGCCAGGATGAAAACGGGCAATGGAAGCGGCACTACGATCTTGGACTCGCGGCCCCGCTGAAGACGCTCACGCCGGAAAGCGCGCGCCAGGCGGAAGCAATGCTGTGGATGGCATATGATGCTATCAAATGCCCGACCCTGGTGTTGCGCGGAGCGGAGTCGGATCTGCTGTCGCCGGAGGTGGCCGAGGCGATGACCAATCGCGGCCCCAGGGCACGGTGCATAGAAATTGCCGGCGTCGGCCATGCGCCTACGCTGTTGCATGCCGATCAGATTGCCCCGATCAAAGACTTTTTGTTGTCCTAGTCTGCACCAAGACGGATACCGGATTCATGAATATCGAACGTTTGCATGTAGGGAAGACCCTGTCCGAAGTGGCGATTCACAACGGCACCGTGTACCTGGCGGGCCAGGTCGCCGACGACACCAGCCAGGACATCGGCGGACAGACGCGCCAGGTGCTGGCGCACATCGATCGCTTGCTGGCCGAGGCCGGCAGCGACAAGTCGCGCATCCTGATGTGCCAGATATTTCTCGCCGACCTGAACGATTTCGCGGGCATGAACGCTGCATGGAATGCGTGGGTGGCAGCCGGGAGTGCGCCGCCGCGGGCGACCGTGCAGGCATCGCTGGCCAATCCCGGCTGGCGCATCGAAATGGTCGTGACCGCTGCACAAGGATGATGCGTACCCCATGGTTTCCGTTGCTGTAACGCAAAGCGAAGTCCCGCTGCAATTGTCTTCCGGCCTGAGCGCGGAAGACGGCGCGCGCGTGATGAATGCGCTTGCCTTCGTGCAAACGCTGTACCGGGACAAGGCAGTACCGACCGGCCAGGATGCGCTCGAATTCGCGTGCGCGGTCGCAGCTACGCTGGCGTCGCTGAATACCGATGCGGATACCCGCATTGCCGGTTTGCTGTTCGAATTGCCGTTGCTGGATCCTGATGCGGCGGAAGGAATCGAGGCACGCTTCGGCTTCGAGATTGCGCAACTGGTGGGCGGCATTCGCCAGTTGATACGTTTGCACGAGCAGACTTTCGGCCAGCAGGAAGCCATGCGCGGCAAGAACGTGCCGCAACAGGCCGGAGAACAGCTGGAGACGCTGCGCAAGATGCTGCTGGCGATGGCGTCCGACATGCGGGTGGTGCTGGTGCGCCTGGCTTCGCGGGTGACGACGCTGCGTTACTTTGCCGAAATGAAGGTGGAAGACGAGCGTGCCGTCCGCTATGCACGCCAGACCTTCGACCTGTATGCGCCGTTGGCCAACCGTCTCGGCATCTGGCAATTGAAATGGGAGCTGGAAGACCTCGCGTTTCGCTTCATCGAGCCGCAAGGCTACAAGCGGATCGCGAAGATGCTGGAGGAGAAGCGGCTCGAGCGCGAGAGTTTCGTCGGTGCGGCGATCGCGCGCCTGAAGAAAGAGCTGGCGGCGGCCGGTATCGCCGCCGAAGTGTTCGGGCGCCCCAAGCATATCTACAGCATCTGGAACAAGATGCATGGCAAGTCGCTCGACTTTTCCGAGCTGTACGATGTGCGTGCATTCCGCGTGATCGTCGACGACATCAAGGCATGCTATGCGGTGCTGGGGCTGGTGCACGACATCTGGACCCCGATCCCGGAAGAATTCGACGACTACATTTCGCGTCCCAAGCCGAACGGTTACCAGTCGCTGCATACGGTGGTGAGGGCCGAGGACGGACGGCCGCTGGAAGTGCAGATCCGCACCCAGGAGATGCACCGCTTCGCCGAGTACGGCGTGGCGGCCCACTGGCGCTACAAGGAAAGCGGCGGTTCCAACTTTTCGGCGCAGAAGTACGATGAAAAGATCGCGTGGCTGCGGCAGCTGCTTGCCTGGAAGAGCGAGGTGGCCGATGCGATGGTCGAACAGGAGGACGTGCAGCGCGAGTGGGTGGAGAAGCTGAAGTCGGCCTCGCTCGACGACCGCATCTACGTACTGACACCACAGGCCCGCGTGATCGAATTACCGAATGGCGCGACGCCCATCGATTTCGCGTATCACCTGCATACCAATATCGGGCATCGCTGCCGCGGCGCACGGGTGGACGGCGCAATGGTGCCGCTGAACACGCCGCTCAGGAACGGCCAGACGGTCGAGATCATCACCGCGCGTGGTGGCGCCTCGGCATCGGTCGGCCCGTCGCGCGACTGGCTCAGTCCCGGATATGTCGCCAGCCCGCGCACCCGTTCCAAGGTGCGCGCATGGTTCAATGCGATCGAGCAGCAGCAGACGTTGACGCAGGGGCGGGCGCTGGTCGAAAAGACGCTGCAGCGCGAGGGCAAGACCGCGATCAAACTGGAAGACCTGGCGCACAAACTGGGTTTCCAGAAACCGGATGAGCTGTTTCTCGCGGTGGGCAAGGATGAGTTCAGCCAGCGCACCATCGAGCACATGCTGCATGCAGACGACGCGCAGCGGAATCCGCCGAAAACACCGAACGAAGACGAAGCGCTGGTGACGAACAAGAGCCGTGCATCGAGCGTGGTGCAGGGCGCCCGTTCCGGCGTGCTGGTGGTCGGCACCGACGGCCTGATGACCCAGTTGGCGCGCTGCTGCAAGCCGGCGCCGCCGGACGAGATCGTCGGCTTCGTCACCCGTGGAAAAGGCGTTTCGATACACCGCGCAAATTGCAAGAATCTCGCGCAAATGCGGAAAAATGCGCTGGAGCGGGTGATCCAGACCGACTGGGGGGAAACCGGCAGGGAAACCGTCTATCCGGTCGATATCTTCATCCTGGCGAACGACCGGCAAGGGTTGCTGCGGGATATCTCGGAAATCCTGTCGCGCGAAAAGATCAACGTGATCGGCGTGAATACGCAAAGCGCGAAAGGACAGGCGAAGATGGCGTTCACCGCCGAGATATCGTCTACCGCCCAGTTGCAAAAGGCGCTCTCCGTGATCCGCGAGGTGGGTGACGTGATCGAGGTCAGCCGCCAATAAGCCGCGCGGCGATAGCGCCGCATTTTTTTATCGCCAGCGATCGAATATCCCGTATGCCGAAATTTGCCGCCAATCTGAGCCTGATGTACAACGAGCATGAGTTCCTCGACCGTTTTGCGGCGGCGGCGAGCGACGGGTTCAACGCGGTCGAATTCCTTTTCCCGTACGCATTCGAAGCCGCCGAATTAGGCCGGCGTCTGCGCGATCACGGCCTGCGGCAAGTGCTGTTCAATGCGCCGCCCGGCGACTGGTCTGCCGGCGAGCGCGGGATTGCGTCGCTGCCCGGGCGGCAGGACGAGTTCCAGCGCGGAATTGCGCAAGCGCTCGAATACGCCGCTGTCCTGGGCAACACCAGGCTGCACGTGATGGCCGGTTTGCGGCAGGAAAAGCTGGAGCGGGAGCGCCAGCACGCGGTGTATCTGGAGAACCTGGCTTATGCGGCGCGCGAGGCGCAGCGTGCGGGCGTGACGCTGCTGATCGAACCGATCAACCAGCGAGACATGCCGGGCTATTTCCTGACCCGTCAAAGCGAGGCGCAGGCCATTTGCCGTGAGCTCGGCGCACCCAACCTGGCGGTGCAGTTCGATTTCTATCATTGCCAGATTACCGAGGGCGATATCGCGATGACGCTGCGGCGCGATATCGGCAACATCGGACACATGCAGATCGCGGGCGTGCCCGACCGGCACGAACCGGACCTGGGGGAACTGAATTATTCTTATTTGTTCGAACTGGTCGACGACCTGGGCTATGACGGCTGGATCGGTTGCGAGTACCGGCCGCGGACTGGAACCAGCGAAGGTCTCGGATGGCTGAAGAACTGGCAACAGACTTGCTGCGGGAACACTAGCGGAAATGAAAAAGTGCCGCTATAATCTTGCTTCTTTAGGCTCGTAGCTCAGCTGGTTAGAGCACTACCTTGACATGGTAGGGGTCGTTGGTTCGAGTCCAATCGAGCCTACCAACGAATAGCGGTAAAACGGCAGTAAATTTGCAAGAGCGAGAAAGGCATCCCGGTTATGACACCGCGAACTACCACGGCAGGAATTCCGGTACGACGCTAGTCGAGGGTCTTTTTCGTTTCGATGCAGTGAAAAAGCGCGGCTGGTCCGCGTTTTTTTTCGTCCGCGTTTTTTGAAATCCGACCAGCCGCCGGCGATCCGCCGGCACGGCAAAGGAGTATGAAATGGTTTCAGTCCGACTTCCCGATGGTTCGCAACGTCAATTTGATGGGCCGGTGACGGTCGCTCAGGTCGCCACCAGCATCGGCCCCGGGCTGGGCAAGGCGGCGCTGGCCGGCAAGGTCGATGGCAAGCTGGTCGATACTTCATTCCTGATCGAGCGCGATGCCGACCTGGCAATCGTTACCGACAAGGACGCCGAGGGCGTCGACGTGATCCGCCATTCCACCGCGCACCTGCTGGCATACGCTGTCAAGGAACTGTTTCCCGATGCCCAGGTGACGATCGGGCCGGTCATCGAAAACGGTTTCTACTACGACTTTTCGTACAAGCGCCCGTTTACGCCGGAAGACTTGCAGGCGATCGAGAAAAAGATGGCCGAACTGGCCAGGAAGGATGAGCCGGTGGTGCGCAAGGTGCTGCCGCGCGACGAGGCGGTCGCCTACTTCAAATCCATCGGCGAAAATTACAAGGCCGAGATCATCGCGTCGATTCCGCAGGGCGAGGATGTGTCGCTGTATTCGGAAGGCAGCTTCACCGACTTGTGCCGCGGCCCGCACGTGCCGTCGACCGGACGCCTGAAGGTGTTCAAGCTGATGAAGCTGGCCGGCGCCTATTGGCGAGGCGACTCGAAGAACGAGATGCTGCAGCGGGTATACGGCACCGCCTGGGCGCGCAAGGACGAACAGGAAGCCTACCTGCACATGCTGGAAGAGGCCGAGAAGCGCGATCACCGCAAGCTGGGGCGCGCGCTCGACCTGTTCCATTTCCAGGATGAGGCGCCGGGCCTGATTTTCTGGCACCCGAAAGGGTGGACCGTGTGGCAGCAGGTCGAGCAGTACATGCGCCGCGTCTATCAGGAAAACGGCTACCAGGAAGTGAAAGCGCCGCAGATCCTTGACCGGGGTCTGTGGGAAAAGACCGGCCACTGGGAAAACTACCGAGAAAACATGTTCGTGACCGAGTCGGAAAACCGCAATTACGCGTTGAAGCCGATGAACTGCCCTGGTCATGTGCAAATCTACAATTCCGGCATGCGCAGCTACCGCGAGCTGCCGCTGCGCTATGGCGAGTTCGGCCAATGCCACCGCAACGAACCGTCGGGTGCGTTGCACGGCCTGATGCGGGTGCGCGGCTTTACCCAGGACGACGGCCATATCTTCTGCACCGAAGAGCAGATCCGGGGCGAGGTTACCGCTTTCCATACCCAGGCGATGCAGGTCTACAAGGATTTCGGCTTTTCCGAAATTTCGATCAAGATCGCGCTGCGGCCGGAACACCGGATCGGTTCCGATGAAACCTGGGACCGCGCGGAAGAGACGCTGCGGGCCGCGCTGCGTGCCTGCAACGTTGCCTGGGAGGAATTGCCAGGCGAGGGTGCGTTCTACGGTCCGAAGATCGAGTACCACCTGAAGGATTCGCTGGGCCGGCCGTGGCAGGTCGGCACGATGCAAGTCGACTTTTCGATGCCGGGGCGCCTCGGTGCCGAATACGTAGCGGACGACAACACGCGCAAGGTGCCGGTGATGCTGCATCGCGCGATCGTCGGTTCGCTGGAACGCTTCGTCGGCATCCTGATCGAAAACTACGCCGGCGCGTTGCCGCTGTGGCTCGCGCCGGTGCAGGTTGCCGTATTGAATATCTCGGATGCGCAATCTGATTACGCGCAAGGCGTCGCACAAAACCTGAAAAAACAAGGGTTTAGGGTAAACGTCGATTTGCGCAATGAGAAAATAACCTATAAAATACGCGAGCATTCGATTCAGAAGCTGCCTTATATCGTCGTTGTCGGCGACAAGGAGCGGGATGCGAACACAGTGGCCGTGCGTGCGCGGGGCAACGTCGATCTGGGAGTGATGCCGGTCGACGCGCTGGTGGAGCGACTCAGCAAAGAGGTCGACGCCAAAGCCTGACGGGGTGATGCCCGAGCGCAGAAGCACGGCTTAATTATTTGATTTATAAAGGAAACTGCAATAGCTACGGACAAGTCGCATCGCATCAACGGCGAAATTACCGCGCCTGAAGTGCGTTTAACCGGGGTCGATAACGAGCCTCTCGGGATCGTCAAGCTGGCCGAAGCCTTCCGCTTTGCGGAAGAAGCCAATGTGGATCTGGTGGAAATTGCGCCCACGGCGCAACCGCCGGTCTGTCGCCTGATGGACTATGGAAAGTTCAAGTACCAGGAACAGAAGAAAGCCCACGAAGCCAAGCTGAAACAAAAGATCATCCAGGTCAAGGAAGTCAAATTCCGGCCGGGTACCGACGAGGGCGATTACAACATCAAGTTGCGGAATCTGACCAAGTTCCTTGAAGAGGGCGACAAGACCAAGATCACCTTGCGTTTCCGCGGGCGCGAAATGGCGCACCAGGAAATCGGCATGCGAATGCTGGAGCGGTTGAAGGGCGACCTCGAGCCGTTTGGCCAGGTAGAGCAGTTTCCGAAGATGGAAGGGCGCCAGATGGTGATGGTGCTGGCCCCGAAAAAGAAGAAGTAGTAGACGCAGCACGAGAATTCGCCGGTATTGCCCGCTGGGCGGTGCCGGCAAATGACGGCGGACATAGTTCGCCGTAAAACAAGTGAAAGCAGGCATCCAAGTGCAATGAAGTATTGCCACCTGCAATCATGTTAAAAATGGAGCTGTCCGAGAGGGCAGAACTTGCTATGCCGAAAATGAAGACGAAGAGCAGCGCGAAAAAGCGCTTTCGCGTGCGTCCGGGCGGTACCGTCAAGCGCGGTCAAGCCTTCAAGCGTCACATCCTGACAAAGAAAACCACCAAGAACAAACGCCAGTTGCGCGGTGCCGTGGATGTCCATGAGACAAACATGGTATCGATTCGCGCGATGATGCCGTTCGCTTAACCTCACAGACAAGGAGCTACCATGCCTCGAGTAAAACGTGGGGTCACAGCACGGGCCCGTCACAAGAAAGTCCTCGATCAAGCCAAAGGCTATCGCGGTCGCCGCAGCACCGTCTACCGGATCGCCAAGCAGGCGGTCATGCGCGCCGGCCAGTATGCATACCGCGACCGTCGCAACAAGAAGCGCGTGTTCCGCGCGTTGTGGATCACCCGTATCAACGCGGCTTCGCGCGAGCACGGCGTGACCTACAGCGTGTTCATGAACGGCCTGAAGAAAGCCAACATCGAACTCGACCGCAAGGTCCTGGCCGACATGGCAGTGATGGACAAGCCGGCATTTGCCGCGATCGTCAATCAGGTGAAGGCCAGCATCGCTGCTTGAATGTAGTGACAGCAGGCGCCGCCGTCCGGTGGCGCCGCAATAGGCGGGGCAGAGGTCGCACACCTGTGCCCCGTTTCATTTTGACGCGTTGTTTTCACTCCTTTTGACGGGCAGGACCAGCCGCATGAACTCCCTCGACCAGATTGTCGCCCAGGCGCAGGCCGACTTCGCGAATGCCGAAGACGCCGCCGCGCTGGAAAACGCGAAAGCCGGTTACCTCGGCAAGACCGGCCAGATTACCGAACAGATGAAGGGGCTGGGCAAGCTGGCTCCGGAAGAGCGCAAGAGCCGCGGCGCGATCATCAACGCGGCCAAGGAAAAGATCGAAGCCGCGCTGAACGCGCGCCGCGATGCGCTCGCGAACGCCCAGATGCAGGCGCGCCTGAACGCGGAAGCGATCGACGTGACGCTGCCCGGCCGGGGACGCGGAACCGGCGGCATGCATCCGGTCATGCGCAGCTGGGAGCGGGTCGAGCAAATCTTCCGTTCGATCGGTTTCGACGTTGCCGACGGCCCCGAAATCGAAAACGACTGGACCAATTTCACCGCGCTGAACAGCCCGGAAAACCACCCGGCGCGTTCGATGCAGGACACCTTTTACATCGACGGCAAGGATACCCAGGGCAAGCCGCTGCTGCTGCGCACCCATACCAGCCCGATGCAGGTGCGCTATGCGCGCATGAACCGGCCGCCGATCAAGGTGATCGCGCCCGGCCGCACTTATCGCGTCGACAGCGATGCGACCCATTCGCCGATGTTCCACCAGGTCGAGGGCCTCTGGATTGCCGACGACATCAGCTTCGCCGACCTGAAGGGTGTTTACCTGAATTTCGTGAAAGCCTTCTTCGAAACCGATGACCTGCGGGTCCGGTTCCGGCCGTCCTATTTCCCGTTCACCGAGCCGTCGGCCGAGATCGATATCGCATTCGGCAGCGGGCCGCTGAAGGGCCGCTGGCTGGAAGTGTCGGGAGCCGGCCAGGTACATCCGGCCGTGGTGCGCAACATGGGATTGGATCCCGAGCAGTACATCGGCTTCGCGTTCGGTTCCGGCCTGGAGCGGCTGACGATGCTGCGCTACGGTATCAACGACCTGCGCCTGTTCTACGAAGGCGACCTGCGCTTCCTGAAGCAATTCAATTAATCATGGTATTTCCCTTCGCCGCGCGAGGGGAAAACGAGACCGAGTATTCGAAGGTTTAATCATGCAATTCTCCGAGAACTGGTTGCGCACGCTGGTCGATCCGAAGATGACGTCGGACGAGTTGTCGCATCTGCTGACGATGGCCGGGCTGGAAGTGGAAGAGATCGAGCCGGTGGTCCCGCCGTTTTCGAACGTGGTGGTGGCGCGGGTGGTGGAAGTCGCGAAGCATCCGAATGCCGATCGCCTGAACGTATGCCAGGTCGATGCCGGCACCGGCACGCTGCTGAACATCGTCTGCGGCGCACCGAACGTGCGGCCCGACATGAAAGTGCCGTGCGCAATGGTGGGCGCCAAGCTGCCTCCGGGCGAGGATGGCAAGCCATTCGAGATCAAGATCGGCAAGCTGCGTGGCGTCGAGTCGCAAGGCATGCTGTGCTCGGCGCGCGAATTGAAGCTGTCGGACGACCATGGAGGCCTGCTCGAATTGCCGGCCGACGCGCCGGTAGGCCAGAACTTCCGCGACTACTATCAGCTCAACGACCTGAGGTTCACCATCAAGCTGACGCCGAACAAGGCGGACTGCCTGTCGGTACTGGGCGTGGCGCGCGAGGTGTCGGCGCTCACCGGCGCCGAGCTGAAACCGCCGGCGTTCCGGCCGGTCGAGGTGAATTCGCAGGAAAAGCTGCCGGTGCGGGTGTCAGCGCCCGATCTGTGCGGCAGATTCAGCGGGCGCGTGATCCGCGGCCTGAATGCGCACGCGCAGACGCCGGCATGGATGAAGCAGCGCCTCGAACGCAGCGGCCAGCGGCCGATCTCGGCGCTGGTCGACATCTCGAACTACGTGATGCTGGAACTGGGCCGGCCGTCGCATGTGTTCGACCTCGACAAGATCCACGGCGGGCTCGACGTGCGTTGGGGCAAGCCGGGCGAATCGCTCAAGCTGTTGAACGGCAATACTGTCGAAGTCGACGAGTGGGTGGGCGTGATCGCCGACCAGAAGGAAATCGAATCGCTGGCCGGCATCATGGGCGGCGATTCCACCGCGGTATCGCTGGATACGCAAAACATCTACCTGGAAGCGGCGTTCTGGTGGCCGGAGGCGATCCAGGGGCGCGCGCGCCGCTACAACTTCTCGACCGATGCCGCGCACCGTTTCGAGCGCGGTGTCGATTACGCGACCACGGTCGAGGACATCGAGCGCATCACCGCGCTGATCGTCGAAATCTGCGGTGGCAAGGATACCCGCGTCGGCCCGGTCGACGACCATGTCGTGAACCTGCCGCAGCGCAAGCCGGTCACGCTGCGCACCGCGCGCGCGGTGAAGGTGCTCGGCGTTCCGGTGAGCGACGAGCAGATCGCCGATATCTTCACCCGCCTGCGCCTGCCGTTCATGCAGGAGCCAGGGCTGTTCCGCGTGACGCCGCCTTCGTATCGCTTCGATATCGAGATCGAGGAAGACCTGATCGAGGAAGTCGCGCGCGTGTACGGCTTTGAAAACATTCCGGCGCTGGCCCCGGTGGCGCCGAACACGATGCGGATTGCACCGGAGGCTTCGCGCTCGCTGTTCGCCCTGCGCCGCAAGCTGGCGGATGCCGATTACCAGGAAGTGGTGAATTTCAGCTTCGTCGAGGAAGCGTGGGAGGCCGACTTCGCGGCCAATGCCGAGCCGATCCGGCTGCTCAATCCGATCGCGAGCCAGATGAGCGTGATGCGCTCGTCGCTGCTGGCGGGGCTGGTGGCGAACGTGCGTTACAACCTCAATCGCAAGCTGAATCGGGTGCGCGTGTTCGAGATCGGCGCAGTGTTCCTGCGCAATCCCGAAACCGGCGACGGTCCGTTGTCGGTGGCCGGTTACGACCAGCCGAAGCGGGTGGCCGCGATCGCTTATGGCCCGGCGGCGGAAGAGCAGTGGGGGCAGCCGACGCGGAACGTCGACTTCTTCGATGTCAAGGCCGACCTGGAAGCGCTGTTCGCGCCGCGCCGGCCGCGTTTCGTGAAGGACCAGCACCCGGCACTGCACCCGGGCCGCACCGCCCGGATCGAAATTGACGGCTGCACGGTCGGCGTAATCGGCGAGCTGCATCCGCGCTGGCAGCAGAAGTACGACCTGCCGCTGGCGCCGGTGATGTTCGAAATCGATGCCGCCGGCCTGCAGTCGGTAGCGCTGCCGCGCTACGAGGAAATCTCGAAATTCCCGGCAGTCACGCGCGATATCGCGCTGGTGGTCAAGCAGTCGGTTTCCGCGCAAGAATTGAGCGACGCGTTTTTTGCCGAACGTCAGCGAAATCCTGCCTGTGCTATCATGCAAGCCGTTGTTTTATTTGATGAATATCGCGGCAAGGGCTTGGAAAATGACGAAAAAAGCCTTGCGTTCCGTTTCACCTTGCAAGATACTCAAACGACCCTGCAAGACGAAAAGGTGGATGCTGCAATGGCTGCTTTTGTCGCCTCTGTCGAAAGGCAATTTGGCGCCAGACTGCGTGCGTAGGCCGCAAATATAACGGGCAGGGACAACTACCATGAATGACGTGAACTCAGCCGAATTTCAGTCCGTACTGGCCGCCGACCTCAATCGCGCAATGCAGGAGTCGCAGGCGCGCACCCAGGCTGAAAAGGAGTTGCCCACGCTGACCAAGGCCGAACTGGCCGAACTGTTGTTCGAGCAGGTCGGTTTGAACAAGCGTGAAGCGAAGGACATGGTCGAAACCTTTTTCGACGAAATTCGCAATGCGCTGGAACGCGGTGAATCGGTCAAGCTGTCGGGCTTCGGCAATTTCCAGTTGCGCGACAAGCCGCAGCGGCCGGGGCGCAATCCGAAAACCGGCGAAGAAATTCCGATTACGGCGCGCCGCGTGGTGACTTTCCACGCGAGCCAGAAGCTCAAGGGGATGGTGGAAACCGCCAGCCGCAAGCCGCTGGCCCGCGTTGCCTGACTGATTCATGACTGAACGACCGAACAAGGCGGAGGCAGTCCAGCTGCCGCCGATCCCCGCGAAACGCTATTTCACGATCGGCGAAGTGAGCGAGCTGTGCGGCGTGAAGCCGCATGTGCTGCGTTACTGGGAGCAGGAGTTCACCCAGTTGAAACCGGTCAAGCGGCGCGGCAACCGGCGCTATTACCAGCACCATGAAGTACTGCTGATCCGTCGCATCCGCGAGTTGCTGTACGAGCAGGGCTTCACCATCAGCGGCGCGCGCAACAAGCTCGATAACCGCATTGCCAACGGCGCCGATCTCGCGGCCGGCCTGCCGCCGCTTGAACTGGATACGGTAGCGCTGCGCCAGGAATTGTGCGGCATCCTCGAACTGCTGAAACCTTAGCCGCTTAGCCTGCCCTTAAGCGTGTCGGGAACGCGCGGGTTTTTACTCCTCCTTTTAACACTGTTTGCCGCGCGCTGTGATTTCACAGGGGCGACGATTCGCAAATCCCCGTAGTACGCTTCACACTCGGTAGCGCGGCCGCCATGGCAGTCTTGCACGAAATTTCTTCCCAGCATCTATACTCTTCCCACGGCAAGTGGTTAGACTCGTTTCGATCGGTAGCCGGCTGCGGGAAAAGCGTGCTGCCGCTCATCCTGCGGCGGAAGTAAGCCGGCAGCGTTTTGCAAACGCCGGTGCAAACTGAAGAGTATCGAACCACGAACAGTAGAGGGCGCGCAGAACGCCCCGCGGAGGCGGCGTTCGCGCGTCCGCCAGGTCGGGATGATGGAGACAACATGAAAGCAACGGTAGGCACCCCGTGGGATGCGGACAGCATCCTGCGCGTCGGCATGCAATCCCTGCTCGATCTGTTCGACGATTCGTGCGAGGGGACGATAGCGGTCGATGATCATGGGAGCATCGTCTGGATCAACGACAAGTATGTCAGCTTCCTCGGTTTGAAGACGCAGGAAGAAGCACTCGGAAAGCAGGTCGAGCAGATCATTCCCAACAGCCGGATGCGGGAAGTGGTGCGGTCCGGAAAGCCGATCCTGCTCGATATCATGATGATCCGCGACCAGCCGCTGGTCGTGATGCGTATCCCGCTCAAGGATGAAGCAGGGCGCACGGTAGGCGCACTCGGTTTCGCGCTTTACGATCGCCTGCAGCGGCTGAAGCCGCTGGTCTCGAAGTTCGCGGAACTGCAATGGGCGCTGGCCAACACGCAGAAGGAGCTGGCCCATCTGCGCCACACCAAGTATTCGATATCGAGCTTTATCGGCGTCAGCCCGGTATCGCTCGAACTGAAGCATCGCGCGCGTCGTGCCGCGCAACTCGATACCACCGTATTGCTATTGGGCGAAACCGGCAGCGGCAAGGAATTGCTGGCGCATGGAATTCATGCCGCGTCCGGCCGCGCCGGCAAACCGTTCGTCGGCATCAATATCGCCGCGGTGCCGGAAACCCTGCTGGAAGCGGAATTCTTCGGCGTCGCCGCCGGCGCGTATACCGGTGCGGAGCGCAAGGGGCGTGACGGCAAGTTCAAGATCGCGGATGGCGGCACGCTATTCCTGGATGAAGTCGGCGACATGCCGTTGCAGGTGCAGGCCAAGCTGTTGCGCGTGCTACAGGAGCAGGAAATCGAGCCGCTCGGTTCGAACACGATCATCAAGGTGGACGTGCGGGTGATCGCGGCGACCAGCCACGATCTCAAGCAACTGGTTGCCGACGGCAAGTTCCGCTCCGATCTTTACTACCGGCTGAATGTGCTGCCCATCGTGCTGCCGCCCCTGCGCGAACGCTTGGGGGATCTGGATGCGTTATGCGAGCACCTGCTCGAGCAGATCGCTGCCCGCACCGGCATGCCTCAGCGCGAACTGGCGCCTTCGGCGCGGGCCTTCCTTGCCTCGTATAGCTGGCCGGGCAACGTGCGCGAACTGCGCAACGCGCTGGAGCAGGCCGGCATGGAGACTGACAGCATCTGCCTGAATGCCGAAGATTTCGCGTCGATCCTGACGATCGGGGAGGGAGAGGCACGCGCCTTGCCGACGCGGCAGCAGGCGGGCGGCACGTTGCCGGAACAGGTAGTTCCGCCGAAGCCGTTGGCCGAAGTGCTGGCCGAGGTCGAACGGAAAACGATACGTGCGGCCCTGGAGGCAAGTGGCGGCAACAAGGCTTCAGCCGCGCGCATGCTCGGCATTTCACGCGCGACCCTGTATCAGAAAATCACCGATTACCGGCTGGTGTCCAATTAAAATACAACTGTATAAAAAACAGACAAATTGAAAATCCCTTATTTTTCAATGGCTTGAGAAAATTATCGGAATTTGTGTCTGAAATCTGCACATATTTCTTGGCAGAATTGCTGCAGGAAATCTCTTCTTTCGCTACCTCCACAGGAAAACTCTTTTAAATCAAGCAGTTGTGCCTCCTGGCATGAGCCTTGCGTTTGCTGCCGGCAAGAGCCGCCTGATCCGTCAAGGCTGGCCGCTGCCAAAACTGGCATCAAATGGAGGCAAGGTGCGACTTTCAAACAAGACAACGCTGATCACTGGCGCGAGCCGGGGAATCGGCAAGGCAACAGCGCTCAAGTTCGCGCGCGAAGGCGCCCGGGTCGTGGTATGCGACCTCGACGACAGCGTGGCCGAGACGGTTGCCGAAATCCGTCTGCGCGGCGGCAGCGCGATCGGCTTCAAGGTCGACGTCACCAAGGTCGATACCGTCGCTGCGATGGTCAATGGCGCACTCAGCAGCTACGGGCGCATCGACGTTCTCGTCAATAACGCCGGCATCGTGGCCGACGCTCAATTCAAGAAGATGACCGAAGACCAGTTCGACCGGGTCATCGACGTGAATCTCAAGGGAACCTACAACTGCACCAAGGCAGTGGTCGAGGTGATGCTGGAACAGAAGGGCGGCGTGATCCTGAACGCGTCGTCGATCGTCGGCATCTACGGCAACTTCGGACAGACCAATTACGCGGCGAGCAAGTTCGGCGTGATCGGCATGGCCAAGACCTGGGCGCGCGAACTTGGCCGGCATGGCATTCGCGTGAACGCGGTCTGCCCTGGTTTCATCGCCACCTCGATCCTCGGCGACATGCCTGAGAAGGTAGTGCGGGCAATGGAAGAAAAGGTGCCGCTCGGCCGTCTCGGCAAGCCGGAAGAGATTGCCAACACCTTCGCATTCCTCGCATCCGACGAGGCGAGCTACATCAATGGGGCAGTGATCGAGGTTTGCGGCGGCATGACGCTGTAACAGACGACTGAGCAAAACAACAGCCGGCATGAGCGACGGCGTGAAAAAGGGGAGACAGCATGACCGATCGAATCGCCGCGGGCAGGTCGCGCGATAACCGCGCCCTCCGTGTCGCAGGCGCCGGCCGGTTCGGTCTGTATCGATATTCCACCCTCACGTCCACGATTTCCGGCTGAATGCGGCCGGAGCGCTGTGCTGCAGGCGATAAGGCAATACGGGAGAAAACGAATGGCAAGTGAAGTGATACTCGAAACGCGAAATCTCACCAAGGGATTCAAGGGATTTGTCGCGGTCAATGACGTCAATTTCAAGGTGATGCGCGGCTCGATCCATGCGCTGATCGGCCCCAACGGCGCCGGCAAGACGACCTTCTTCAATCTTTTGACGAAATTCCTGGTGCCGAGCGGCGGCAAGATCGTCTACAACGGCCGCGACATCACGTCGCTTCAGCCGCAGCAGATCGCCCATCGCGGGATCATCCGCTCGTTCCAGATTTCCGCGGTGTTCCCGCACCTGACGGTGCTGGAAAACGTGCGCATCGGCTTGCAGCGCAAGCTCGGCACGTCGTTCTATTTCTGGAAGAGCGAACGCAGCCTGGCCGGGTTGCGGGAGCGGGCAATGGCGCTGCTGGCCGAGGTCGACCTCGAGAGTTTCGCGGATACGCTCACCGTCGATCTGCCGTATGGCCGCAAGCGCGCGCTCGAGATCGCCACCACGCTGGCGATGGAGCCGGAACTGATGCTGCTCGACGAACCCACGCAAGGCATGGGCCACGAGGACGTCAGCCGCGTCACCGAACTGATCAAGAAAGTGTCCACGGGCCGCACGATACTGATGGTTGAACACAACATGAACGTGATTGCCGGCATCAGCGACCGGATTTCGGTGCTCCAGCGCGGTGCGGTGCTGGCCGAGGGAAGCTACGATGAAGTGTCGCGCGACCCGCAAGTGATGGAAGCCTACATGGGCACCGCCGGCGGTGCCCTGGAAGGAGCGCACTGATGGCGGTACCGGCACTGGAAATCAGGGAGCTGCATGCCTGGTATGGCGAATCGCACATCTTGCACGACGTCAACTTGCTGGTGCAGCCTGGCGAAGTGGTGACGCTGCTGGGCCGCAACGGCGCCGGCCGCACCACCACGCTGCGCGCGATCATGGGCCTGACCGGCACGCGCAAGGGCTCGATTAAGGTCGACGGCAGGGAATCCATCGGGCTGTCCAGCCATCGGGTAGCGCATCTCGGCATTGGCTACTGTCCGGAAGAGCGCGGCATCTTCTCGTCGCTGTCGGCGGAGGAAAACCTGCTGCTGCCGCCGGTCGTGTCCAGGAAAAACAAGGGCATGTCGATCGGTGAAATCTACGAATTATTCCCCAATCTGAAGGAACGTCGCCATAGCCAGGGCACGCGATTGTCCGGCGGCGAACAGCAGATGCTGGCGGTGGCGCGCATCCTGCGCACCGGCGC